>CAJBOO010000028.1 GCA_903956845.1 uncultured Burkholderiales bacterium
ATGTGGCTGATGTCTTCGATTTTCTTTTCGTGCACCAACTCGGCCATGCGCTCTTGCAAGGTCTTTTTGTTGACCTGGTAGGGCAGCTCGTCGACGATGATGGCTTGGCGCTGACCACGGTCGATGTCCTCGAAGTGGCACTTGGCGCGCATGACCACACGGCCGCGTCCTGTGCGGTAGCCTTCTTTGACGCCGCTGATGCCGTAAATGATGCCGGCGGTGGGGAAGTCGGGGGCTGGCACGATCTCCATCAGGTCGTCGATGGAAGCTTCGGGGTGGCGCAGCATGTGCAGGCAAGCGTCCACCACCTCGTTGAGGTTGTGCGGCGGGATGTTGGTGGCCATGCCGACCGCGATACCGGCCGAGCCATTGACCAGCAAATTGGGAAATTTGGCAGGCAAGACCAGCGGCTCTTTTTCGCTGCCGTCGTAGTTGGGGCCGAAATTGACGGTTTCCTTGTCCAGGTCGTCCAACAATTCGTGGGCGATTTTGGACAAACGGATTTCGGTGTAACGCATGGCCGCGGCGTTGTCGCCGTCGACCGAGCCGAAGTTGCCCTGGCCGTCGACCAGCATGTGGCGCAGCGAAAAGTCTTGCGCCATGCGAACGATGGTGTCGTAGACCGCGCTGTCGCCGTGGGGATGGTATTTACCGATCACGTCGCCCACGATACGGGCGGATTTTTTATAGGGGCGGTTCCAGTCGTTGTTCAGCTCGTGCATCGCGAACAACACGCGGCGGTGCACCGGCTTCAAGCCATCCCGGGCGTCGGGGAGGGCGCGTCCCACAATCACGCTCATGGCGTAATCGAGGTAGCTGCGGCGCATTTCCTCCTCTAAACTCGTGGGGAGGGTTTCTTTGGCAAACTGGGTCATGGAGACGGTCCATTCAGGACGGGTAAACCGCCCATTTTAGGGGCAAGCCCAAGCCAGATGGTTGTCAAATCCATGTGCCATAATCAGAAGGTACTAGGGGGTTACCCGCCCCCAAGCAAGTTCAATGCTGAATTGAAATGCTGGCATGGTTTTAAAAGAAGGATAGTCATGAAACACATCAAAAACATCGCGGTTGCCCTGTCAATGCTGGGCTTTGCATCCATCAGCGGCGCTGGTGAAATCAACAACTGGCGCTCAACCGCTGGTGAAGTTTGGAAAAACTCATCCGGCGAATGCTGGCGCAACAGCTCTTGGACACCTGCCACTGCCGCACCTGGCTGTGACGGTGCCATCGTGGAACAACCCAAAGCTGCGCCTGCTGCAGCCCCCGCGCCAGCGCCTGCGCCTGCACCTGCTGCAGCCCCCGCACCAGCACCTGCGCCCGCACCAGCCCCCGCGCCTGTGGCCACTTCCTCTAAAGTGACTTACGCCGCTGACACTTTCTTCGATTTCGACAAATCTGTGTTGAAACCAGAAGGCAAAGCCAAATTGAACGACTTGGTTGACAAAATCAAGGCGATCAACCTCGAAGTCATCATCGCTGTCGGCCACACCGACGCCGTGGGCTCTGACGCTTACAACCAAAAACTGTCCATGCGCCGTTCACAAGCGGTCAAGGCTTATTTGGTCAGCAAGGGTGTGGACAAAACCCGCATCTACACCGAAGGCAAAGGCGAGAAGCAGCCCGTGGCTGACAACAAGACCAAAGAAGGTCGCGCTAAAAACCGCCGCGTGGAAATCGAAGTGGTCGGTGCCCGCAAGAACTGATCAGCTTTCAAGCTTGTTCAAACCCCGCTTTGGCGGGGTTTTTTATGGGTCAGCCTCTTTACCCTAGATGAAACTGGGGCACTGCTGCCGTTGCCAATTCACCGACAATGCCGCCATGAACACGAACGTTGACCCCGCCGAACTGGCGAAATTCTCCGAACTGGCCCACCGCTGGTGGGACACCCACAGCGAGTTTCGGCCGCTGCACCAAATCAACCCGCTGCGCCTGGACTGGATCCAAGGCTTTGTGCCCCTGAAAGACAAGCAGGTGCTGGACGTGGGCTGCGGCGGCGGCATTTTGAGTGACGCCATGGCGCGTGCCGGTGCACAGGTGACCGGCATCGACCTGGCCACCAAGTCTTTGAAAGTGGCGCAACTGCATGCGCTGGAAACCCAAACCCCGAACGTGAGCTACCGCGAGGTGAGCGCAGAGGCTTTGGCCGCCGAAAAACCCGCCAGCTTTGACGTGGTGACCTGCATGGAAATGCTGGAACACGTGCCCGACCCCGCGTCCATCGTGCAGGCCTGCGCCACGCTGGTGAAGCCCGGCGGCTGGGTGTTTTTCTCCACACTGAACCGCAACCCCAAGTCGTTTTTGTTTGCCATCCTGGGCGCGGAATACGTGCTGAATTTGCTGCCCAAGGGCACCCATGAATATGCCAAATTCATCAAACCCAGCGAATTAGCCAACCATTGCCGCGCCGCTGGCCTGGATGTGCAAGCCAGCAAAGGCCTGCAATACAACCCGATCACCCGGCGTTATTGGTTGGACGGGAATACCAGTGTGAATTACATGATCGGCACTCAAAAAGCTGCTTGATTGCCAGTGTGCTCGTTCAACCTAGTTCGCCCATGACCACGATTGCCTTGCCCCAAGCTATTTTGTTTGACCTCGACGGCACGCTGATTGACAGCGCCCCCGACCTGGGTGCCGCCGCCGACAAAATGCGCCTTGAGCGCGGCTTGCCTTCCTTGGACTACCAGCTGTACCGCCCCATGGCGGGCGCCGGTGCGCGGGGCATGTTGCAAGTGGCGTTTGGGCTGAACCCCGACCACGCCGACTATGACGCCTTTCGCGAAGAGTTTTTGTGCAACTATGAGCAGGCCATGACCGTGCGCACCACCATTTTTGCGGGCGTACCCGAGATGCTGGACGCCCTGCAGCAACGCGGCCTGCGCTGGGGCGTGGTGACCAACAAACACCAGCGCTTCACTTTGCCCCTGACCCGCCAAATGCCGCTGTTCAACACCGCCCAAGCGGTGGTCAGTGGCGACACCATGCCGCACCCCAAGCCGCATCCCGCACCCCTGCTGGAAGCCGCGCGGATCATGGGTTTGCCACCCGAGGCCTGTTGGTATGTGGGCGACGACGAGCGCGACATCGTGGCCGGCAGGGCCGCGGGTATGCCTACCGTGGCCGCGCACTACGGCTATTTGGGCGCGCAAGACGAGGTGGTGAAGTGGGGCGCGGATTACATCATTCAAAGCCCGTTGGCGTTGCTGGCGCTGTTGCCTTGAGGTTCTCCAGAGAAGGGCCTTGTTTCATGGGGTACGGGCTTATGAAGGCAGGCGCGTAGAATGGGCGGTCTGGGGCTGCATTGGTTTCGACATGGGTTCGGACGCGGCGCAGGGCATGTCGA
>CAJBOO010000029.1 GCA_903956845.1 uncultured Burkholderiales bacterium
CGCTAGTACCTGAAACTAGTGCGTCTACCAATTCCGCCACCTGGGCTTTCAGGAAAGCAGAGGATCATATCAAAAAAAATACCAGCAACCCATCTATCGATCTCGATGAATTCGAAGGAGTTGTAGAAGGACACCGTGACGGGCATGGCTTTGTTCAGCGAGATGATGGACAAAGCGATGTTTACCTGCCTGCGAATGAAATGCGCGCCGTGCTTCATCGCGATCGCGTTTTGGCGCGGATCTCTCGAACAGACCGCAAGGGCCGTCCTGAGGGGCGTATCGTAGAAATCCTCGAAAGACCATCGCAGGCCATCATTGGTCGATTACTTCAAGAGGGGGGTGTCTGGCTGGTAGCCCCCGAAGACAGGCGATACGGTCAAGATATTTTGATACCCAAGGGCGCAACAGGAAACGGTCTGGTGGGTCAAGTGGTAGTGGTTGAGTTGACAGAGCCCCCAAGCCTGTTTGGACAGCCCGTGGGGCGCGTGAAAGAAGTGCTTGGCGAAATGGATGACCCAGGCATGGAGATTGAAATTGCCGTGCGCAAGTACAGCGTACCTCATGAGTTTTCCGACAAATGTCTCGCACAGGCTTTGATATTGCCAGACAAAGTTTCAGCCAAAGACCGCAGCAACCGTGTAGACCTTCGTGATGTCCCATTGATCACCATCGACGGTGAAGACGCGAGGGATTTCGATGATGCTGTTTATTGCCAGCCGGTATCTGATAACGCTTCTGATGGTTGGCGATTGCTTGTGGCCATTGCAGATGTTGGTCACTATGTAGACACTGGATCGGCCATTGATGTTGATGCATACGACAGAGCGACTAGCGTGTATTTTCCTCGCCGAGTCATCCCCATGCTGCCCGAGAAATTATCAAATGGGCTGTGTTCTTTGAACCCACAAGTTGACCGTTTGTGCATGGTCTGTGACATGGTCATCGACGAAGATGGACAAATTCAAGCCTATCAATTCTATGAAGCTGTCATGCACAGCCATGGACGATTTACCTACACCGATGTAGCTGCTATTTTGTCCAACACCCGAGGACCGCAGGCTGTCAAACACAAGGAGCGATTAGCCGACTTGATGAACTTGCACGATGTCTACAGAAGCTTGCTTCAATCTCGGCAAAAGCGCGGGGCTGTTGACTTTGAGACGACTGAGACGCAAATCATTTGTGATGACAACGGCCGCATTGAAAAAATCATCCCTCGCACGCGCACTGAAGCTCACCGATTGATTGAAGAGGCAATGCTGGCAGCCAATGTCTGCAGTGCAGACTTTATTTTGTTGCATAAAAATCCATCCCTGTACCGTGTCCATGAAGGGCCAACTCCTGAAAAAACGGAATTGCTTCGCAATTACTTGAAAGCACTGGGGGTCTCTGCAACTTTGGGAGATGAGCCATCGCCTCACCAGTTTCAGTCCATTGCTCAGGCGTGTAAAGACAGGCCCGATTCACAGCAAATCCACACCATGCTGTTGAGATCAATGCAGCAAGCCATTTACACCCCCATCAACAGCGGGCATTTCGGACTGGCATACCCGGCCTACACCCATTTCACCAGTCCGATCAGACGCTATCCTGATTTGTTGGTTCACCGCGTCATCAAATCCATCATCCATGGCGTGAAATATCAGTTGCCCGCTCTCCCTTTGCCCGGTGAAGCCCACGCCAAACTGGCGCGTCGTCTCTCAAGTCAGGCCAAGAAAAACCCCAAAAAAATCAGTTCTGCAAACAAGCCTTCGCCTGACTTATTGGCATGGGAAGCTGCAGGCTTGCATTGCAGCGCGAACGAGCGGCGGGCTGATGAGGCCAGCAGAGATGTGGAAGCATGGCTGAAGTGCCAATACATGCGGGAGCATTTAGGCGAGGACTACAGTGGCACAGTGACGGCAGTGACTGGCTTTGGTGTATTCGTTACCTTAGATGCCATGTATGTCGAAGGACTGGTTCATATCACTGAATTGGGTGGAGACTATTTCCGATTTGACGAGGCACGCCAAGAATTGCGCGGTGAGCGAACGGGCATTCGATATGCGATTGGTGCCAGGGTGCGGGTTCAGGTCAGCCGAGTGGATTTGGATGGTCGCAAAATTGATTTCCGTTGGGTACAAGAGGCCGGCGCAGAACTCTTGGACAAATCAGTGAAAAAGAAGCCGTCCATCAACGACCCGCGGCACACTGCGTCTTCGAAAAAGAGTTTGCCAAAATCGAGTCAGCGTGAAAAAAACCATGGGAAATCACCGCTGACTGTTGCTGTAAAAAAGACTGCCGGCAAACCCAAGAAAAATCTCAAATCACGTCGATAACACCCACAGGAATGAGCATGAACGACTCTAAATTTGCCATTGTCACAGGCGCAGGATCAGGCATTGGAAAAGCAACCGCTTTGGCATTGTTGCAAGATGGGTGGCATGTGGCTTTGGCTGGCAGGCGCTCTCAACCACTCCAATCCTTGTCTGAAGAAAGCGGTTTCAGCCAGAAATGTTTGGTCATTCCCACGGATGTGGCTGATCCAGTGTCGGTGAAAGCCTTGTTTGCTGAAGTGTTGAATCAATGGGGTCGGATTGACCTGCTTTTCAACAATGCCGGCATCAGTGCGCCTCCAGTACCGCTTGAAGATTTAGAAATTGAGCAATGGCGTCAAGTAGTGGACATCAATTTGAACGGCATGTTTTACTGTATTCAGCAAGCGTTCATTGCCATGAAAAACCAGGTGCCCATGGGGGGGCGAATCATCAACAATGGCTCCATCTCGGCTTATGCCCCTAGGCCCAATTCCATTGCCTATACCTCTACCAAACATGCGGTCAGTGGTTTGACCAAAACGGCTTCCCTTGATGGTCGCAAATACCACATTGCAGTTGGACAAATCGATATTGGCAATGCTGCCACAGAGATGGCCGCCCCCATGGCCAAAGGCGTGATGCAAGCCAATGGTGAAGTCAAACCTGAGCCATTGATGGATGTTGCCGAGGTTGGCCGCTCAGTTGTGTACATGGCTAATCTGCCATTGACAGCCAATGTGTTGTTTCATACGGTGATGGCTACCAACATGCCCTTTGTTGGCCGAGGTTAGTAGCGTTCAATACCCAAGCCCTTTAAATCAATTTCACATTCCCGCCCAGAAATCATGTCTGCGATCAGGCGCGCTGTTCCACAGGCAAAAGACCACCCATGGTTGCCATGTCCTGCGTTGAGCCAGACACCTGGAATGCCGCTGCTCCCTATCAATGGCAAGCCATCCGCGAGAACGTCCCGCGTGCCTTTCCAAGCTTGAACAATCTCTGTGGTTTTAGCCGCGCCAGGAAACCAATCATTCAACACTTTGTAAAGCAAAGACACGGAATCAACAGGTTTCTTTGGATTTTGTCCATGCTCGAACATGCCACTGACACGTATGCGTTGACCCATTCGTGAAACAGACACCATCGAACTCGCATCCAAAACACCGCTGAGTGGCGCGTCAATCGGCTCTCGCACCGCGGCGCTGACCGTGTATCCATGGATGGCCAACAGTGGCAACGGAATGGATTGATTTTTGAGAATGTGTTTTGTTCCTATCCCAGAGCAAACGATCACGTGATCAAACTTTTCATCAGGCATACCATTGACTTGAATCATCAAGGGGTTGTTGGCGCTCAAAGGTAAAACCTCTTTACCAGTGAGAAACTCAACCCCTTGGCTTTCTGCGATTTGTTTGGCAAGCAGCGTGAATTGACGGCAATTGGCAACAGCATCGTTAGGAAAGTAGAGCGAGCCCCAAAGTCGCTCCGAAGATGACAGAGCAGGTTCCACCTTCAAGGTTTCCATCGAATCAAGTTGTTTGAAAGGGATGTCGGCCTGTTTGAGTAACTTCAAGTGTGTTTGGTAAGTTGCCAACTCACTTTCAGACCTCAACAAAATAAGGCTTCCTGCACTCATTTCAAAATTCAAGCCATGCTGCTCAGTGATGCTTTTCAGAACTTCTTGGCTGTATTGAGCCAAGCGGTGCATGGCCGCTTGTTTCATTTCAACATGCGGGGAAGCACAGGCTTTAGACCATTTCAGCAACCAACCCGCAGGAATACCCACGCCATGGCGCTTGATGCCGCCTTGCATGCTGAAATACCTCTTGAGGATATGAGAAACCATGCCTGGTCCTACCCAAGAATGGGTTAAACCAGGGCCGATGAATCCGGCCGTTGCAAAACTCGCTTCTTGGGCAACGCCAGCGTTTTTCTCAAAGACTTTCACCTCATGGCCGTGAGAAATAAGTTCTAAAGAGGTGGTGACGCCCAAGGTACCGGCGCCGATAACGGCAATTTTCATGGGTGGTCTGGGTCGCGGGTGAATAGCATCAAAAGGGAGTATGTTAAAATGTTCAGGCTTTGCAGTTAGATTGTTCAAACAGTCGCTTGCAAAGTAAATCCCAAACCAGTTGCAACAAGGTGTTGCCATCACACTCTGTGTATGTGAGGCAATGATCGACTGGATTTTAGACTCAACCTTTGGAGTATTTCATGTCCACATCCATGCGCGAAATGTTGGAGGCCGGTGTTCACTTTGGACACCAGACCCGTTTCTGGAACCCCAAGATGGC
>CAJBOO010000030.1 GCA_903956845.1 uncultured Burkholderiales bacterium
CAGCAGGCTTTTGCAATGGCTGATCAATTCAGCAGCGGTCACAGCGCTTTGGGGCTTGAGCTCGACAAAGGCCACCGGTACCTCGCCCCATTTGTTGTCAGGCTTGGCCACCACGGCGCAGGCCATGACCGCCGGGTGTCGGTACAACGCATCTTCCACTTCAATGGAGCTGATGTTTTCACCGCCCGAGATGATGATGTCCTTGCTGCGGTCTTTGATCTTCACGTAGCGGTCTGATTCCAGCACCGCCAAGTCTCCTGTGTGAAACCAACCGCCTTCAAAGGCCTTGGCTGTGGCGGTCGGATTTTTCAAATAGCCCTTCATCACCAAATTGCCTTGGAACATGATTTCACCCATGTCGGTGCCATCTGCATCAACGGACAACATGGATTCAGGGTTCAATACCGTCATGCTTTCTTGCAAGGGGTAGCGCACACCTTGACGGCCATTGAGACGCACTTGTTCTGACAACGACTCGGTTGTCCACGAGTCTTGTTTCACCGCTACCGAAGCTGGCCCATAGACTTCGGTGAGGCCATACACGTGCGTGATGTCAAAACCCATTTGCGCCATCCCTTCCATCATGGATGCGGGGGGCGCAGCGCCTGCCACCATGCCTTTGACTTTGTGGGTGATGGTGCTGCGCAGGGCCTCAGGTGCTGCGATCAACAAGTTGTGAACAATGGGCGCGGCGCAGTAATGATCGACGTGGTGCACCGCCATGTTTTCCAATATGTGCACCGCTTCGACGCGGCGCAAACACACATGCACCCCACCCAGCATGGCGATGGTCCAGGGAAAGCACCAGCCGTTGCAATGGAACATGGGCAGTGTCCACAGGTAGCGTGGAAAGTGCGGCATGTGCCAAGTGACCGCGTTACTGACCGCGTTCAAATAGGCACCGCGGTGGTGGGTCACCACGCCTTTGGGGTCGCCGGTGGTGCCGGAGGTGTAACTCACGGCAATCGCATCCCATTCGTCACCAGGTCCGTGCAATTTTTCAAGGGGCTCGTGTTGCGACAACCAGTGCTCATAGTCGTGGCTGCCAATGCGTTCACCTGCACCTTGGTACTCCGAATCGCACACATCGATGACCAGCAGCTCACGCTGAAACGCGTTCTTCAAAATCTGCACAGCTTGGCCCATGGTGTCAGAGAACTCGGCGTCGGTGATCAACACCGTGGCTTCGCAATGGTTCATTTGCCATGCCAACAAACCGGCATCCAAGCGGGTGTTCAAGGTGTTGAGCACTGCATTCAAAGCGGGTACTGCATAGTGCGCCTCAATCATTTCAGGCGTGTTGGACAGCATCACACTGACGGTGCTGCCGCGCTTGACGCCAGCGGCTTGTAATGCAGCAGCCAGTCTGGCGGATCGGTCGCGCAGTTGTGCCCAGGTGTAGCGACGCTGTCCATGAATGACCGCTTCCAAATCGGCAAACACCTCGGCGCTGCGTTCAACAAAACTCACGGGAGAGAGCGCCACAAAATTGGCTGGGTTTTTATCGAGGTGTTGGTCGAAGATGGACGTCATGCAGCCATTCC
>CAJBOO010000031.1 GCA_903956845.1 uncultured Burkholderiales bacterium
CGCCGCGCCGCCCAAAGCCCCCAAGACACCGGTGAAACCGTAGCCAATCACCGCATACAGCGCTTGGCCGCGGCCCCGCAAGCGGCCCGGGAAATGCTGTGACAACCAGGCAATGCAGACCGTGTGTTGAATCGCAAACGTGAACACATGCAGGCACTGCGCCAGCAACAACACCCACAAGAGTTGGCCAAACCACGCGGTCAGGCCCATGCGCAGCGCCATGACACCGGTGCAAACACACAACCACGCAGGCAAGCTGAGCCAATGCAACCAGCGGCTTTGCGTGAAGAAGCCGATGATTTCCACCACCACCGACACCGCCCACAAGACACCAATCATGTCTTTGCCATAACCCAGTTCATCCAGGTACAAACTGAAAAACGTGTAGATGGCCACATGCGACAGCACATGGAAAAACAAAGTGGCAAAAAACCAAATGGATTGGGGTTGCCGCAGCACCTGAGCAAAGCCTGCTTGTCCCTGCACCGCCTGGGCTTCCTCGCGCACATTCGGCAGGTTCCACACACTCAGGTTGATGGCCACCAGCGTGAAAACCGTCCACAGGGGGAAGTCGCCCATGCCATGCGCCTCAAACCATGCGCCAGACACAAACACCGTGACCAAGAAGCCCAAAGACCCCCACAAACGGATGCGGCCATAGCGGCGCACATCCAGCGTGCCTTGGTGACTCACCAGGTGCGCCATCGCTGCCTCACTCATGGGCATCATCGCGCTGGTGTGGGTGAACATCAAAAACAGCACGGCTGCCAACCACCAAGGCGCGTCGCTGAACAGCAAGCCCACTGAGCACAACAAGGCCATCCCCGCGCACCACCGCATGAGGGGCACGCGCTCACCACTGCGGTCACTCAGCCAGCCCCACAGGTAGGGTGCAAATACGCGTGTGACCGCCTGCATGGAAGTGAGCAAGCCAATCATCCACAAACTCAAACCCAGGTGCTTGAGCCACAAGGGCAAGTAAGGGTTGAAGAACCCGATGTGGGCAAAGTAGCTGGCGGAGAGCGCGGCAAACGGCACCAGTTGACGCCGCGACACCCGCGGCGCTGTGTCTGTCGTCATGGGGTCAATCGCTGCGTTGGGCGGGGATGGGGGCGAGTGGCATCACCACGTCCGCGCACTGGGCGCGGTGGCGCAGCGCATGGTCCATCACCACCAAGGCGAGCAAGGCTTCGGCAATCGGTGTGGCTCGGATGCCAACACAAGGGTCATGACGCCCCTTGGTTTGCACCTGCACCGCGTTGCCTGCGCTGTCGATGCTGTCGCGGGGCGTGAGGATGGAGCTGGTCGGCTTGATGGCGATGCTCACCTCCAGGTCTTGGCCAGTGCTGATGCCGCCCAAGATGCCCCCAGCGTTGTTGTTGGCAAATCCATCAGGGGTGAGGCTGTCACCATGCGTGGAGCCGCGCTGCGCCACGCTGGCAAAGCCTGCGCCAATCTCGATGCCCTTGACCGCGTTCAAACCCATCATGGCGTGGGCGATGTCCGCGTCCAGCCGGTCGTAAATCGGTTGCCCTAAACCCACAGGCATGCCTTGCGCCACCACGCGGATGCGAGCACCGCAGGAATCCCCCGCCTTGCGCAGGCTGTCCATGTAGCTCTCCAGGTGCGCCACATCGGCGATGGGTGCATAAAAGGGGTTGTTCGGCACATGCGACCAGTCTTCAAAACCGATGGCGTGTTCACCCAGTTGCGTCATGCAACCGATGAAGCTGGTGCCGAATTTTTCTTTCAACCATTTTTTCGCGACCGCGCCAGCAGCCACGGTGGGCGCTGTCAACCGTGCGGAAGAACGACCGCCGCCGCGCGGGTCGCGCACACCGTACTTTTGCAAATAGGTGTAGTCGGCGTGTCCTGGGCGAAAGGTTTGCAGGATGTCGCCATAGTCTTGGCTGCGTTGGTCGGTGTTTTGTATCAGCAAGGCGATGGGGGTACCGGTGGTCACGCCTTGGTAGACGCCGCTCAGGATTTGCACTTGGTCGGGTTCTTGGCGTTGGGTCACGTGACGGCTGGTGCCAGGGCGGCGGCGATCGAGGTCGTGCTGGATGTCGGCCTCGCTCAGGGCCATGCCTGGTGGGCAGCCGTCGATCACGCAGCCAATGGCCGGGCCGTGGGATTCACCAAAGTTGGTGACGGTGAAAAGTGTTCCGAAGGTGTTGCCGCTCATGCAGGGGATTATCCCTGCAACTGCTGCAGCCAGTTCTCCACTGTCAAAATGGGCAACAAGCAATCCTTTTTATCGCACGTTCAATCGTATTTATAATCGTGCTATTGAAGGAGTCCTTATGAGCCAACTCACCGCCAACGACCTTAAGGTAAGGGGTATTTCTGCCATTGAGTCCGCACTGGCCGACCAAACCGAAGCCACCATCTCGGTGCGCGGTGCACAGCGATACGTGATCATGGAAATGGCGCAATACCATTACCTGCGCGAGTGTGAACTTGAAGCCGCCCTGGCTCAAAGTCGCGCCGATGTGGCTGCTGGTCGCGTGGTGCAAGAAAGCGCCGAAGCGCACCTGAGCAGGTTGGACGACATGGTCAAAGTGAACGAGTCCAGTTCCAAAAAATAAGCAAGCCATGCCTTACCACTTGGTCTTCACTGACAGCTATATGCGTCGTGCTTTGCGCTTTTTAAAACGTCATCCCGAGTTGACAAACCAATACGCCAAAACCCTGGCACTGCTGGAAATGAATCCACACCACCCGTCTCTTCGGCTGCATGCCTTGTCAGGACGACTTCAAGGCATTCACTCAGTGTCCATCCATCTGTCCTATCGCATCACCTTGGAGCTACTTATTCAAGACCAGCAAATCATTCCCTTGAATGTGGGCGACCACGATGCTGTTTATTGATTCTGTTTCGCGCCCTCTTCTTCCGCTGGCCAATCGCGGATATAGGCCTTGAGCATCTGGTTCTCGAAGTTTTGGCTGTCCACCACCGCCTTGGCCACGTCATAAAAGCTCACCACGCCCATGAGTTGGCGGTTGCTCAGCACCGGCAGGTAGCGGGCATGGCGCTCAAGCATCATGCGGCGCACCTCGTCCAGCTCGGTCTCGGGTGAACAGGTGATGGGGTGGTCGTCCATGGCACCGCGCACCGTGGTTTGCCCCAAGCTGCCGCCGTTCTTGGTGAGCGCCAAAATCACTTCACGGAAAGTCAGGATGCCCACCAAGTCTCCATGGTCCATCACCAAGATAGAGCCCAGGTCGTGCTCAGACATGGTTTGCACCGCTTCAGCCAATGGCGCCAATGGCGTGGTGGTGTAGAGCGTGGTGCCCTTGATGCGAAGGATGTCGCTGACTTTCATGGAAGGCTCCTCGGGGACGGTGACGGCGGACGGGCTTGGAGAGCCGCTGCTTCCATTCCAATATAGCCCACAATCTGGATTCGACACATGGTAAGAACGAGGATGACATGCCCGGTTACGCAGACCCCCATTTCGACACGCTGACGCTGCACGCTGGCAGCCAACCTGACCCGACCACCGGTGCCCGTGCGGTGCCGCTTCACTTGACGACCTCCTATGTGTTTGAGTCGTCAGACCAAGCCGCAGCGCTGTTCAACCTCGAGCGCGCTGGCCATGTGTACAGCCGCATCAGCAACCCCACCACCGCGGTGTTCGAGCAACGCATTGCGGCTTTGGAGGGCGGCATCGGCGCGATTGCCACCGCCAGCGGCCAAGCTGCGCTGCACCTGAGTGTGGCCACGCTCATGGGGGCCGGCTCGCACATCGTGGCCAGCTCTGCCTTGTATGGCGGCTCTCACAACCTGTTGCACTACACCTTGCGTCGCTTTGGCATTGAAACCACTTTTGTCCATCCTGGCGATGTGGACGCTTGGCGTGCAGCGATTCGCCCCAACACCCAACTCTTGTTCGGCGAAACCGTGGGCAACCCGGGTTTGGACGTGCTCGACATCCCCCTGATCTCGCAATTGGCGCACGACAACGGCGTGCCCCTCTTGGTAGACGCGACCTTGAGCACACCGTATTTGATGCAGCCTTTGTCGTTGGGCGCGGATTTGGTCTACCACTCGGCCACCAAGTTTTTGAGTGGCCACGGCACGGTGATCGGAGGCGTGGTGGTGGATGGTGGCAGTTTCGATTGGGAAAAAAGCGGCAAATTTCCCGAACTCACCGAGCCTTACGAAGGCTTTCACAACATGGTGTTCTCGGAGGAAAGCACCGTGGGTGCGTTTTTGCTGAGAGCGCGTCGCGAAGGTTTGCGCGACTTCGGCGCATGCCTGAGCCCCCACTCAGCCTGGTTGATTTTGCAGGGCATGGAAACCTTGCCGCTGCGCATGGAACGCCACTTGGCCAACACCGAGAAGATCGTGGCTTTTTTGGCGGCCCACCCGATGGTGTCCAGGGTGGGTCACCCCTTGATCGACAGCCACCCCAGCCATGCCTTGGCCAATCGACTCTTAAAAGGCGGTGCGCGCGGGGCGGGTTCAGTGTTCAGTTTTGACATCCGAGGTTCACGTCAACAAGGCCGCGCTTTCATTGAAGCGCTGAAGATATTCAGCCACCTGGCCAATGTGGGCGACAGCAAATCCCTGGTCATCCACCCGGCCAGCACCACGCATTTCCGCATGAGCGACGACGCCCTGGCGCAAGCCGGCATTGGCGCGGGAACCATCCGCTTGTCGGTGGGCCTGGAAGACCCGGATGATTTGATCGACGATTTGAAACGGGCCCTGAAAGCCGCAGAGAAAGCCACTTGAGGAGCCCCTGATGCACATGTCCGTCAACGGTCACGCCAGCTACGCCTACACCGGCGGCAAAGACTTCAACCCCGCCCAACCCACGGTTGTGCTGATCCACGGCGTGCTGTGCGACCACAGTGTGTGGGCACTGCAAAGCCGCTATCTGGCGCACCACGGCTGGAATGTGTTGGCCATTGACTTGCCTGGGCACTGCAAAAGCGAGGGGCCGCCGCCCGCCACGGTGCAAGAAGCCGCTTTGTTCATCCAGGCCTTGCTCGATGCCCAAGGGGTGCAACAGGCAGCCCTGGTGGGCCACAGTTTTGGTTCGCTGATCGCCATGCAAACCGCGGCCAACTTGGGCGATCGCATCAGCCACTTGGTGATGGTGGGCACCGCCTACCCGATGAAAGTCTCGCCCGCTTTGCTCGACGCTGCCTTGAAAGAACCCCACAAAGCGCTGCACATGACCAATGTGTTTTCCCGCGCCACCTTGGCACCGCCCTCGGGCGCGGGGTCATGGGTGTTTGGCGCGAGCTTGGCTTTGGGACGACGGGTCTTGGCAAGCAATTCCCAAGTGAATCTCTTCCATACGGGGTTCAAGGCCTGCAATGACTATGACCAAGGCTTGCAGGCCATGGCTGCCGTTACCTGCCCCGTGATGATGGTGTTGGGTGAGAACGACCAAATGACCACGCCCAAAAACGCGCAAGCCCTGATCGCCCAAGCCCACGCCAGCGGTCAACGCCTGGAAGTCGTGAGGATCCCCCATGGGCATCACCAAATGAGCGAGTCACCCGACGAAACCCTGGACGCGATCAAACGGTTTTTGAAGTGATGGGGCCAGCGCTCACAAAACGTCATTCAAACGCCAGGTCATCCAACGGGCTGACATGGCTTGGGTGCTCGGCCCTTCTGGCAACAACAAGCGGTGAAGCAAGGGCGAGAGCAAGGTGTTGTTCACATCGGCCAACAACACATACCGGGGTGGCCGCTCAGGCGACTCTTCGCTGAGCAGGCCCACCCAGTCGATGGCTTGCAGGGTTTCCAGCACACCCTCGAGTTGCAGGGGATCCACCTGCAGTTGCGTGGCCAAACGCAAGCTGTCCAGGCCGTGGCTGTCTAGTTGTCGGGCGTCGCGCAACAAGCGCAGCGTTTCCAGTGCCAATTGGAAATGCCAACCCGGGGTGTTGCTGTCGCGCAAGGCACCCATCATGAGGCTGGGCCAACTCGCCACCAACACCGCGCCCAACAGCACGATCACCCAGGTGATGTAAATCCACACCAACAAAATCGGCACCGTGGCAAATGCCCCATACACCAAGGAGAAGGTGGGCATGTTGCCCAAATACCAGGTCAGCAGACTGCGGGCCACCTCCAGCACGATGGTGGTGGCCAAACTGCCACCCAAGACTTGCCTCCAAGGCACATGGGTATTGGGCACAAAGCGGTAAAGCGCTGAAATACCACCCCACAACAAGGCAAACTCGAGCACATCCAAGGCCCATTTCATGCCCGGCCCTTGGCTGCGCAAAGACCCGCCAGACCAGCTGATGACCGAGGCCATGGTCACCAAGCTCGCGGTCACCAGCATGGGCCCCAAGGTCAGTGCCGACCAATACAGCAGCAAGCGTTCGCCCCAAGCGCGGGGTTTGTAGACACGCCAAATCGCGTTCAAGCTGCGGTCGATGGTGAACACCAAGGCCAGCGCCGAGAAAAACAAGGCCGCGAAACTCAACGAACCCAATCGGCTCGCCTTGTTGGTGAACTGGGTCAGGTAGCCCAACACTTGGCGGGAAATGCTGTCGGGAATCAGGCTTTCGATCAGCCAGCGTTGCAAGACATTTTGGAATTGGTCAAAGATCGGGAATGCAGTGACCACAGCCAGGGTGACCGTGATCAAGGGAACCAAGGCGATGGTGGTGGTAAAGGTCAAGGCACCCGCGGTCTGGCCCAAGCGGTCATCGGCAAAACGGTCACGCAAATGGCGGGCGGCCATGCGCCAGGGGAAATCGGCCAGGCGAGCCAGGGCGTTGGAGAGATACGAGACAATCATCCGCATATCATGCCATCGACCCCACCCCTCACCGATACCGCCCGCCGCCACGTCCAAGTCACCCGCTGGCTGGCCGTGGGCAGCTTGTTGGGCTTGATTGCCCTGTCCTTTACCTGGGAGTTGTGGCTCGCGCCCTTGCGCCCAGGCGGCTCTTGGTTGGTGCTCAAGTCACTTCCTTTGTTTTTGCCCTTAGCTGGCTTGCTGAAAAACCGCATGTACACCTACCGCTGGGTCAGCTTGGTGGTTTGGCTGTATTTCATGGAAGGCGTGATCCGCGCGTATGGCGACCCTTGGCCCAGCAATGCTTATGCGGGTTTGGAAATCGCACTGTGCCTGGTCTTGTTCACCGCCTGCGCCCTGCATGTGCGACTGCGCTTGCGCAACGCGGCATTGGCAGCCGCTGCCGACCCAGATGCAGCAGCGTTGGACGCCGCAGAGGCTCCCCGTGTCTGACCTGCTGGCCGCCTTGCAGCGCGCCGTGGGCGAGCCGCATGTGTTGTTCGGGCAGGACCTCAGCGCTTATGAGCGCGACTGGCGTGGCCGCGCACAAGGCAAGGCGTTGTGCGTGGTGCGCCCCGGCCAGACCGCCGAGGTGGCTGCAGTGGTCAAGGCCTGCGTGGCCCACCGCGCACCCATCGTCCCGCAAGGAGGCAACACCAGCCTGGTCATGGGCTCCACGCCCAATGCCTCAGGCCAAGAAGTCGTGCTGAGTTTGCGGCGCTTGGACACCGTTCGCCAGATCGACCCAGCCAATGCCACGCTGACCGCTGAAGCGGGCTGCGTGCTGCAAAACCTGCAGCACAGCGCAAACGATGCAGGTCTGCTGTTGCCACTGAGCTTGGCTTCAGAGGGCAGTTGCACGCTGGGCGGCAACTTGGCGAGCAACGCCGGTGGCACCCAGGTGCTGCGTTACGGCAACGCCCGTGAACTGTGTTTGGGCTTGGAAGTCGTCACGCCCCAAGGCGAGGTGTGGAACGGTTTGAGCGGCCTGCGCAAGGACAACACCGGCTACGACTTGCGTCACCTGTTCGTCGGCAGCGAGGGAACGCTGGGCATCATCACCGCCGCCACCATGAAACTTTTTCCGCTCCCCGCGGCCCAGCGCACCGCTTGGGCGTGCGTCCCGTCGGTACAGGCTGGCGTGGACCTGCTGGGCTTGGCGCAACAACACCTGGGCGCGGGTTTGACTGGTTTTGAAATCATGGGCCACGCCGCGCTCGGTTTGGTGGCCAAACACCTGCCCCAACTGCACATCCCCTTTTGGCCATCAGCACCTCACGCCGTGTTGCTGGAGTTGAGTGACACCGAAAACGAAGACCATGCCCAAGCGAGGCTGGAAACTTTGCTGGAGAAAGCATTGAACGCGGGCTGCATCCATGATGCGGTGGTGGCGCAAAGTCTGGCGCAGTCACGCGAGTTGTGGCATGTGCGCGAAAGCATCAGCCTGGCGCAAGCCGCAGAAGGCTTGAACATCAAGCATGACATCGCCTTGCCCGTGTCGGCCATCCCTGGTTTTGTGGCGCACACCGATGCGCTGCTCACGCAGGCTTTGCCAGGGGTGCGGTTGATCCATTTTGGGCATTTGGGCGACGGCAATTTGCACTACAACGTGCAATGCCCCATCGGTGTGGATGCAGCGCAGTTCTTGAGCGCGCACGAAGCCGAGGTGAACCACCGGGTGTTTGAAGCCGTCAAGGCCTTCGGTGGTTCGATCAGCGCAGAGCACGGCATTGGATTGCTCAAAGCAGACACCTTGCCCGCTTACAAAGACCCGGTGGCGCTGGCCCTGATGCGCCGCGTGAAGCAGGCCTTGGACCCGCTCAACCTGATGAACCCCGGGCGCATGCTGGCTTGACCCTCAGGGCAGGTCAAGCGTCAACGTCAACGCCATGTCGCGCAGCAGGTTCTTTTGTACTTTGCCCATGGCATTGCGCGGCAACTCTGCAATCACTTGACATTGCTTGGGCACCTTGAAGCCCGCCAACTGCTCCTTCAAACTGCCCAGCAAAGCCTGCGGCGCCAGCGTGGCACCTGGTTTGGCCAACACGAAAGCAAAGCCTACCTCCCCGAAATCAGGGTGCGGCACACCCACCACCGCGCTCTCCAACACGCCGGGCAGTTGGTTCAAGGCGTCTTCAATTTCCACCGGGTAAACATTCAAACCGCCACTGATGATCAAGTCCTTGCTGCGCCCCACGATGCGCACGTAGCCGTTGTCGTCCAGCGTGCCCATGTCACCGGTGATGAAAAAACCATCCGTGGTGAACTCTTGCGCGGTTTTCTCGGGCATGCGCCAGTAACCCCCAAAGACATTGGGGCCCTTGACCTGGATGCTGCCGACCTCGCCCACAGCAACGGGCAAACCCTGTTCGTTGTGGATGCGCAGTGACACACCTGGCAGCGCGAAACCCACACTCCCACCCACCCGCTCAGCCTGACCCCCAAAGCGCGCATCGGCGCGGTAGGGGTTGGAGGTGAGCATCAGGGTTTCGCTCATGCCGTAACGCTCAAGCACGGTGTGCCCGGTGCGTTGTTGCCAATCTTGAAAGGTGTCGACCAGCATGGGTGCCGAGCCCGAAATGAACAAACGCATCTTGGCGCACACCCCGGGCGTCAAGCCTGGCTGCGCCAACAAGCGGGTGTAAAACGTGGGCACCCCCATGAACACCGTGGCGCGAGGCAGATCGGCCAAGACACGCTGCGGCTCGAACTTGGCGTGCCACAGCATGGGGCTGCCATTGAGCAGCGCAGCGTGGATGGCGATGAACAAGCCATGCACATGGAAGATCGGCAAAGCGTGGAGCAGCACATCGCCCGGCACCCAGCCCCAGTAGTCCTGCAACACCTGCGCGTTGCTGCCCAGGTTGGCGTGGCTGAGCATCGCGCCCTTGCTGCGGCCCGTGGTGCCGCTGGTGTACAAAATCGCAGCCACATCGCTGGGCTGGCGTTGCACCGGTGTTTGCTGGTCGCTGTGATGGGCCACGCGGTCGAGCAAGCTGCCGCTGCGCTGGTCCGTCAGGGTCATGACGTAGCGGGTGCCTGCTTGGAAAGCGATTTTGCTGACCCACCCAAAGTTGGCCGGGGTACAGACCACGACGGCGGGTTCAGCGTTGCCCACGAAGTAAGCCACTTCGCTGCTTTGGTAAGCCGGATTGAGGGGTAAAAACACATGCCCTGCCCGCAAGGTGGCCAGGTAGAGCATCAAGGCCTCCACCGATTTGTCTGCCTGCACCGCGACACGCGAACCGTCTGGCAGTTGCAGGCTCTGTAGCCAGTTGGCCATCATGGCACTGCCGCGCTCCAGGTCGCGCCAGCTGTAGCGCAAGCCGGTGTCGGTTTCCACCGCCAAGTTGTCCAGGTCTTGGGGAAAGCCTTGGCGCAGCAAGGCATAAAGGTTGGCGTTCATGCCGTCGACTTTAATGCGGATGGCCAGGCGCCTGTCGACCTGCCCACCAGGCCATGGCCACACCGATCACCACCATCGGCACGCACAACCACTGACCCATGCTCAGGCCGAGCGCCAGCAAGCCCAAGTGGGCATCGGGCTCGCGGAAATACTCGGCCACGAAGCGCATGGCGCCATA
>CAJBOO010000032.1 GCA_903956845.1 uncultured Burkholderiales bacterium
CATGTGCTGTCGCATGTGGCCATCTACACGTTTTTCAGTTTGTACCTGGATGAGCTCGGCTACGGCAAAGACATGATTGGCGTGCTGTGGGCCATTTCGGTGTTGGTGGAGATCGTCGGCTTTTTCACGCAAAGCCGCTGGCTGCATTGGTTGAGCTTGCCTGCCTGGCTGTGTGTGTGCACGGGTTTGATGGCGGTGCGCATGGGCCTCACCGCTGGGTTTGGGCAAGTGCTGTGGGTGCTGTTGCTGGCGCAATGCTTGCACGTGTTCACCTTTGCCATCCAACACACGGTGTGCATCGCCTGGTTGTCGCAACATTTCCCTGGGCGCTTGCGCGGACGCGGTCAAGCTTTGTACGCGGTGATTGGCTATGGCTTCACCGGCGTGTTGGGGGCCATGGGTGGCGCAGCCATCAGCACCCGCATGGGGTTGCAATCCGTGTTTTGGGCAGCCATGCCGATCTCACTGCTTGGCTTGCTCTGCGCCTTCATGCTGCGACGTGCAGCCATGCACCATCCGCACAAACCCGCTACCGCATAAAACCTCAGTTTGATTTGGCCTCCCTTGTGAGCCAAGCTGAAACTTTGTACACCTCTGCACAGGAGGTGGGCCATGCTCAAACCGCGCATCCTGATCGTCGAAGACCATCCCTTGATGGCGGATGCCTTGCGGGTGCAATTGCAACGCCATTTGCCTGAGGTGGTGTGTGTGCAGGCCAACAGCTTGCAGCAGGGTTTGCTTTGCTTGCAGGCACAGGGGCCGTTTGCCATGGTCTTGCTCGACCTGAACCTGCCGGATTCCAAAGGCATGGCAACGCTTGATGCGTTTTGTGCCAGCCGATCGGTGGGACCCATGGTGGTGCTGACGGCATTGGACGACGAGCACTTGGCGCAAAGCTGTTTGGCCAACCAGGTGCTGTTCCTCAGCAAATCGGTCTCCTCTGCCCACCTCATGACCGAGTTGTTGACCGCCTTGGCTGATGCCTTGAACCGCACCCCCAGCCATGCCGCGCATGAACCCGAGCCTGATTCGATTCACCAGCTCTCCAAGCGTCAACGATTGGTCCTGGCGATGCTGGCGCAGGGCAAAAGCCGAGCCGAGATTGCCGCCGAGTTGGCGATCAGCGAAAACACGGTGCGGACGCACATGAGCGACATTTACCAACGCTTGGGAGTGCAAAACCGCACCCAAGCCAGCACCCGTTATGTCTTGTGGACACAGCAACACGGTGCAGCGCATGACTGATCGGTTTCGCAGCGCCCGGTGGTGCGTGGTTTGGTTGGCGTGGCTGGTCTCCACCGGGGTTTGGGCGCAAGGTGAACCCAGCGATGCGCTGTGGAAGCCATTGCGGGTGATGGCTGACCCTGGTGCCCTCTGGCAGCCAGCGCAAGCCTGGGCCATGACCCAAAGCCCGTCGGCCAAACGGCTGAGCCATCCCAACCAGGTGCTGGGCCCGGCCAACAGCCCACCGCACTGGGCGGGCTGGACGGTGTTGGTCGATTCCGCTGATCAAGAGCAGTGGTGGTTGAGTTTGCAGTCGCCCACCCAAGACCACAGTGATGTGTGGATCAGGCGTGATGGCGGTGATTGGGTCTGGCAGGCAGGCATGGATACCCAAGCACAGCAGGGGGGCGAAGGGCACTTGTTCCCTCTGTGGGTGTTGGAGCGCCGAGGGGCCAAGCGGTTGGATGTGTTGTTGCGAACCGAAGGACCCAACCGGGTTCAATTTCCCCTGCAATTGGACACCCCGGCCACCTACATGGCGCAACACCAGCGCTTGATGTTGGTCATGGGTGCGGTGCTTGCCGTTCCCTTGATGGTGGTGTTTTATGGCTTGAGCCTGGTGAGGAGTTTGCGCCACTTGAAATTGCCTGTTTTTTTAGGCATGGCGTTTTGCGAACTCCTGGCAGCAGCCTGGGTGAGTGGTTTGCTGAATTTGTTGTGGCCTTCGCTCACCCGGATTCAGGCCGCGTGGATCGGCAGCCTGGCTTATTGGCTTTTGTTTGTCATCAGTCTGCACCATGCACAGAGTTTTTTGAAAACGGCACAACACCACCCCCGAACCCACCACGTGCTGCAAACAGCCGCTTGGGCTTGGTGGTGGGTGGTGCCTGCGTGTGTGGTCTTGTCGCCCGAGTGGTTGCGGGCCTTGCTGCTGTATGGCGGATCGGTGCATGCCGCGGGCATGGCGATATTGGCTGGGTTCCATTGGCGAGCGCAACGCACAGCCGCGCATGCGTTGTTCACGGGGGTGTGGTTGGTGTACCTGTCTTCCATCGGGGTGTATTGGGCCTATCGGTGGTTTGAATGGGCCTTGGTCATCACCTTGGGGGTGCAATTTGTCCAAGGTGCATTGGTGTCAGCCTTGTTGGGCTTGTCGGTGTGCGTGCAAGTGATTTCAGAGCGACGCGCCTTGCGCCAAAGCCACAGCCTGTCGCAAGCCAGGCACCGTTGGTATGCCGCCGCCCACCACGATCTGTGGCAACCCTTGCAAAGCATTCAGCTGTATGCGAATGCCTTGGTCACCGCCCCTGCCAACCAACAAGCGGGATTGGTCACAGGCATGCGACTGGCCACCGCATCGGTGGATGACTTCATGAACCAATTGCGCGATTGGTCTTCGGAAAAGGCAGAAAACGGCCCCGCCCCGCCCACGGTGCGCATGCATTTGCCCGACCTGTTGACGCCGCTGGTGCATGAGTTTCGGTCCTTGGCCAGGCTGCGGCATGTGGTCTTGCGCCACCGCTGCGCATCTGTGCAGGTATGGGTTCACCCGCCAGCCGTTCAGCGCATGGTCAGGAACCTGCTGTCCAACGCTTTGCAATACACGCCTGCGGGTGGACGTGTCTTGCTGGGTGTCAGGCGATCAGGCCCGTGGCTGTGGGTCTTGTGCTGGGACAACGGCATTGGCATGAGCCCGGAACAGGCGCGGGTGTGTTTTGAGGCGTTCACCCGCGCCGATCAGCACCGGGAAAACGCACAACACCTGGGCTTGGGTTTGTTCAGCGTGCGGCAACTCGCCACCCAACACCAGTTACCGACCCGCTTGCAAAGTTGGCAGGGCAAAGGGACCGTGGTGGGCTTTGGCTTGCCAGTCGCACAAGCGCTGGATACAAACCGCTGAAAGCCCTGGACTACATCAGGCTGCGCACCACGCCACCATCCACCCGCAAGGCCGCGCCATTGGTGGCCGCTGACAAAGGGCTGCACACATAGGCCACCATGGCGGCCACTTCTGCGGGCTGGATGAAACGTTTGAGCAAAGAGGTGGGCCGTCCATGGGCGAAGAAGTCGGCAGCGGCTTGCTCAAAGCTCACGCCTTGTTGTGCGGCCAGCGTGTCAAAAAACGCCTTCGCCCCTTCGGTGAGCGTGGGCCCTGGCAACACGCTGTTGACGGTGACGGCGGTACCCGCGCAGGTTTCGGCCAAGCCCCGCGCGATCGAGAGTTGCGCCGATTTGGTCATGCCGTAGTGGACCATTTCTGCTGGTGGACAAATGCCCGATTCGCTGGAAATGAACACAATGCGGCCTTGGTTGCGCTGCTTCATGGCGGGCAAGTAAGCCCGCGACAAACGCACACCGCTCATCACATTGGTGTCAAAGAAATGCTGCCAGTCTGCATCGGGAATGTCTTCAAAGGGCTTGGGGTCAAAA
>CAJBOO010000033.1 GCA_903956845.1 uncultured Burkholderiales bacterium
CACGGACCAAACATCGTTCAAGTCGCTCACCACGCCTGCCAGGTGCTGAGACAACACAGGTTGGATACCTGGCTTCAAGCGAACCACATGCACATGCAAATGGTGCTGTGTGCGTTTGTGAAGTGAATTCACCGCCAAGCCAATGGACGGCCCCTCTAGCCGAGCGGCAGCCACGTCCCAGGCAAAACGCCAAATACCCTCTGGACGCAGGGGATCTTCAATGCCTGAGACAGGCGATTTGGGCATCACCAAGCCATGCACAAAGTCGCTGGGACAACCGCACATTTTGATGTCTCGGATGGCCACAAACAGCTCGTTTTCCGCCCAGACTTCAGTGCTTTTTTGGCAGACAGGCTCGGCATGGCAAGCGCTGTCCGTTCGGGGTGAAAAACAGCTTGTGCAGTAATGGGGTTGCGAGGTGTTGACACACATGTCAACGATTTTCCAAAGGGCATTGCCGTTGGCCATGGCGTCCCGCGCGGTGCCGATCCACAAGCAGGTCATGAACAGCATCAGAAAAAACATGGAGGCTCTTTGGGTCATGGTGTGGTGTGGGTGGTCAATGGGGCAATTGAATTATCATGGGCCAGACAGATGTCAGTGCCGTGAACGTTAAAGGACCTACACCATGCGTGTTGACCCATCGAATGCCAGAGCCCAGGTTCAAGCCGCCAAACCCAAAGCCGCTGAACGCAAGCCCAAACCTGAGCGCCAGCCAGCGGCAGAACAAGTGGCGCGGCCAGAAACGGCCAAACCGCCCCAACAGGCTGCCAAAAACAACCGCATCGACGTGCGCGCTTGAGCTGGCTTTTTCGCCTCTTTTTTCTGTTGATCGCCGGTGCGGTTCTGCTGCTGGTTTTTCTGATCTCGCTATTGGGTTTGGCCCTGAGCATGTTGCGCTGGTTGTTCACCGGGCAAAAACCACAAATCGCCGTGGTGTTTCAGACTTACCGCCAATGGCAGCAGCAAGCGGCGCAACAGATGCGCCAAAGTCGCCGGCCTGAGGATGTGATCGAAGCCGAAGTCCGCGAGGTGCCGACCAGCCAGCCCCAACCGCCTCAAATCGACGACAAACGGTGATCTTTGTACGTCTCGCGCAACTTGGTTTTGAGTAACTTGCCCGTGGCCGTGTGCGGCAATGCATCGACAAACAAGATGTCATCCGGCAACCACCATTTGGCAATGCGCGAGGCCAAATGCGTCAGCAGTTCATCTGCTGTGACCGATGTGCCTGCCCTGCGAACCACCAACATCAGTGGGCGTTCTTGCCATGTCGGGTGAGCCACGCCAATGACCGCTGCTTCTGCCACGTCGGGGTGGGAATGGGCACACAACTCCACATCGATCGAAGAGATCCACTCTCCGCCTGACTTGATCACGTCTTTGGCGCGGTCCACCAACTGGACAAAGCCATCAGAGTCGATCGTGGCGACATCGCCCGTGGGAAAGTAGCCCTCTGCGTCCAATACCTGCCCGCCTTCGCTCTTGAAATAGCCGCTGGTGATCCAAGGGCCGCGCACATGCAAATGGCCAAACGCCACGCCATCCCAGGGCAGCGACTCGCCATGTTCACCGACGATCTTCAAATCCACGCCCCACACCCCCCTGCCCTGCTTGAGCTTGACCTTGACCAGCTCTTCAGCAGGCGTGTGGGCGTGCTTGGGCAAGAGTTTGCTGATCACGCCGATGGGACTGGTTTCGGTCATGCCCCAGCCTTGCACGACTTCTGCGCCAAACTGTTGTTCGAATCGCTCGAGCATGGCGCGTGACACCGCCGAGCCACCAATGCCCACGCGCTTGACGCCCAATGTTTTGGGATCGAGTTCGGGGTGTTTGTCGAGGTACTGGAACAACATCAACCAGACCGTGGGCACACCTTGCGAGAAGGTGACCCGCTCTTGTTTCATCAGATTGAAAATACTTTCGCCGTCCAAATGGGGACCGGGCAAGACCAGCTTAGCCCCCACCATGGCCGCCGCATAGGGCGCACCCCAGGCGTTGGCGTGGAACATGGGCACGATCAACAAAAGGGTCTCGGCTGAGCTGATGCCAAAGGTGTCAGGCGCCAGCTCCATCAAGGTGTGCAGCACGGTGGACCGGTGCGAATACAGCACGCCTTTGGGGTTGCCCGTGGTGCCCGAGGTGTAACAAAGCGATGACGCACTGCGCTCATCCAACTCGGGCCAGGTGTAGTCGGTACTTTGCGCGGCCATGAGTTCGTCAAAGCAATGCACATGCGGCAGCTTCATGGGGGGCATGTGCGCCCGGTCGGTCATCGCCACGAAATGCTTGACGGTTTTGAGCAAGGGCGCGAGCTGGTCCACCAAGGGCGCAAAACCAAGATCAAAAAACAGCACCTGGTCTTCGGCGTGGTTAATGATGTAGTCGATTTGCTCGGGAAACAAACGCGGGTTGACCGTGTGCAACACCGCACCACTGCCGGACACCCCGAAGTAAAGCGCCAGATGCCGAAAGGAGTTCCAGGCCAAGGTGCCCACACGGTCGCCTGGCTTGACGCCCAGCACCGCCATGGCGTTTGCTGCTTGACGAGACAAATCACGGATGCCGTGCCAATCGCTGCGGTGCTCGTGTCCTTCGGGCAAGCGCGAGACGATCTCGGTTGCAGGGTGAAAGGTGGCCGCGTGTTCCACCAAAGAGGAAATCAACAGCGGTCGGTCTTGCATCAATCCCAGCATGGCCAACTCCTTGATGGAAACGACAGACGCCTCAGAGGCGTTCGATGATGGTCACGTTGGCCATGCCGCCGCCTTCACACATGGTTTGCAAACCATAGCGCTTGCCGCGCTGCGTCAGTGCATGGATCAAGGTGGTCATCAGCTTGGTGCCCGATGCGCCCAGGGGGTGACCCAATGCAATCGCACCACCGTGCACATTCAAACGCTCGGGGTCGGCGCCCAGCGCTTTCAACCAAGCCAACGGCACAGACGCAAAAGCCTCGTTGACCTCGAACAAATCGATGTCATCGATCTTCATGCCCGCTTTTTTCAAAGCGCGTTCGGTGGCAGGGATGGGGGCTTCGAGCATGATGACCGGGTCATGGCCGATCATGGTCATGTGGTGAATGCGAGCCAAAGGTTTGACGCCCAGGGCTTTCAAGCCGCGCTCATTGACCACCATCACGCCGGTGGCGCCATCGCAAATTTGGCTGGCATTGGCCGCGGTGATCACGCCACCTTCTTGCAGCAACTTGACCGCGCCAATGCTCTCCAAGCTGGCGTCAGCGCGGATGCCTTCGTCAGCGGTGTGCATTTCGCCAGTGGGCTGACCTTCGGGGTTGAGGATCGCCACAGGCAAGATTTCGTTTTTGAAGGCGCCCGCTTGGGTCGCCGCGGCGGCACGCTGGTGGCTGAGCAAGGCGTAGCTGTCGAGATCGTGTTTGCTCAGGCCGTATTTCTTGGCCATCATCTCGGCGCCGACAAACTGGCTGAACACCTGGTCGTGGTAGCGCTGGTTGATCTTGGGGCTTTGGTAGAAACCCATGTTGGCTTTTTGCGCCAGCACGGTGGTGCTGAACATGGGCACGCGGGTCATGGACTCGACACCGGCGGCGATCACCACATCCATGCTGCCCGACATCACGGCTTGTGCGGCAAAGTGAATCGCTTGTTGGGACGAACCGCATTGGCGGTCGATGGAGGTGCCGGGCACCGACTCGGGCAGCTTGGAGGCCAACACCGCGTTGCGGGCCACGTTGGTCGACTGCTCGCCGATTTGGCTCACGCAACCCATGAACACGTCTTCGATCAAGGCAGGGTCTGCGCCCGTGCGGTCAACCAGGTCGTTCAATACCTGGGCCGCCAGATCCACGGGATGCCAGCCCGACAAACGACCGCCGCGACGGCCTCCAGCGGTTCGGGTCGCCGCGACGATGAAAGCTTCTGACATGGGGGTCTCCTGTTGATTTTTTTGAATGGATGGGATTGTGCCCGCCTTCAGCGGGGTGCCATGCGGATCGCGCCGTCAATGCGGATGCACTCGCCGTTCATGTATTGGTTGGTGAGCAGGGTTTCGGCCAAATGGGCGTATTCATCAGGCTGGCCCAAGCGTTTGGGAAACGGCACGGACGCGGCCAGCGCCTCTTTCACGTTGTCGGGCGCGGCTTGCAGCAACGGGGTGTTGAAGATGCCTGGCAGGATGGTGTTGACGCGGATGCCCTCGCCCATCAGGTCACGGGCGATCGGCAAGGTCATGCCGACGATGCCGGCTTTGCTGGCCGAGTAACTCGCTTGTCCCATTTGACCGTCTTCAGCCGCCACCGAGGCGGTGTTGATGATGGCACCGCGCTCGCCGTCCACCAAGGGCAGGCTCATCATGCCCGCAGCGGATTTGGCGATGCACCTGAAGGTGCCCACCAAGTTGATTTGGATGATGCGGTCAAAGTTGGCGGTGGGAAAGGAGCGGATCTCGCCGGTGGTTTTGTCACGGCTGGCGGTTTTGATGGCGTTGCCAGTGCCCGCGCAATTGACCAAGATGCGCTCTTGACCGTGCGCGGCCCGCGCTTGGGCAAACGCTGCGTCGACTTGCTCCTCGGAGGTAACGTCCACTTGGCAAAACACCCCGCCGATCTCTTGGGCCAGCGCTTCGCCTTGGGCGGCATTGAGGTCGAACAAGGCCACTTTCACGCCCTGGGCAGCCAAGCGTTTGGCGGTGGCTGCACCCAGGCCCGAGGCGCCACCGGTCACCACCGCGGCCACTTGTGCATTGAGTTTCATGGTTTTGTCTCCGTGTTGATCGGTACAGGCCCCCGAGCTTAAGCCATGGCGCATCTGCTAACCTCTGAAACACCTCAGCAACTGTCTACGGAGTGACTCATGTCAGTGACCAACCTTTTGAAAGGCCGCCGTGCCGCCGTTTGCGCCCTGACCAGCGCCTTGTTTTTCGCTGCGGTCAGTGCCAGCGCCGCCGACATCCCCAGCGCGTCGCCCGAATCCAAAGGCATGGTCTCTGAACGACTGGCCCGCATCCGCCCCGTCATCCAAGGCGAGATCGACGCCAAAAACATGCCAGGCGCCGTGGTGGTGGTGGCCCGCAAAGGTGCCGTCGTGTATTCGGATGCGATCGGTGTCAAACAAGACGCGATCTTCCGTGCCTATTCCATGACCAAGCCCATGACCTCGGTGCTGGCCATGATGATGGTGGAAGAAGGCAAGCTGCAACTGGCAGACCCTGTCTCCAAATTTTTGCCCGCCCTGGCGAACATGCAGGTCTTGGCCAACCCTGCCGACCCGGCCTCCGCGACCGTACCTGCCGCGCGTCAAATGTTGGTGCACGATCTGCTGCGCCACACCTCTGGCCTGACCTATGCCGAATTCACCCGCTCGGCCGCGATGCGCAACGCTTACATCCAAGCAGGTTTGTTCTCCAACGAATCACCATCGACCTGGATCACCATGAGCCCTGAACAACAGGTGGCGGCTTTCGCGAAAGCGCCGCTGCAGTGGCAGCCCGGCAGCACCTGGGAATACAGCTTGTCTACCGACCTGTTGGGTCGCGTGCTCGAAGCCGTGGGCAAAAAGCCGCTGGGCGTCATGCTCGAAGAACGGCTGATCAAACCCCTGGGCATGAAAGACACCTCGTTTGTCGTGCCCGCCAGCAAGGTCAGCCGCATCGCTCAGCCCCTGGCCATCGACCCGCTGACCCAAAAACCCATGGCCCCAATGCTGGACGTGACCCAAGTTCAAGGCAATGATTCGGGCGGCGCAGGCTTGTCCACCACCGCGGCCGATTACCTGCGCTTTTGCCAAATGCTGCTCAACAACGGCAGCTTGGACGGTCGCCGTTACCTCAGCCGCTCAACCGTCGCCTTGATGACCTCGGACCACCTTGGCCCCAAAGTGGCCACGCCTTTGCAACCTGGCGAACTCTTGATGGGTGTGCAGGGTTACACCTTTGGCCTGGGGTTCATGGTGCGCCAAGGCCCTGGCATGGCCAGCGTCCCTGGCTCTGAGGGTGATTACGCCTGGGCCGGTGCCGGCGGCACCTTCTTTTGGATCGACCCGAAAGAGCAAATCATCGGTTTGATGATGGCCCAAACCCCCGGACCGATCCGCCAGTACTACCGCCGCATGGTCAAGCAACTGGTCTACCAAGCCCTGGATTGATTCCCTTTTTTTTATTCAGCCGCCCTTGTCCACCATGTCTTCCCTCCTGCAACTCGCCCCACTGTCGTTTCCTTGGCAGACCATCGATCCGTTTTTGTTTTGCGTGCACCACCTGGACCATTACCCGCGTGGCAACGCCCACATGGGGCCAGATGCTTCCCTGGCCGGTCGGCAAATGGGCAGCGACTTTGGCAACAAAGACGGCTGGAGCATGTACCACGGACAAACCATTCCTGGCTTTCCATCGCACCCGCACCGGGGCTTTGAAACCGTGACCATCACGCGCCAAGGGCGCATCGACCATTCGGATTCGCTGGGAGCCACCGCCCGTTTTGGCGACGGCGATGTGCAGTGGCTCACCGCTGGCAAAGGCATCGTGCACTGCGAGATGTTCCCGCTGCGTCACCAAGACCAGCACAACCCCTGCGAACTGTTTCAAATTTGGTTGAACCTGCCAGCCAAAGACAAAATGTGTGAGCCTCACTTCACCATGTTTTGGCGCGAGCACATCCAAACCGTTGAGCACCACGATGCGCAAGGCTTGACCACCGAGGTGGTGGTCGTGGCGGGCCAATTGGCCGACGCCCAAGGCCTGCCCCCACCGCCCCATTCATGGGCCAGCCAATCCGACGCGGACCTGGCCATCTTCACCATCCGCATGGCGCCTGGGGCACAGTGGACATTGCCCAAGGCCTCGCATGCCGCGACCCGCCGACAGCTGTACTTCTTCCAAGGCCAAGGCTTGAAGCTCGATGCTCAATCCATTCCCAGTCGCCATGTGCTTGAGGTGAAGGCGCAAAACGACCTGCACCTGCTCAATACGGGTACAGACACCGTTGAGTTGCTGATGTTGCAAGGCCGCCCGATCGGCGAGCCGGTGGCGCAATACGGCCCTTTTGTGATGAACACCCAGGCCGAGATACACCAGGCCTTTGCCGATTACCGCAGCACCGAGTTTGGGGGTTGGCCGTGGGGTGCGAGTGACCCGGTGCATCCCCGTGAGACCGGTCGCTTTGCCCGCCATGCCGATGGGCGTGTGGAAGTCATCGAAGCCACATGAAAAAAGCCCTGAGGCGACTCAGGGCTGGGTGCTTGGGGTTGACCTGGTTTATTCGGTCGCCACCACTTCCTTGGTATAGGGCTTGACCTTGTAGGAGTTGTCGCGCTGGATGCGGATTACCATGAAAGTGCATTCGCGTTTGAGTTCACCATTGCGGATCATGTCGCAAAAGGTACCGCTGCCAGCGAAAGAGGCTTTGCAGAAATTTTTCTGGTCTTCTTCTTTTTTCAACGTACACGAACTGATGTCAGCCGCCCACAGCGGAGACACGCACAGCATCAGGATGGAGAAGATCAGCTTGTTCATGGAAGAGGTCCTTTTGGGATCGTGGGCCTCAGTTATAGGGGCTGACACCCGAAAAGTCACAGAAAAACCACCAAAAACCCATGAAAAACAACGCGTTACCGCGATTTATGACAGCATTGTCATGCTTTGCCGGTTTTCACCATGTGAATAAATCCCGGCAAAGGGGTTTGCTAGTCAAGTTTGTAATAGTCAGACATCACCTTCCAGCGACCCTCTTGAATTTGCGCCAAGCGTGAACGGTTGGAGCCCAAATGCTTGGTGGGTGAAAACTTGGCCTCAGGTCCACCAAAGAAATCCGTGGGGATGGTCATGTTGTCCATCACCTTCACAAAACTGTCGGTGGTGAGGTTGGGGCCCACTTTTTGGGCGGTCAAGATGAAGGCGTCGATGATCAGGTAGCCATACACAGAAAACACGGTGGGGTCTTCACTGAACTTGGTTTTGTATTTATTGGCCCAAAACGAAATGGGCTTGGAGGCCTCGTCCAAATAGGGGTGCGGCACGGTCATGGTGGCGTACATCCCGTCCATGGCCTTGCCACCGAGTTTGTGGATCAGGTCGGTGTAGGCCGCGCTCGAACCAATGAACAAGGGGTTGAAGCCGGTTTTGCGGGATTCGGCGATGGTGCCCACGGTCTCACGAATGATGGTGCCCAGCACCACCAATTCACAGCCCGCAGATTTCATGCGAGCGACCTGGGATGAAAAATCGGTGGCGCCCCGCTTGTAAGTGGTCTTTTCCACGAATTCCATGCCAATGGATTTGAGACCCGCCTCGGCACCACGAAACACCTCTAAGCCAAACTCATCGTCTTGGTGGATGGCGCACACCTTGCTGATTTTTTTCTCTTTCACCAAGGATGGAACAGCAGCCCGCATCTGGTCGAAGTAGGTCGCGAAGATGGCGTACTTCAGGCGGTTGAAGGGCTCGTACATTTCACGCGCAGCCGTCACCGGAAAGAAATTGATGATGTTTTTGTCAAACTGCACCGGCATGGCCGCGTTGTTTTGCGCGGTGCCGATGTGGCCGGCCATGATGAAGATCTTGTCCTGGTTGACCAGCTTTTGGGCCGCCAGTACCGCGCGTTTGGGGTCGTAACCCGAGTCCTCGGTGATCAGCCGCAATTTGCGCCCGTGCACACTGCCCTGCTCGTTGAGTTCATCGATGCGCAGTTGCATGCCGTTGCGCACGGCTTTGCCGTAGCCTGCCAAAGGCCCAGACAAATCTTGGATGGTGCCGATCGTGATCTCGGTCTTGCTCACGCCTTGCTGCTGGGCAAACGCACTGAGTGCGCTCATCGCAAACAAGGCCAGGGTGATTTTCAATTTCATCGCAGTCTCCTCGGGGGTGGTTCAGTGGCGGTACATGGATTCAATCAGCTCGCTGTATTTCTGTTCAACGAATTTGCGCTTGAGCTTCATGGTCGGGGTGAGTTCATCGTCTTCAGCGGTGAGCTGGGTGTCGAGCAAGCGGAACTGCTTGATTTGCTCGACCCTGGCGAATTTGGTGTTGACCTTGTCGATCTCGGCTTGGATCAGCGATTGCACCTCGGGGGCGCGGGTGAGGCTCGCGTAGTTGGAGAACGGCACATCGCGGTCTTGGGCAAATTTTTCAACGTTTTCCAGGTCAATCATGATGATCACGCTCAGGTAGGCACGGCGGTCACCGATCACCACCGCATCCGTCACAAACGGCGAAAACTTCAATTCGTTTTCCCACTCGCTGGGCGTGATGTTCTTGCCGCCAGCGGTGATGATGATGTCTTTCATCCGGTCTGTGATGCGGAAAAACCCTTCTGCGTCCATGCTGCCCACGTCCCCCGTGTGCAACCAACCCTCGGCGTCGATGGTTTCCGCGGTTTTCTCAGGCTGGTTCAGGTAACCCATGAACACATTGGGTCCACGGATCAGCAGTTCTTGGGTCTGCGGGTCAACCTTGACTTCATTGAACGGGCACGCCAAGCCAATGCTGCCTGGTTTGATTTGCGAGACAGGCATGGCGGTGGACGCACCACAGGACTCGGTTTGACCCCAGACCTCCAACATGGGCAAACCCAGCGCCAAGTACCAGCGGACCAAGTCGGGTGAGATGGGCGCTGCACCCGTGACCAAGATGCGGGCACGCTGCACGCCCATCATGCGTCGCACATTGTTGAGAGCCAAACCGTTGGCCATGTGGAAGGCGGCTTTGAGCCACAACGGGACAGGCCGCTTGGCCAGTACCCGCTCGCTGACCGCGTAACCAATGCCAATGGACACCCGGTAAGCCCATTGCTGAAAGGCACCCGCCTCGGCGATGGCGATGGTGACGGCGGAGTAAAACTTCTCCCACACGCGGGGGACGGCGGTGAAGGTGGTGGGTGCGATTTCACGCACGTTCTCGGGCACGGTGTCTGGGTTTTCGACAAAGTTGAAAACCGTGCCGGTGTAGATCGAAAAATACTGTCCACCCATGCGCTCGGCCACATGGCACAGCGGCAAAAACAACATGCGTTCGTCGGTCTCGTCTTGGTAGATGACTTGGTTGTAGCCGCGCATGGTGTAGACCAAGGCCGCGTGGCTGTGCATCGCACCCTTGGGTTTGCCCGTGGTGCCCGAGGTGTAAATCAAGATCGCCAAGTCTTGTGGTTGACGGCTTTGGCGCAATCGCTCAAACACGCCAACTTGCTCGGCGTCATGGGCTGCGCCATGCGACCGCAGTTGGTCCAAGCTGATCACCATCGGGTCGGCATAGCGAGTCAGGCCCTCCATGTCCATCACCACGATCAGCTTGAGCAAGGGCAACTGGGCACGGGCCATCAAAGCCTTGTCGAGTTGTTCCTCGTCCTCCACAAACAAGACGGTGGTGGATGAGTCCTCGCACAAATACTGCACCTGAGAGGCGGCATCGGTTGGGTAAATGCCGTTGGACACGCCCCCTGCGCTCAAGACCGCCAGGTCAGCCAAAACCCATTCAAGACGGGTGTTGGACAAGATCGACGCACATTCACCCACCTGGAAACCGTTGGCCGCCAAACCCATGGCGAGCTGCCTCACCGCCTCGCCGGCCTCGTCCCAAGTCCAGCCGCGCCAGATGCCGAGTTTTTTCTCGCGCATCATCAAGCGTGGGCCGCGCTGATTGACCGCGTTCCAAAACACCTCGGTCATGGTCTCACCCGGCACCACGGTATTCGGGTTGCCTGCCAATCGACTGGCGTTCCAAAGTTGGCTCATCTCAGTTCACCTCCAGGTCTTTTTCTTTTTCCAGCGGCGCTCATCGCGAGCACCCGCTTCTTTGAGACCCAGGTAGAACTCCTTGATGTCGTCCTTTTCACGCAGCCGCTCGCAGGTGTCTTCCATCACGATGCGCCCAGACTCAAGCACAAAGCCATGGTCAGCCACATTCAAAGCCATGTTGGCGTTTTGCTCAACCAACAAAATGGTGGTGCCGCGCTCGCGGTTGATGCGCACCACGATCTCAAAAATCTCTTGGGTGAGCTTGGGTGACAAACCCAAGCTGGGTTCGTCCAACAAAATCATCTCGGGGCGGCTCATCAAGGCGCGAGAAATCGCCAGCATCTGCTGTTGGCCACCCGACAACAGTCCTGCGTCCTGGTTGGCGCGCTCTTTCAGGATCGGGAAATAGCCAAACACCCGCTCAATGTCTTGGGCGATGGCGTCACGATCGGGCTGGGTGTAGGCGCCCATGAGCAAGTTGTCTTTGACTGACAACAAGGGAAAGACTTCACGCCCCTCAGGTACCTGCACCAAGCCGCGCTGCACGATGTGCGCCGGGTCCATGGCGGTGATGTTGTCCCCTTTGAAGACCACCGAGCCCTTGCGCGGATCGATGATGCCGGAGATGGTTTTGAGCACCGTGGTTTTGCCCGCACCATTCGAGCCCAAGATGGTGGCGATTTGTCCGCGCGTGACCGACAGGCTCACCCCACGGATCGCTCGCACTGGGCCATAGGCGCTTTCCACATTGTTGAGTTGAAGCAACACTTCGCTCATGCAGGCGCTCCCGCTTGGCGGCGCAAGGCCGTGGCGTCAAAGCCGCCGCCCAAATACGCCTCGACCACTGCCGGGTCGGACTGCACTTGAGCCGGTGTGCCCATGGCCAAGACCTCGCCTTGGTTCATGGCCAGCACGCGGTCGCTCACCTTGGAGACCAAGCTCATGTCGTGCTCGACCATCAGCACCGTGATACCCAGGTCTTTTTGGATGTCTTGAATCCAAAACGCCATGTCGGCGGTTTCCTCGACGTTCAAGCCCGAGGAGGGTTCGTCCAGCAGCAAGAGTTTGGGCTCGGTACACAAGGCACGCGCCAACTCAACCACCTTGCGCACGCCATAGGGCAGGCCCGCCACCAAGGTGTCGCGGTAGTGTTGCAAATCCAGAAAGTCGATCACTTCCTCGACCTTGTGACGGGTGTTTTTCTCGGCTTGGCGCACCGCTGGGCTGAACAACATTTGTTGCCAAAAACCCGTGCGGTTGTGCACATGTCGGCCGATCAAGAGGTTTTGCAGCACGGTGGCATGTTCAAACAACTCGATGTTTTGAAAGGTGCGGGCAATGCCCATCGAGGCCACCGCGTGGGCGGGCACATCGCTCAGGCGCTGGCCCAAGAATGACAGGTGCCCGGTGGTGGGGGTGTAGATGCGGCTGATCAGGTTGAACACCGTGGTTTTGCCCGCGCCGTTGGGCCCAATCAAGGTGAAAACTTCACCTTTGCGAACAGCAAAACTCACTTGGTTGACGGCCCGAACGCCGCCAAACTGGACACTCAAATCATGGGCTTGCAACAAGATGTCGGACATGGTCAGCGCAGCCGATCAGATTTTTGAAATGCCTTTTGCCGTTTGAACATGCCTTGGCGGTAAAACGGAAAAACCTGGAAATAGGTGCGCACCTTGAGCCAGCGCCCATACATGCCCATGGGCTCAAACAGCACAAATGCAATCAACACCGAGCCATAAACCAAAGACTGAAGACCGGGGGCCAAAGCAATCGCGTCGGGCAAACTGTCCTTGGTCAATGAAATCAACTGTGGCAGCACGATCAAAAATATTGCCCCCAAAAATGCACCGTGCACCGAGCCCAGGCCGCCCACCACAATCATCAGCAGCAAATCAATCGACTGCAGCACACTGAATTGATCGGGCGAGATGAACTGCATTTTGTGGCCGTACA
>CAJBOO010000034.1 GCA_903956845.1 uncultured Burkholderiales bacterium
GCGCAGCCTGACCAGCGCACGGCTGCCTTGACCGACCGAACCGAGGATTTGGTCGTCCTCGTCTTGCACCGTGGCACCGATCGGTACGTTGTCACCGCTGTCTCGGCTGATTTGAATCAAAGTCGCCTTGCCAGAATTGGCGGCGAACTTCAAGCGAACGATTGAGCCGTCCAGGGGCGCGATTTTTTGGCTGATGTTTTCAATGTCCAAGTCCAGCGGTGCATTGCTCAAATTGAGTTCCACATCATTCAAATTGAATGCAGACAAAGAGGGCACCAAACCGAATCCCTGGCCATTGACCCGAGCGCGACCTGCCCCTCTGATTTCAACCCCTTCGCCACTGGGAATTTCCACAATCGCGAAGGTCTCGCCAACGGTGGGCCCCAAGATCACGCCACCGCTGTGGCCGACGACGCTGCCCGTGGCATTAAAGCCAGTTTGGTGAAAAAGGTAGCCCGTGGTGACGCTGCCGCTGATGCCACCCCAGGGATGCTGGTAGCTCGCGGAACCACTGGAGGACTGGTTATCTCCTTGTTGGCTGTAAGACAAGCTATAGCCCAACTGGTTGTCTTGCGCGTTCCCAACATACGAAACGGAATGGCTGACGGTCTCTTGGTCGGTTTGTGAGCTCGACGACCGGACCCATCCTCTGTTGGACATCAGGGACAGGGGCAGGTTCACTGAGAGGGTCAATGTTTGCGTGCTGGATGCGTTGCGCGGCACTTTGGTTTGGTCATAGTTCACACTGAAAGCCACGCCATTGAAGCTGAAGCCATACCCCATGCGAAGCTGGTCGGTGGTGCCCGCTTGTCCCCAACTCGATTGCTGGCTGGCACTCACGCTGAAGTTGCCAAAGGGCTTCAAGTTAAAGCTAGAGCCCACATAACGGCTGCCTTTGGTGGCTTGGGTAGGCACCGTGGCCGTGCTGCTCAAGTTCAAACCTGCGCTGGGGTAGAGAAAACCCACCGATTGTTGGCTGAGCCCTGCGTAAACGCCCACCATGCCCAAGGCAGGCGAATAATAGTTAAGCCGATAGGCATCGCCATATTGTGCTTGTGGCTGGATCAGTCGAGAGTACAAACCGCTCACAGCCAAACTGCCCCAAGTGTTGCTCAGGTTGGTTTGCCAACCTGCCATGCGGTAGGTGTTGCTCGCCAGCACTTCCAATGTGGGCGTGACAAAGTCATTCAAGCCGTAGCGCAAGTAAGCATGCCCGACGGTTTGGTGCTGGGCATTGGCATACTGCGGGTAGTCGCCCAGTGCCAAGCTGTAGCGCCATGAGCCAGGGTTGAGCTTGCCGTTGGCAAAGCTGTAAGGCACCGTGAAAACTTGCTCGCTGCCATCGGCTTCACTCACCTTGACCTCCAGGTCGCCAACGGTCGACAGGGGGGATAAATCGGTGAATTCAAAGGGGCCGGCAGGCACATTTTGCTCAAAAAACTTCAAGCCATTTTGCGACACACTGACCCGCGCATTGGTGCGGGCCATGCCTTTGACCAAGGGGCGATAGCGCTTTTCTTCGTCTGGCATCAAACCCTCCTCAGAGGACAAGCGAATGCCGCGCAGGCTGGTTGAACCAATCACGGGACTCAATGTTGAAATGCCACCCAGCGCCAAACTCGATTTCATGTCAATCAAGGTGCGTTTGACCAGCAGCTCTCCGGTGGTGAAAGTACTTGCGCCCGATTGGTTTTTGCTCATGTAAGCCGATTGCCGTAAACGCCAGTCGCTGATGCTCATGCCCGTGTTGAGAGAAACAAACTGATTGGTGGATTCCACGTTGGAGACCCGTGTGCGAAAGTCGTTCAAGGTGTAGTTGACAAAGCCAGCGGTCTCACCTTTGTTCAAGAGCTCTGGCGGGACAGATTGACGGTAAGCACGGCTGATGAACGCTTGCGGAATGTTGATGTACAGCCTGAGTTCGCCTGCTTCATAGCGTGTCGAGCTGCCTGATACCCATTCTTCGATGAACAAACAGTTGGGCGTGGCTGGGGTTTGGCCCTGGCTGTTTGTCGATGCGCTTTGCACGAGAGCCAGGCCTTGGCTGCTGTAGTGTTTGGGGTTCAAGCCCAGCAACTGGATTTGCAAAGGGGTGATGCAAGGGCGGGTGGCCCCGCCTTGTGCTGGACGCGCGAAGAGAATGTCAGTTTTGACAATGAACTGGTCGTTGCGAAAGACATCCACCATGGAACGCCCAGGTGGGGCTTGGTTCATGCTTTTCATTTGCGTGGCATCCAGTTTGCGAAATGCCTTGCCACGCAAAAAATCCGCATCAAACTCCAATTCATCGGCTGACTTGGGTAACACCTCAAAGCCAGCAGGCCCATCCAGGGCACGCGGCGGGCTCAATGCAAACAACTCGGTGTCATCCAATGCGGCCACGCTGTCTTCCCATACCGCGGGCACGGTAGAGGCATGGTTGGGTTTGACGGGCTCTGCACCTGCGCCCAAGTGGACCAAGCACAGCCACGCCAACGCTCGCCAAGCATGGCGCGGAATTGCATGGAATGACATGAACTGCAAAGCGTTTCCCAATCAGTGCGCGCTCAGGGCGTTTGTTTGAGAGAGAAGCTTTTCGAGCTGACCGCCCCATAGTCATTGATGAAATTGACGGTGACCGTGTCTGTGGGCAGTTTGTGTTTGGCAAAGTCTTTCAGCACAAAGGTGCCTCGAGATTGGGGTGCCAGCATGCCGCCATCGGTGAATGAGCGGGCTTGTGCATCTGCACCGAAAGTGACGTTGTACAAAGACATGTGAAAAGGCGTGGGGTTGTGACCCTGCAACTCCCATTCGTCGCCGTTTTGCATGACGCGCCATTCCAGCTTGTCGGTTTGCGCCATCGGGTCTGATGGCAAACCTTTGGGGCGGTAAAAAAGCTTGATGCGTGAGCGAATGGCCAGCGTCAGTTTGTTGGACTCCTCCGACTTGGGGGGCACCTCCAACATGTTGAACCAATAGACAGATTCTTTGTCCGACGGCATTTTTTCGCCGGTATAAACCAAGCGCACCACTTGGCTGCGCCCCGCATTCACCCTGGCGACAGGCGGCGTCATGGTGAACGGGGTATTGATCTCTTCGGGGGATGCGCTTTGGTTGCCATCGTCCAGCCACATTTGGACAAAGGCGGGTGACTCTGTGGACTTGTTCGTCACCTTGAAGCTCACATCGCGCTGGCCCTCGCGGTAAATCACACGGGTGGTTTCGATGATCATTTCCGCCCGGGCGGACAGGGTAACGATGGCCAGCATCGACAGGCTCAATGCCACATGGCGTGAGCGCTGAAAGAGCGATGTCTTGGAAGTGAAAGAGGTGCTTGGGGTCTGGTTTTGGTTCATGGTGGGTCAGGGTGGTTGATCGATTTGCTCGCATCAACACGACCTGACCCCTTGGCAAGCGCTACCGGTAGGAGACCGTCAACAATGCTTTGACGCTGCCATCGGCTTGCGAAGGTTCGATCGTGCTGCGTTCAATGCTGGCCAAGGCAATGGCGGCTGACGTGGGGACCTGGGCCATAGCCCGGCAATCGCTTTGGGTGATGACGCCGCTTTGCTGTTGCAACTGCAGTAACGCTGGCGGTGTCATCGCGCAACTCGGGGTGGTGATGGCACCCACAATCCGGATGACCCCATCGTGCGCCCTGGCTGCGCCGCCAGTCAAACTGGCCAAAACCAAACATCCCCATCCCAGGTAAGTTGTCCATCTACCAAACCTTGTTCCCATGATTCGCTCCTGAACACACGCTTTGCAACATGCAGCGGGTGCCAATGAATTGGAGCGGAGCAGGCGGTTTTGGGCAAAAAACTGCTTTTGGATTAAGCACTTACCTGGGGTGTCAATCTATTGCGGCTTTATTCGTCTCCTTGGTGGTTGAATTCAATGCTTTTCAATTCACATGAAAAAACTTCAGTTCCGACTTTTGGGTTCAAAAAAATCCTGGTGTGACCACCGTGTGTTTTTTTCAACCAACAGTGCTTTCAGGGGCTTAGTCGTATTTCAGTAAAAACGGCATGTAGGCAGTGAACCCTCCCGCTTGGACTTCTGGTCCTGCCTGGGCGTCTTTCACATACCGAAGCCCCAGGTTGACTTTGGCTTGGGTCTGGGTGGGGTTGCTTCGCAGCGTGAGGCTGGGTGATGTGCGCAGATTCAAGGGTTCAAAGGCGCTCAAATCGTCCGTGAAACGCACCACCTCCACCAGCACATTCGCGCTGGGGCCGTCTTTCAAGGTGTTTTTCAGGCTGCCGTTTTCCGACAAGCTCATCTCGCCGATGTCAAACAGGAGCTCGATGGCGGCAGCCACCGACGGGTCACACACCACCACGGGTTGGGTTTGATTGGCCTTGGGTTCTTCGGCCACCAACAGGTCGATGCTGAAAGGGGTGACCGGGCCGTAAGCACTGTTCAAGAAAAAATCGGAGTCCAGCCCTGGCAGCGCCACAGTGAAAACCTGTTTGTTTTCGCTGCTGAATTGAATGCTGCAAGACGGGACCCGGATTTCTCCGGCAAATTCCAGCTGTATTTTTGATGGGACCCCTTCAACCGTGCTGGTGACCGTGCTGCTGCTGGTTTGCGCCTGGCTGGAGAGCGACAGGGCGCAAAGCCAAGCCAGCACGTGAACCAGGCGGAACGAGGGAAGGGGTTTCAACATAGTCAGCAGGCTTGCTTACAGATGCAGACACCACCGCCTGTGTCTCAAGGCGGGGTGGCTTTGGCTGATTACTTGTAGCTGATGGTGAAAGGCAGGCTGGCCGTGATGCCACCGGCTTTGGCCTTGGCGGTGGCGTAGTAACGGACCGCGAAGTATTGTTCTGCGCCTGTCGAGGCATCTTTGATTTCAATGGATGCGTCCGTTACATTTTGTTGTACTTCAGCATCCGTTCCATTCAAGTTGATGGACGTAAGCTCAGCTTCAACGCATTCGATCGATTTACATTTGCCCACTTCCAACACCACATTTTGTGCAGGGCTTTTTTCGGTAGCGTTGATCAAGC
>CAJBOO010000035.1 GCA_903956845.1 uncultured Burkholderiales bacterium
CCGGCGTGATGGTCGGCCATTGGCCCAAGGACAGCAAGGTCACCAACTGGTCCAAGGAAACCATCAGCGCAGATCAACTCAAAAAAGAGTTCGACGCGGTGCTGTTGACGGGCGGATCAGAGCAGTCGCGTGACCTGCCTGTGCCTGGACGCGAGCTCGAGGGCGTGTACTTCGCCATGGAGTTTTTGCCCCAGCAAAACAAAGTCAATGCGGGCGACAAACTCAAAGACCAGTTGCGCGCCGATGGCAAACACGTCATCGTGATCGGTGGCGGCGACACGGGCTCTGACTGTGTGGGCACCAGCACCCGCCATGGTGCGGCCAGCGTCACCCAGTTCGAGGTGATGCCCATGCCCCCCGAGCAAGAAGACAAGCCCATGGTCTGGCCTTACTGGCCCATGAAGATGCGCACCAGCTCCAGCCATGACGAAGGCACCGAAAAAGGCCTGCTCACACGTGAATTCGCGATTTCCACCAAAGCCTTCACGGGCCAAAACGGCAAGCTCACGGGTCTGACCACAGTGCATGTCGAGATGAAAGACGGCAAGCTCGTCGAGGTGCCTGGCACTGAAAAAGAATACAAAGCCGACCTGGTTTTGCTGGCCATGGGTTTTGTCAACCCGGTGCCCACTGTGCTGGAAGCGTTTGGTGTCGACAAGGACGCACGAGGCAATGCCAAGGCGCACACCGAAGAAGGCAGTGGCTACATCACCAGCGTGCCCAAGGTGTTTGCTGCAGGTGACATCCGACGTGGTCAGTCGCTGGTGGTCTGGGCGATCCGCGAAGGCCGCCAGGCAGCACGCACCATCGATCAATTTTTGATGGGCGACAGTACACTGCCCAGATGACCAGCCCCGCGTCACCTTTGATCGAACTGCGCCATATCCATTTTGGGTATGGCGAACGGCCTGTTCTCGAAGGGGTGACGCTGCAAATTCCGCGCGGCAAAGTCACCGCACTCATGGGTGCTTCTGGCGGCGGCAAAACCACGGTCTTGCGCTTGATCGGTGGTCAGCATCGCGCCCAGTCAGGCGCTGTCTTGTTCGATGGCCAAGACATCGGCGGCTTGGACCAACACGGGCTTTACCAAGCGCGGCGTCGCATGGGCATGCTGTTCCAGTTCGGCGCCTTGTTCACCGACATGAGCGTGTTCGACAACGTGGCCTTCCCCTTGCGCGAGCACACCCACCTGACTGCACCCATGGTGCGAGACATCGTGCTGATGAAACTCGAGGCCGTGGGCTTGCGCGGCGCGCGAGACCTCATGCCCAGTGAAATCTCCGGTGGCATGGCGCGTCGCGTGGCCTTGGCGCGTGCCATGGCGCTCGACCCCGATTTGATGATGTATGACGAACCCTTCGCGGGTCTGGACCCGATTTCCTTGGGCACGGCCGCGCGTTTGATCCGACAATTGAACAACGCCCTGGGCCTGACCAGCATCGTGGTGTCGCACGACCTGGAGGAAACCTTCCGCATCGCCGACAAGGTGGTGATCCTGGCCAACGGCCGCATCGCCGCTCAAGGCACACCCGAGGAAGTGCGCCAAAGCACCGATCCCTTGGTGCACCAGTTTGTCAGCGCCTCACCTGAAGGGCCGGTGCGTTTCCATTACCCCGCCCTGTCGGCAGCGCAAGACTTTGGCGTTAGCCAGGGGGGTGTCCGATGACGGGTTTCTTCGCCCGCCTTGGCTTGGCCACCCGGGTCTTCTTGGCCGATGTGGGTCACGCCACCGCCTTGTTTGTGCGTTTGGTGATGCTGGCCCCTTTTTGCTTGCGGCGTTTTGCTTTGGTGCGTGACCATATGCATTTTTTGGGCAACTACTCCCTGGCCCTCATTTCTGTGTCAGGTTTGTTTGTGGGGTTTGTCTTGGCCTTGCAGGGCTACAACACCTTGCAACGGTTTGGTTCGGCTTCCGCCTTGGGCCTGTTGGTGGCGCTGAGTCTGGTGCGCGAGCTCGGCCCGGTGATTTCGGCGTTGTTGTTCACGGGTCGGGCAGGCACCTCGCTCACCGCTGAGATCGGCCTGATGAAAGCGGGCGAACAACTCTCGGCCATGGAGATGATGGCGATCGATCCGGTCAAGCGCATCCTGGCACCGCGCTTTTGGGCAGGCGTCTTGGTCATGCCCATCTTGGGCGCGATCTTCAGCGCGGTGGGCATCATTGGCGGCTGGTTGGTCGGCGTGGTCATGATCGGTGTAGATGCCGGGTCGTTTTGGGGTCAAATGCGCGAAGGCGTGGATGTGTGGGCTGACGTCGGCAATGGCGTGATCAAAACCGTGGTGTTCGGTTTCACGGTCAGCTTCATTGCTTTGCGTCAAGGCTTCGAGGCCCAAGCCACCCCCGATGGGGTGGCGCGCGCCACCACCCGCACCGTGGTGATGGCCTCACTCACTGTGCTGGCTTTGGACTTTGTCTTGACCGCTTTGATGTTCAAGCTGTGAAATAGGAAACATGACGATGCAACGCTCGAATACAGATGTGTGGGTGGGAATCTTGGTGATGCTGGGCGCATCAGCGTTGCTGTTCTTGGCCCTGCAATCGGCCAACTTGCTCACCTTGAGTTGGCAAAAAACCTACACCGTGAACGCTTTGTTTGACAACATTGGTGGTTTGAAAAAACAAGCCCCGGTCAAAAGTGCGGGGGTGGTGGTGGGTCGGGTGCAAGACATCCGCTTTGATGACAAGCATTTCCAAGCCATGGTGGTGCTCGCGCTCGACACCCAATACCAATTCCCCAAAGACAGCTCATTGAAAATCCTCACCAGCGGCTTGCTGGGAGAGCAATACATCGGCATCGAAGCGGGCGCAGACGAGGCCAACCTGAAGCAGGGCGACAAGGTGCAGGCCACCCAATCGGCGGTGGTGCTTGAAAACCTGATCAGCCGTTTTCTGTACGACAAAGCGGCTTCACCCAGCGCACAGCCAGGGGGCAACTGAGCATGGCCGGGTGGCGCATGGCGCAGTGCTTGGGCTTGGGCGTGATGGCCAGCCTCAGCGTGGGTTGCGCTTCCTCCCAAACCGGCTGGGGCACACATCCCCAGGACCCCTTCGAAGGGGCCAACCGCAGCATCAGCGCATTCAATGACCAACTCGACAGCCGCTTGCTCAAGCCGGTGGCCACCAGCTACAAGCAGTCCGTGCCAGACATCGCGCAAACCGGTGTGCGCAATGTGTTTGGCAACCTCTCAGACATCTGGTCCACTTTCAACTTGGCGATGCAACTCAAGCCCATGGACACCGCTGAAACCGGTCTGCGCGCCGCGGTCAACACCGTCTTTGGCGTGTATGGCCTGATCGACTGGGGCACCCGCATCGGCCTGCAACGCCACAACGCTGACTTTGGCCAAACCCTGGGTTACTGGGGTGTGCCATCCGGTCCCTACATCGTGCTGCCCGTCTTGGGCCCCTCCAATGTGCGCGACACCGCGGGGTGGCTGGTCGACCGCGAGGGTGGACTGTGGGGAGACGTCACCCCCGACGCGCTGCGCTACAGCGGCACCGTCCTCAATGTGGTCGACAAGCGAGCCAGTTTCTTAGGGCTGGACCGCCAACTCGATCAGGTGGCACTGGACAAATACACTTTCATCCGTGACGCCTACATCCAACGCCGCCGCGCCGCCACCCAGCGGGACAACCCCAAGAACGATGGCGATGATGATCAAAACAGCAAGGATCAGCGATACGACCAATGAAGAGTCGCTATTTCGTACTAAACTTGCGCCATGATGCGTTGCCACCTCATCCTCCCATCCATGACCACAGCCTTGGCTCGACTGATGTGCTGCTTGACTTTGGCCTTGGCTGGCCCAGGTCTGGCGCTGGCCCAAGAAGCCCCAGACGCCTTCATGCAACGCCTGTCGAGCGACGTGTTGGACACGATCCGCAAAGACCCGGCTTTGAAAGCCGGCGACTTGCAAAAAATCGCTGCCCTGGTCGACAACCGCTTGGTCGAGCACATCAATTTCAAACGCATGACCGCCTCTGCTGTCGGTCCCGCTTGGCGACAAGCCACACCCGAGCAGCAAAAACGCCTGACCGAAGAATTCAAGACCTTGCTCATGCGCTCTTATTCAGGGGCTTTGTCGCAAATCAAGGACAACTACACCATCGTGGTCAAACCTTTGCGCACCCCGGCCACCGACAACGAGGTCGTGATCCGCTCTGAACTGCGGGGTGGCAACGAGCCCATCAACATCGACTACCGACTCGAAAAAACCCCAGACACCGCATCGGGCTGGCGCATCTACAACTTCAATTTGCTGGGCGTGTGGTTGGTCGACAACTACCGCAGCCAGTTCGCCCAAGAAATCAACAGCAAGGGTGTGGATGGGTTGATCGCCACTTTGGCTGAGCGCAACAAAGCCAACAACCGCAAATGACCACGGCTGTGTTCGCCTTGCCCAGCGTGCTCACGCACACCCAGGCCCAAGCCTTGGCCGACCAACTGGTGCAAGCCGCGCAAGCCCCATCGCCTTGGGTGATTGATGCCAGTGCCTTGTCTCAATTCGACTCGTCTGCCCTGGCGGTTTTGCTGGCGGGCATGCGCGCGGCACAGGCCCAAGGCAGACCATACCGCATCCAAGGCTTACCCACACGAGCCCACAACTTGGCTCAGGTTTACGGCCTCACCGAGGTCTTGCAGTTACAGCCCCCATCGGCTTAAAGCCCCACGGTCGGGGGGCCGCCCCAAGCCCCTAGAATAAGCAGCTTCCCATGGCCGCCATCTCCTTCCAGTCCGTCTCCAAAAACTTTGTCAATGCCCGAGGCACGTTCAAGGCGCTCGACGATGTCTCGTTTGACATCCAAGAGGGCGAGTTTTTTGGTTTGCTCGGCCCCAACGGCGCAGGCAAAACCACATTGATCAGTATCTTGGCTGGCTTGTTGCAAGCCAGCAACGGACGCATCCAAGTCCAAGGTATGGACGTCCAAACCCAATCTGCCCAGGTGCGTCAACGTCTGGGCGTGGTCCCTCAAGAATTGGTGTTCGATCCCTTTTTCACGGTTCGCGAGGCCCTGCGCTTCCAAGCCGGGTATTTCGGCATCAACAACAACGGTGCGTGGCTCGACGAGTTGCTCGAATGCCTGGGACTCGCCGACAAGGCCAACCACAACATGCGCCAACTCTCTGGCGGCATGAAGCGTCGCGTGTTGGTGGCGCAAGCCCTGGCGCACAAACCCCCTGTCATCGTGCTCGACGAGCCCACCGCTGGCGTGGACGTGGAGTTGCGCCAAACCCTGTGGCAATTCATTGCACGCCTGAACCGCGAGGGCCATACCGTGCTCTTGACCACCCATTATTTGGAAGAAGCCGAGGCCCTGTGCTCGCGCATCGCCATGTTGAAGCAAGGCCGCGTGGTGGCACTTGACGACACCAGCACCTTGCTGAAAAACGCATCCAGCAACGTGCTGCGCTTCAAGCTTGATGAACAACTGCCGCCCGAGTTGGCCGCGCAAGCGCGCATCACCGGGCGCATCGTGCAGTTCCCCGCCAATGACGCGGCGCAGATCGAGCATTACCTGGCCGCGGTGCGCAGCGCCGGTTTGGTGGCGCAAGACGTGGAAATCCGCAAAGCCGATTTGGAAGACGTGTTTTTGGATGTCATGGGAGCGGCGCCATGACCGGTTGGCAAGCCCTGTTCTACAAAGAAGTGCTGCGCTTTTGGAAAGTCAGCGCACAGACCATTGCCGCGCCTGTGCTCACCGCGCTTTTGTACATGCTGATCTTTGGGCATTTGCTCGAGGGCCGTGTCACGGTGTATGACAACGTGAGCTACACCGCTTTCTTGGTGCCTGGCTTGGTGATGATGAGCTTGTTGCAAAACGCGTTTGCCAACAGTTCGTCCTCCATGGTGCAAAGCAAGATGATGGGCAACCTGGTGTTCATCCTGCTCACCCCCTTGGGTCCATGGAGTTGGTTTGCTGCTTATGTGTTGGCCGCGGTGGTGCGGGGCATGGTGGTCGGCTTGGGTGTCTTGCTGGTGACCATGTGGTTGGCACCCCTCACCGTGGTGGCGCCTGTGTGGATCGTGGTGTTTGCGTTGCTGGGTGCAGCCATGCTCGGCACCTTGGGATTGATCGCCGGTTTATGGGCCGACAAGTTCGACCAGATGTCGTCCTTTCAAAATTTCTTGATCACACCCATGACCTTTTTGAGCGGCGTGTTTTATTCCATCCATTCCTTGCCACCGTTTTGGCAGCAGGTCAGCCATTTCAACCCGTTCTTCTACATGATTGACGGTTTTCGCTACGGCTTTTTTGGCGTGAGTGATGTCTCGCCTTGGTTGAGTTTGGCGCTGGTAGGCGGCGCCTATGTGTTGGTGGCTGGCTTGGCGTACCACTTGCTGCGCATCGGCTACAAAATTCGAGGTTGAGACATGACGGCAGACCAGATTGAAACCATGATTGCCGCAGGACTGCCCTGCGAACACGTGCACGTTGAGGGCGATGGTCGCCATTGGTATGCCACAGTGGTCACCAGTGCATTCGATGGGTTGCGCCCCATCCAACGCCACCAAAAGGTGTATGCCACCTTGGGCAACACCATGGCCAACGACGAAGTGCACGCTTTGTCGATGAAAACCTTCA
>CAJBOO010000036.1 GCA_903956845.1 uncultured Burkholderiales bacterium
AAGATGCCTCGCGTGGCCCGCACCATCGGCACCTTGCTGGGCAAAGCCCAGCGTTATGTTTCAGACGTCAAGAACGAGGTCAATCGAACCATGGAAATGGAAGACCTCAAAAAGATGAAAGAAACCATGGACACCGCCATGACCGATGTGCAGTCCAGCGTGCTTCATGCCACCACCCAACTCAACCAGGGCTTCGCCAGCATGGGCATGGACGCCAGGCCGGGCAGCTCTGACGGCGATGCATCCGCATCCGCATTGGAAGCGCCGCAAGACGATTACAAACATCCCCAAAAAAATTGGCGCCTCAAACGCTCGGCCATGCCGCACTGGTACAAAGCCAGACAAGGTGTGCGCACCCGAGCTTTGTCAGGTGCTGCACGCGTCGCCCGTTATCGTCCGCAAAACAGCGGTTCCAACACCATTTGAGTCTTCATGTCCGATACAGGCAGCACTGAAAAAGACGAGTTATCAGGCTCTGAGCAACCTTTCATCCAGCACTTGAAGGAGTTGCGAGACCGCTTGGTCAAGTCAGTCATTGCCGTGGCCGTGGCGTGTTTTGTCCTGAGTTTTTTTCCAGGCCCCGCGCAGTTGTATGACTTACTGGCCGCACCCTTGGTGGCCAATTTGCCCGAAGGCACCAAGTTGATCGCCACATCGGTGATTTCACCGTTCTTGGTGCCCCTCAAAATTTTGCTGATGACCGGGTTTTTGATGGCCCTGCCGGTGGTGCTCTACCAAATTTGGGCATTCGTGGCGCCTGGCCTGTACATGCACGAGAAAAAACTGGTCATGCCCTTGGTGATCTCAAGCACCTTGCTGTTTTTCGTGGGCGTGGCTTTTTGCTACTTCTTTGTTTTTGGTCAGGTGTTCAAGTTCATCCAAAGCTTTGCCCCCAAAAGCATCACGGCTGCACCTGACATCGAAGCATATTTAGGCTTTGTCATCAACATGTTCATCGCCTTTGGCTTGTCTTTTGAGGTGCCGATCGTGGTGATCGTGTTGGCCCGCATGGGTGTGGTCAGCATCGAAAAGCTCAAAGACTTCCGCTCTTATTTCATCGTGCTGGCCTTCATCGTTGCGGCGATCGTGACCCCGCCAGATGTGGTGTCTCAGCTTGCCTTGGCCATTCCCATGGTCATCTTGTATGAGATTGGCATCTGGGCGGCGCAAATTTTCATCAAACACACCCAAGCGCCTGACAACGCACCCTGAAGCATGAGACGCCTGTGGCTCTTGTTCTCCCAAACCGTCACCATCTTGGTGGCCGTTTGGTTTGTGTTGATCACCCTCAAGCCCGAATGGGTTCGGCAGTCCACGCAATGGAACTCTGATTTGCATGTGCTGGAAGTCGCAGATTCAGCCGCCTCGGGTGCGGGCGCCGGTAGCCTCAGGGGCGCAGCCCAAAAAGCATCACCCTCAGTGGTGAGCATCAACACCAGCCGACAGTCAGGTGCGCCTGACCAGGCCAAAGATCCATGGTTCAGGTATTTCTTTGGCGACCAAGACGAGTCTTCCGCGCAAATGGGACTGGGCAGTGGCGTGATCATGAGCCCTGAGGGCTACATCTTGACCAACAACCATGTGGTTGAAGCCGCTGATGAAATCACCGTGGTGCTCAACGATGGTCGCCGCACCCAAGCCAAACTGGTTGGCACCGACCCCGAAACCGATTTGGCTGTCCTGAAAATCAAGCTTGACCAATTGCCTGTGATGGTCATGAGCAAAGCCGAGCACATCCAAGTGGGTGACATCGTGCTGGCCATTGGCAATCCGTTTGGCGTTGGTCAAACCGTCACCAGTGGCATCGTGTCTGCCCTGGGCCGAAACCAGCTGGGTATCAACACCTTCGAAAATTTCATACAAACTGATGCGGCCATCAACCCTGGCAACTCAGGCGGAGCATTGGTCGATGTGCAAGGCAATTTGTTGGGCATCAACACGGCCATCTATTCCCGCTCGGGGGGCAGCATGGGCATCGGCTTTGCCATTCCCGTGAGCACTGCGCGGCAAGTCCTTGAAGGCATCGTCAAAGAGGGTCAGGTGGTGCGCGGTTGGATCGGTGTCGAACCCACCGACATCACGACTGAATTGGCCAAAACCTTCAATGTCCAGCGCGACACCGGCGTGATCATCACAGGCGTTTTGCAGTCTGGCCCCGCATACAAAGCCGGTATCCGTCCCGGGGACGTCATGCTGGCCGTTGAAGGCAAGCCCGTGCAAACCGTCTCTGAATTGTTGGCGCAGGTGTCTGCGTTGAAGCCAGGTTCGACGGCCAATCTCAGGGTGTTGCGTCGCAGCGAAGAGCTGGTGTTGACCGTCACCCCCGCTCAGCGGCCCAAAGCTAAAGCCGTCGCCCGTTGACATGACCGAGCGCCAACAACTTGTTTCTCTGTGCGACCAACTGTTGCAGCCTGCCCGTTTCAAGGATTACTGCCCCAACGGATTACAAGTCGAGGGGCGTGCCAAGGTCAGCAAAATCATCTCAGGCGTGACGGCCAGCAAAGCTTTCATTGAGGCTGCGATTCAAAAGGGTGGAGACACTTTGTTGGTTCACCATGGCTTGTTTTGGCGTGGTCAAGATGGCTCGGTGACTGGCTGGCTCAAGCAACGCCTGGCTTTGCTGATGTACCACGACATCAATTTACTGGCCTACCACTTGCCCCTGGATGCCCACACGGGTTTGGGCAACAACGCCCAACTGGGTTTGCGCATGGGTTGGGAGACATTGGGTCAATTCGGCGAGCAAAACCTGGGCTGGCTTGGCCAACCGGCTGAGGCGGATCAAGCGCCCCAAGCCTTTGCCAAGCACTTGCAGACGCAATTGGGCAGGATGCCTGTGTCGGTGGTCCCAGACCCAGATCGCCGTTTCAAACGCATTGCCTGGTGCACAGGTGGCGCGCAGTCCTGGTTCGAGTCGGCGATTGCCGCTGGCGCAGATGCGTTTGTCACTGGCGAAATCTCAGAACCCCAAGCGCATCTGGCGCACGAAACCGGCGTGGCCTTTTTTGCTTGTGGCCACCATGCCACTGAACGCTATGGTGCTCCTGCCTTGGCCGCCTATGTGGCAGCCGAGCTCGGGGTCAGCCATGAGTTCATTGACATCGACAACCCTGCCTGAGCGTTCTGCCATGACAGCACCCTCGTTATCACTGCCCTTGGCTTTGACCATGGGTGACCCTGCTGG
>CAJBOO010000037.1 GCA_903956845.1 uncultured Burkholderiales bacterium
AAAGTTCAGGCCAATGCGGTATTTCTTCACATATTCCATGAGGGCTGGCACATAGTCGGCCACGCCAAACAGCACCGCACCCGCATTGCAAAACTGGATGTCGATGTTGTTGAGCACGCCCTGGCGTGTCCAGTGGTCGGCTGACAAGTACATGGCTTTTTGCGGTGCACCCGCGCATTTGATGGGCATGGGCGGCTGGGTGAACAGCGCCTTGCCGCCTTTCAAGTTTTGCACCAATTCCCAGGTGTAGGGGGCCAGGTCAAAGCGATAGTTGGAAGTGACGCCATTGCGCCCCAAGGTGTCGTTCAAACCCTCAATGCCTTGCCAGTCCAGCTTCAAGCCGGGGCAAACCACCAATTGTTTGTACTTCACCACTCGGCAGCCTTCCAAAATCACTTGGTTGCTCTCGGGCTCGAAAGCCGCCACTGCCGCCTTGATCCAGCTGACATCGGTGGGGATGACCGAGGCCATGGTGCGGGCGGTGTCGCTGGGTTTGAAGATGCCGCCACCGACCATGGTCCAACCGGGTTGGTAAAAGTGGGCGTCGGCGGGGTCGATGATGGCGATGTCCAACTGAGGGCTTCTTGCCAACAAACTGGAGGCCACGGAGATGCCTGCGGCACCACCGCCCACGATGACCACATCGTGGCTGGCATCGGCTTGGTTGGTGGGCGTTTTGCCGCCATTGGCGATGCGTTGCACCAAAGGTTTCATGTCAAAGCCCACTTTGTTGGAGGCTTCCAAAATCTGGGGCAGGGGGGTGACACCCGATTGCGACAAGGCCCACATGGTGGTGGAGCGCATGCCGCTTCGGCAATAAGCCAAAACGGGGCCGGGCAGGGTGTGGAGCAACTGGCCAAACGCCTTGCCGTCTTGGTCGCTCACCTTGCCAGTTTCGGCTGGCAGGTATTGGGCTTGCAGACCGTATTGACGAGCCGCAGTTTCAATTTCTTGGAAGCTGGGTTGGTCGGGACCTTCGCCATCGGGGCGGTTGCAAATGATGGCTTTGAAACCTGCTTCAGCCACGGCGGTCATGTCGGCCACCAAAATTTGGGGGCTGATGGAAAGGTTGGGGGTGAGTGCTTTGATGTCCATGGGGTCTCCAATATTGAGGTTCAAGCCGCGTTCAATTTGGCTTTGCGGGGGGCGTGGACAAAACGGTCCATCAATTCAAAGCCCAACATGCCGACCAACATGGCCAACACGAACACCAGCGCTTTGGGCTGGCCATCGGCCATGGACACCAAGGCAGGACCAGGGCAAAAGCCCGCCAGACCCCAGCCTGCGCCAAACATCAAACTGCCGATGACCAGTTTTTTGTCGATGTCCATGTTGGTGGGGAAGCGCAACACGCCACCCAAGAAAGTGGTGGTGCGTTTTTTGGCCATGGTGAAAGCAAAGAAGCCCACCACAATGGCGCCGCCCATGACCAGCGCCAACGATGGGTCCCAAGCGCCAAACAAGTCCAGAAAGCCAATGACTTTGCCGGGGTCGGTCATACCCGAGAGCATCAGCCCTAAGCCAAACAGGAGGCCCACAGCGAATTCGGTGAGGTGGTAGATGTGGTTTCTCTTGATCATTGGAATCTCCTTACAGAACGTGGCGCATGACGTAAACCATCACGAAGCCTGAAAACATGAAAGATGCAGTGGCCACCAACGAGCGTGGTGACAAACGCGACAAACCACAAACGCCGTGGCCGCTGGTGCAGCCCGAGGCGTAGCGAGTACCGATGCCCACCAGCAGGCCTGCAACGATGACGGTCAACTCGGAGGCGTCAATGCGGGGAGCGGTGATGTACTGGGCAGGCACCACGGCGTGAAACACCGTGGGCGCAATGAACAAACCCAATAAGAAAGAGATGCGCCAAAAGGTGTCGCCCACTTTAGGTGGCATCAAGCCGCCCATGATGCCGCTGATACCCAAAATGCGGCCATTGACCAAGATGAAGATGGCCGAGGCCACACCCAAAATGATGCCGCCAATGGAAGACGCCCAAGGCGTGAAATGTGCCCAATCTAAATTCATGCTGATGCTCCTGCTTGTGGTCCGCAAAATTGCTCAAATAAAACGTTCATGACCGCCAGCGCCTGGGGGCTGGCAATTTGGTAATAGATGTTTTTGCCGTCGCGGCGGGTGGTCACCAGCTCTTCCTCACGCAAAACGGTGAGTTGCTGGGACAGGGTGGGCTGCACGATCCCTAATATTTCTTCCAACTCACCCACCCGTTTTTCACTTTGGGACAGCTGGCACAGCAGCATCAGGCGGTCGGGGTTGGAGAGCACTTTCATCAGCCGGCAGGCGTTTCCTGCCGAAGCTTTCATTTTGTCGAGGTCCAAGGTGGTGGTATCCATGGGCGGTTTTCCTGGCTGTTTTGAAGAAGATGCGAAAAGTATATTGACAAACAAAATATTTGTCAATATATTATCGGAAATCTAATTCAAAAAGGAGTTTTCGATGAGTTCATCCAACACCCACCCCCAAGTCCACGGCATTTTTGACCCCGCCACATGGACCGTCACCTACGTCGTTTATGAAAAGCCAGGCTCGGCCTGCGCCATCATCGACTCGGTTTTGGATTACGACCCCAAGTCCGGCCGCACCAGCCACAAGTCAGCTGACAAAGTCATTGAGTTTGTCAAAGCCAACGATTTGAAAGTGGAATGGATTTTGGAAACCCATGCCCACGCCGACCACTTGACTGCTGCACCTTATTTGAAACAACACCTGGGTGGTCAAACCGCCATTGGCGACCACATCAGTGGCGTGCAAAAAGTGTTCAAGGGCATCTTCAACATGGAAGACAGCTTCAAGCTGGACGGCTCGCAGTTTGACCATTTGTTCAAAGACGGTGAAACCATTCACGTGGGCCGTCTCAGCGGCCACACCATGTATGTGCCTGGCCACACCCCCGCTTGCGTGGCTTACCAATTTGGTGACGCCGTGTTTGTGGGCGACACCATGTTCATGCCCGACGTGGGCACCGCCCGCTGCGACTTCCCTGGTGGTGACGCCAAAACCTTGTACGCCTCCACCCGCAAAATTTTGAGCCTGCCACCCACCACCCGTTTGTTCATGTGCCACGACTACCCACCCAATGGCCGCCCCGTGAACTTCGAAACCACTGTGGCCGAGCAAAAAGCCCACAACATCCACGTGCACGACGGCATCAGCGAAACGCAATTTGTCGAGATGCGCACCCAGCGTGACGCCACCTTGGAAATGCCTGTGCTCATCCTGCCTGCGGTGCAAATCAACATCCGTGCGGGTGAGTTGCCACCCAAGGAAGACAACGGCATTGCTTACGCCAAGATCCCTTTGAATGCCCTTTGAAAGCTCACCTGCCATGACTGGATTTGCCCACCCCCAAGAAATGTGGAACAAGCGGTTTTCCACCCCCGACTACGTGTTTGGCGAAGAGCCCAACGCTTTTTTGGTGGCGCAAGCCGCTTTGTTGGGTCAGGGCCGAGCATTGGCCTTGGCTGCCAAGCACCAAGTGCAGGTGAATTTCTCCTGCTCCGATTGGCAGTCCTTCGATTGGCAAGCCAAGCACTACGACCTGGTTGCGGGTATTTTTTTCCAGTTCGCTGCACCCGCTGAACGAGCCGAGTTGTTTGAAAAAATCAAGCACTGCCTGAAACCAGGCGGCACCGTGGTGATTCAGGGCTATGGCCTGAACCAGCTCAGCTACAACACGGGCGGGCCTGGCAAGATCGATCATCTGTACGACGAAGCACTGTTGCACCAGGCCTTCGCGGGCTACGATGTGTTGACCAGCAGCACTTACGAAACCACCATCCACGAGGGCGCAGGCCACAGTGGCATGTCGGCTCTGGTGGGATTTGTCGCGAGGAAACCATGACTGAAAGCATGGATCAAAAAATGCACTTGGTATGCCCCCACTGCAATGCCACCAACCGGGTGCCGTCAGACAAGTTGCAAGCCGAACTCAACTGCGGCAAATGCCACGCGCCCTTGCTCAGTACGCAACCTGACAACTTGGGTGAGGCCGCTTTCAAGGCGCAATTGGCCAAAAGCGACTTGCCTTTGGTGGTGGACTTTTGGGCGCCTTGGTGTGGCCCCTGCCGCATGATGGCCCCGGCTTACGAAAAAGCAAGTCATGACATGCATGGACAAGCCCGCTTTGTGAAGGTCAACACCGAGGATGAACAAGGCCTGGCTGCAAGTTACAACATTCGAAGCATTCCCACATTGGCGGTTTTCGCGGGCGGCCGCGAAATTGCCAGACAACCTGGGGTGATGTCGGCCCCCGATTTGGCGCGTTGGGTCAGCGCTGCGTTGCTCAAGGTTTAACCCCAGCCCATTCCCACACAATCGACCCTTATCCCTTCTATTGAGTCAAACCCATGGACACCCTTGATCCCGTCGTGCTGGCGCGTTTGCAGTTTGCTGCGAACGTCACTTTCCATATTTTGTTCCCCACCATCAGCATTGCCATGGGGTGGTTCTTGTTGTTTTTCAAAACCCGCTTTGTGGCGACTGGGGAACAACACTGGATGGACGCCTACCAGTTCTGGATCAAGATTTTTGCCCTGACCTTCGCCTTGGGCGTGGTCAGCGGCATCACCATGAGTTTCCAGTTTGGCACCAACTGGCCCGGATTCATGAACACCGTGGGCAATGTCGCAGGGCCGTTATTGGCCTACGAGGTGCTGACCGCTTTCTTCTTGGAAGCCACTTTCCTGGGCATCATGTTGTTTGGCCGCGGTCGGGTGAGTGAAGGGGTCCACACCCTGGCCACCTGGTTGGTGGCTCTGGGCACCACCGCTTCGGCTTTTTGGATCTTGGCGCTCAATTCCTGGATGCACACGCCAGCGGGTTACGAGATGATCAACGGGCAAGCCCACGTCACCAGTTGGTTCGAGGTGATCTTCAACCCCTCCTTCCCCTACCGCATGACCCACATGTTGCTGGCCTCAGGCCTGACCGCTTCCTTCTTGTTGGCGGGCATCAGCGCCTACCGATGGCTGCAAGGGGACCGCGCCAAAGACGTGATGGCCGCGCTTCGCACCGGCGTGATGGTGGCGGCGGTGCTCATCCCCGTGCAAATCTTGGTGGGTGACATGCACGGCTTGAACACCTTGCAACACCAACCCGCCAAATTGGCGGCCATGGAAGGCATTTGGGAAACCCAACAAGGCGTGCCAGCCGTGTTGTTCGCCATCCCAGACCAAGCCACGCAGTCCAACAAATATGAAATTGCCATCCCCAAGCTGGCCTCTTTTTACCTGACCCACGACTGGGATGGCGAGGTCAAGGGCATCAAAGACTTTGCCGAGCATCCGCCGGTGGGCCCTGTGTTTTGGGCGTTTCGCATCATGGTCGGTGTGGGCATGCTGATGCTGGCTGTCAGCTGGTTTGCCAGCTACGAATTGACATTCAAAAACAGCTTGTCTAAGCGCACCGCCATGGTGTTGGTGGCCATGACTTTTGCGGGCTGGGTGGCACTCATCTCGGGCTGGTATGTGACCGAAATTGGCCGCCAACCTTGGCTGGTGTACGGGGTGCTGACCACGGCGCAAGCCGCTTCCCAAGTGCCAGCGGGCAACATCGCGCTGTCCTTGGCCATGTACCTCACGCTCTATATCGCCTTGCTGTCGGCCTATGTGTCGGTGGTGTTTTACCTGGCCAAAAAGGCCACCCAGGGCAGTGAAGAGCCGCGTTTGAACAACCAAGGATTGCGCCATGTCTGAGTTTGGTATTGACCTCACCAGCCCTGGCGGCTGGCTCCCCTTGGTGTTTGCCTTGGTCATGGCGCTGTCCATGTTGGCTTATGTCATTTTGGACGGCTACGACCTGGGCGTGGGTGCTTTGCTCGACAGCGCCGACACGCTGGACCACAAAGACACCATGATCGCCAGCATTGGCCCATTTTGGGATGCGAACGAAACCTGGTTGGTGCTGGGCGTGGGCGTGTTGCTGGTGGGCTTTCCCATGGCGCATGGCGTCATCTTGGGAGCCTTGTATTTACCCGTGGCCCTGATGCTGGTGGCTTTGTCGTTGCGCGG
>CAJBOO010000038.1 GCA_903956845.1 uncultured Burkholderiales bacterium
AGCCCTTGGCGTCACTGTAAACCGGGGCCAAGATACCCACGTTGTTGCGCAGGGCCAATGGGCTGAAAAACAAATCACTCGATGTGCTGGGCTTGCGCCACAACAACACCGAACCGCCTGGCTTCAAGATACAGGTGGTGGTCCCCAGGGCGCGTCCCATGGGCGTGGTGCCGCCCTTGCGCAAGTTGGGTGGGAAGTTGGGGTCAGCGGCTTTGGCTGGCACAGCAGGTAAGTTGAAAATCGGGTCGGCAGGTGTGCCCGTGGTTGCTGGTTGGTGGCGCTGCCAATCATCGCCACGCTCTTGTGTCCATGAGTTCCAGCCATCTTCACCGCCCGAGTTGATCAGGCCATCTTTGCCTGCGGTGCCACGGTAATAAATATTGGCGTTGTTGCCTAGGAAGCTGAAGAAGGCCTTGGCTTCCATCCCCGCTGCGAATTGAAATTCCAACGCAGAGTTGTCGGTGGCGACATAGTGCAAGTAAATCGCACTGCCGGAGAATTTGGGGAAATAAATCGAATCACCACCCAAGCGCTCTTTGGCTGCGATCCTCAAAACCACATTGGGATTGCCTTGGTGCTTGAACCACAAGTCGGCGGCCACGTTATCCACATCCACCGACTTCATGGCCGCTTTGTATTCAGGCGACGCAGGCGTGGCCTTGTAAATTTGCAAATCACCGGGGGGCTCACTGACAGCAACGCCTTGGGTGATCTCACCGTCGTAAATCCAACCCGGCGCCACGGTGGATTTGGGCTTGGCCATCAAATCCGCCCACAAATTGGTCGACAACACCGTGATGCTTGGTTTTTCAATGCCACTGGTCAGGGCACAGCCCTCGGTTTGGGGTGATTGCGTGTCGAGGGAGCCAAACAAAGTCTCGGACAAATGCTTGTCTGTTTCCTCTGGCGTCTTTGGTGGAATGGGCACCACCAAGTTGTCGGGGTTCAAGGCTTTGGCTTGGGTCCACAGCGCTTTCAGTTTGGTGTTGGCAATGAACACAGCCGTGTCTTGTGTCCAGTCAATCGGTGACGTGCTGAAGGCAGCCATGCTCGAGAGGGTCAGCACACGGGGGTCAATCGTGATGCCGTTCGAGGGGTCCAGATCAAAATCCAATGACTGCAAAAAATACGCGACATTGCTGGCCACTGGGCCATCGCCCCCTTTGGCCATGCTCACTGGCGTCACCGTGGCATCCCCCAAAGCCGAGGGCAACACAATGCTGCCGATGGAAAAGCCCACGGTTTCGCCTGCTTGGTATTCGAAAGTGCCACTGTCGTCGGTCACGCCTGTGATGGTTTTGCCATCGGTGGTGGTCACGGTATAGGTCACCCCGGACACCGCGCTGTCAATCAAGCGACCTTTGAGCAGGGTCGCAGTGGTTGCGCCCGAGCCCGCGCTGCCCCCAGCCCCACCCCCACCCCCGCAAGCGCACAGCGCCAGGCACACAAGGGCCAAGCGTGAGGAGGTGATCAAAGGTATGGGTGTCATGGTTCAGAGGTTTGCTCGTACTGTATCGACCGCAGGGGATCAAAACTTGAGCGGTGGCGGCTTAAGATATTGATTTTTCGACACATTACTCCCTATGAGCCAGCTGTTTACCCCATTCCAATTCACCCCACCCCGTGGCCCATTGACCTTGCCCAACCGCATCGTGGTTGCCCCGATGTGCCAATACGCTTGCCATGAAGACGGCAAAGCCAATGACTGGCATTTGATGCATTGGGCCAATTTGCTCAATGGTGGTGCTGGATTGTTCATGGTCGAGGCCAGTGCGGTCACCCCCCAAGGTCGGATCACCCCCAATTGCCTGGGGATTTGGGATGACGCCACCGCCGAGGCCATGGCCAACACGCTGGGTCGCGCACGCCAACTGGCGCCACCCGTGCCCGTGTGCATCCAAATCGCGCATTCAGGTCGCAAGGGCTCCAGCGCCCAACCATGGCATGGCGGCATGATGATCGACAAAGCCCATGGTGGCTGGGATACCGCCGCACCCTCTCCGTTAGCCTTGTTACCCGGCGAAGCGCCACCGCATGAAATCGATGCTGCTGGGCTCAAGACCATCCACCAGGCTTTTGTCGATGCAGCCAAACGCGCTCAACACATGGGTGTGGAGATGATCGAGTTGCACGGTGCGCATGGCTATTTGTTGCACGAATTTGTGTCCCCCATTGCCAATCAACGCACGGACGCCTATGGCGGCAGTTTTGACAACCGCATCCGTTTTCCCATGGAGATCTTCAAAGCCATGCGTGAGGTGTTTGACGGCACCTTTGGCATGCGCTTGTCAGCCACCGATTGGATCGAAGGCGGCTGGACCTTGGAAGAAACCGCGGACCTGGCCGTGCGCCTGAAACAAGCGGGCGCCGACTTTGTGCACATCTCCTCTGCTGGCATTGCTCCGCAACAGCAAATCAAAGTGGGGCCAGGCTACCAATTGCCGTTTGCCCACCATGTGAAAGACACATGCGGTTTGCCGACGATTGCCGTGGGTTTGATCACCGACCCGCATCAAGCAGAAGCGGTGTTGACCCAAGGCCAAGCCGATTTGGTGGCGATTGGCCGAGGCTTTTTGTACAAACCCCGTTGGGGCTGGGAGGCCGCTGCCGCCTTGGGGGGCACCGTGCAAGCCACGTCACAGTACTGGCGCAGCTTGCCCAAAGAAGCCAATGGCATCTTTGGCGACGCCAAGATCGGCATGCGCTGAGACAGCGCAGGCATCAAGCCACTGGCTTGTCCAGCAGCCCTTCACGCACCGTGGGGTAGCGCAGCCGTAACCGCAATTCGTGCTTCATGCGCTGGTTGCGCATGCGGCGCGACTCTCCCATGAAACTCAAGGTCATGGCAGGCAACTGCTGTTGGGCCTCTGCTCGGCTGATGCGCGGCGGGCGCGGCAAACCGAAGCATTCCGCGGCCAAGTCCATGTAGTCGGCCATGCGCAAGTCGCTGTCGTCGCTCACGTGCAAGGGTCGCAAGCTTTTTCCCCGCCACATCGCCAAGACCGTGGCTTGGGCCAGGTCTTCGGCATGCACATGGTTGGTGAACACATCTTCGATCGCATGCAAGACGGGCGTGCCCTTGGTCAAACGCTCTCGCGGTGTGCCACCTTCGCGGTCCAACGCGTAAATGCCGGGGATGCGCAACACCTGCACACGGGGGTGGCCACGTGCCCCCCACGCGATCAACCAAGACTCGGCATCCACCCGCCGTTGTGCCCGAGGCGTTTGGGGGTTCAGCGCTTGGGTTTCATCGATCCATGCGTCTTGGCAATCGCCATACACACCACTGGTGGAGCCGTACACCACGGTGCTGGGCGGGCTGCGTTTGGCCAAGGCTTGCACCAAGGCTTGTGTGCGGGGATCGGTGGCACCTTGCAAGGGTGGAGGCGCCATGTGCACCACGTGCTGAGCCACGCCTGCCAGGCGAGCCAAACTGTGGGCTTGGTCTAAATTGCCCAGCAAGGGCGTGATGCCCAAGGCTTGCAATGCGGTCATGCGCTCAGGGGAACTGGTCAACGCAAACAGACGTGAACCGGGCTTCAACAAGCGAGCACAACGCAAACCCACGTCGCCGCACCCCACGATCAAGACGCGGGGTTGTCTGAAGCGGGCAGGCAAGGCACCGAGTGGGCTTTGGTTTGAAGGCAAAATCGCTGCTTTCGCGTGTTGATTACAGGTACAAGGAAATCCCAGATGTCGTTTCAGATTGTCGTTCAACCCAGTGGCCGCGTTTTTGCAACCGATGCTGAAGAAAGCATTTTGGCCGCAGGCATCCGCCAAGGCATTGGACTGCCCTATGGGTGCAAAGACGGCGCCTGCGGTTCATGCAAATGCAAAAAAATCTCGGGCGAGGTGCACCTGGCTGACTACCAAGCCAAAGCCTTGAGCGAAGAAGAACGTGACCAAGGCATGATCCTCACCTGCCGTGCCACGCCCTTGAGTGATGTGGTGCTGGAGTCTCGCCAAGTGGTGGATGCAGATGCCTTCCCGATCAAAAAAATGCCCGTGCGCGTGCTGTCGCTAGAGAAACTCTCTCACGATGTGATGCACGTGCAGTTGCAATTGCCAGCCACTGAACCCATGCGATACCACGCGGGTCAGTATGTCGAATTTTTGTTGCGCGACGGTTCACGCCGCGCATACTCCATGGCGAATGCGCCTCACACCTTGGCACCAGCGCAACCCGCGGTGAGCTTGCACATCCGTCACATGCCGGGTGGCAAATTCACTGACCATGTGTTTGGCGCGATGAAAGAAAAAGAAATCCAACGCGTGGAAGGTCCTTTTGGCAGTTTCTTCTTGCGCGAAGACAGTGACAGCCCCATGGTGTTCTTGGCCTCGGGCACTGGCTTTGCACCGATCAAGGCATTGATCGAACACATGCAACACCAGGGCATCACCCGTCCTACCCGTTTGTACTGGGGTGGTCGCCGGCCCTCAGACCTGTACATGAACGATTGGGTCATGGCGCAACTGGCCCACATGCCTCATCTGCAATACATCCCCGTGGTGTCCGACGCCCTGCCTGAAGACCACTGGACAGGCCGCACGGGTTTTGTTCACCAAGCGGTGTTGCAAGACACGCCTAGCCTGGCTGGCCACCAGGTGTATGCCTGTGGTGCGCCGATCGTGGTGGACTCTGCCCGCCGTGATTACCTGACGCACGGATTGGCTGAAGACGATTTCTTTGCCGACTCTTTCACCAGCGAAGCCGACAAGGCGCAGGCTTAAGGTTTGCGTACCTGCGCGTTTTTGGCGCGCAAGGCACGCATCTTCTCGGCGATCTTGATCTCTAAGCCGCGTTCCACGGGCTCATAGAGTGTGGGCGCTGTCATGCCGTCGGGCCAATAGTTTTCGCCTGCGGCAAACGCATCGGGTTCATCATGGGCATAGCGATAGGCTTTGCCGTAGTCCAAGTCTTTCATGAGTGTCGTCGGGGCATTGCGCAAATGCAATGGCACGGGTCGCGTGCCATCGGCTTTGATCAACTTGCGCACACTGTTGTAGGCCTTGTAGACCGCATTCGACTTGGGCGCCACGGCCAAATACACCACGCACTCGGCCAGGGCCAGTTCACCTTCGGGGCTGCCTAAGCGTTCGTAGACCTCGGCCGCGTCCAGGGCCAGGCGCAGTGCGCGTGGATCGGCCAGGCCAATGTCTTCGGCCGCCATGCGGATCATGCGGCGCGCCATGTACTTAGGCTCGGCGCCGCCATCCAACATGCGCACCAACCAATACAAAGCAGCGTCGGGGTCTGAGCCGCGCACCGATTTGTGCAGGGCACTGATGGTGTCGTAAAACTGCTCGCCACCTTTGTCATAGCGGCGCATGCGCTCGCCCAGCACCTTCATCAACCATTCGTCACTCACCTGGTCGATCTTTTCACGCTGGGCAGTGACCGCCAAGGTTTCCAGCGTGTTGAGCAGTCGGCGCGCATCGCCATCGGCATAGGCAATCAATCGGGCCTGCGCCTGCGCGTGCAACTCGGGCATGTTGTCCAACGCCCGCGCTTTATCAATGATCTGCCCCAGGTCGTCCTCAGACAGGGGTTGCAGCACATACACCGCAGCCCGCGACAACAAGGCGGAATTCACCTCGAACGAGGGGTTCTCGGTGGTCGCGCCAATGAAGGTGAACAAGCCCGACTCGACATGCGGCAAAAAAGCATCTTGTTGGCTTTTGTTGAATCGGTGCACCTCATCGACAAACACAATCGTGCGACGTTGCTCTAAGCCCTCGCGTGCGGTTTGCGCCAACTCGACGGCCTCTCGGATTTCTTTCACGCCACCCAGCACCGCGCTGATGGACAAGAACTGTGCGTCAAAGGCATTGGCCATCAAGCGCGCGATGGTGGTTTTGCCGACGCCGGGCGGGCCCCACAAAATGCAACTGTGGGGTTGACCCGACTCGAATGCCACCCGCAGCGCCATGCCCTCACCCAGGACCTGCTGCTGGCCAATCACCTCGCCCAATGTGCGTGGCCGCAAGCGCTCAGCCAAGGGCGATGGATGGCTGGTGTCAGGGCGCATGGCCACTCAGGGTTGGATCAGGTCTGCGCCCTTGGGAGGCACAAATTGAAATTGCGCGGGCGTGAGGTGACTGGGGTTGACCAGGACGCGCTCAAAACGGATTTGCGAGCGGGTGCCAAAGGCATCCATGATGTCCAGGTGTGCCAACAGCACCTGACCCCCATCCAGTCGCAGGCCAATGCGCACTTGCTGCAAACTGCCTTCTGGGTTTTTGGGTGTGGCCACCACCCAGTCCACCCCGGCCTCGGATGCGGCAGCTTTCAACTCAAAAGCTTTACCCAAGGTGGCCAAGTCATTGGCGGATGCGATCAAGGTGGCAGGGGTGCTGCCCAAAGCTTGCGCTTGATTGCGCACGGTCACTTGGTTCAGGTCGGCATCAAACAGCCAGAGCTTGTTGCCGTCGGCCACGATGTTTTGCACAAAGGGTTTGCTGTAGTCAAAGCGAAATACCGTGGGCCGAATGAAGGAAAAGGTGCCCGTCGAGGTCTTGTTTTTGGTCGGGCGACCTTCTTTGGGTGGAGAAGTGACCACCTGCACGAAGTCCGCCTTCAAGCTTCGGGTTTGCTTCAAAAATTGCGTCAAGGTCTCTAAGCTGTCGGCGCAGGCCGAGGTGGCAGCAAGCAAGCAAAGGCTGATGGCCCAAGGTTTGAACATGTTCACTCCGCCCGGTTGGGCACCAAAATGTCGCGCTGTCCGTTGCTGCTCATGGCGCTGACCAAGCCAGCTTTTTCCATGTCTTCCACCAATCGGGCGGCGCGGTTGTAGCCAATTTTCAAATGGCGTTGCACCAAGGAAATGCTGGCCTTGCGGTTCTTCAACACCACTTCCACTGCTTGGTCGTACATCGGGTCTTTTTCGCCAGCAGTCTCACCAAACAGGTCTGGGCCTTGCGCTTCGCCTTCGACCGTGCCACCTTCGAGCAGCCCTTCGATGTAATTGGGTTCGCCTTGGGTTTTGAGGTAACTCACCACGCGGTGCACCTCGTCGTCGCTGACAAACGCACCATGCACGCGAATCGGGAAACCTGTGCCGCTGGGCAAATACAACATGTCGCCCATGCCCAACAAGGCCTCGGCACCCATTTGGTCAAGGATGGTGCGGCTGTCGATCTTGCTGCTCACCTGGAATGCGATACGGGTGGGGATGTTGGCTTTGATCAAACCCGTGATCACGTCCACGCTGGGTCGTTGCGTGGCCAAAATCAAGTGGATGCCTGCAGCACGTGCTTTTTGTGCCAAGCGGGCGATCAACTCTTCGATCTTCTTGCCCACCACCATCATCAAATCAGCCAGTTCGTCGATGACCACCACAATGTGCGGCAAACGCTCCAAGGGTTCGGGATCGTCGGGTGTCAAGCTGAAGGGGTTGGTCAGCGATTCGCCTTGCTCTTTGGCCTCTTCAATTTTGTGGTTGTAGCCCGCCAAGTTGCGCACGCCCAATTTGCTCATCAACTTGTAACGGCGTTCCATTTCAAACACGCACCAGTTCAAGCCATGTGCGGCTTGACGCATGTCGGTCACCACCGGGGCGAGCAAATGCGGGATGCCTTCGTACACCGACATCTCCAACATCTTGGGGTCGATCATCAGCAAACGCACATCGCGTGCCTCGGCCTTGTAGAGCAGCGACAAGATCATGGCGTTGATGCCCACCGATTTGCCAGAACCCGTGGTGCCGGCCACCAGCACGTGCGGCATCTTGGCGAGATCAGCCACCACCGGGTTGCCACCGATGTCTTTGCCCAAACCCATGGTCAACATGGACTTGGCTTCGTTGTAAACCGACGAGCCCAAAATTTCACTCAAGCGAATCGACTGTCGTTTGGCGTTGGGCAGCTCCAGCGCCATGAAGTTTTTGCCAGGGATGGTTTCCACCACACGGATAGACACCATGCTGAGCGAGCGGGCCAAGTCTTTGGCCAGGTTGACGATCTGCGAGCCCTTGACGCCCGTGGCGGGTTCGATCTCGTAGCGGGTCACCACCGGTCCGGGGGCCGCTGCCAAGACTTTGACCTCCACGCCGAAGTCACGCAGTTTTTTCTCGATCAAGCGGCTGGTGAACTCGATGGTTTGCGCATCGACTGAGTCTTGTCGGGTCTGCGATTCATCGAGCAAATCGACCTGAGGCAAACGCGAGTCGGGCATGTCGTTGAACAAAGGCTTTTGTCGCTCCCGCGCGATGCGCTCGCTTTTGGGCGGGGGCAGGGGTTCGGGTTCGACCATGATGCGAATCGGCACATGCACGGGCTCTTCGTGCTCTTCGCGCTCAATCTGCACATCGCCTTCGCGGGCTTTGGCCGCGGCTTGGCCCAGCGCCAAGTCTTCGGCCATTTCACGTCGCTCGCGCCATGTGTGCAAGGCTTGGTCTAACCGGGCACCGATTTTTTCAGCCAATTCCACCCATGAAAAACCAAAAACCCAAGACAAACCGATCACCATGAACACGATGAACACCATGGCTGAGCCGTTGAAACCCAGCCACTTGTTGGCCGCGCCGCCAACCATGAAGCCCAGGATGCCACCGGCATGGTGACCAGGGACCTGCGCTTCAAAACGGTATAGGCGTGTCCACTCCAAGCCCGTGCTGGCCAACATCAGCAACACCAAGCCACTCCAAAAAGCCCAGCGGCTCAAACGCCAGACATGGGCGGGAACCACCGGGGCTTCGTCACCACGCATGCGAACGGCCAATGCCGCCAGCCAACTGACCAGGCCTGCGAAATAACACCACCAAATGGAGTAGCCAAAGACAAAAAAACCCAGGTCGCTGATGGCTGCGCCTATGCGGCCACCCCAGTTATGGGCGAGCGCGGAGGAGCCTGAGGTGGTCCAAGCCGGGTCCTGGGCGTTGTGGCTGACCATGGCGATCAGCCAAAACAACAGCACCACAAAGCCGACTGACAGGGCGATTTCTTGGAGAAACCGTTGCCAACCCGTGATTTCGGGGGCGGCTTCTTGGGAGTTGCGGAGGGTATTTAAAGAGTAAGTCATTGCCGGGCATAAGCTTAACAGGCACGCCAAAGACAGCTGACTGCCCTGAACTTAAAATAAAGCGCTTCAGGATGAAGCTTCTCTCATCCTTTTCGCCACCTCAACTGCGCCCACCATGACCTCCCCCCAACACAGCAAAGTACTTATCCTGGGCTCTGGCCCTGCCGGCTATACCGCCGCCGTTTACGCCGCTCGCGCCAACCTGAACCCGACATTGATCACCGGCATGGCCCAAGGCGGCCAGCTCATGACCACCACCGAGGTGGACAACTGGCCCGCCGATGTGCATGGCGTGCAAGGCCCGGACCTGATGCAACGCTTCATGGAGCACGCGCAGCGCTTCAACACCCAAATGGTCTTCGACCATATCAACAAGGTGGATTTCTCTCAGCGCCCGTTCACGCTGTTTGGCGACAGCGGCACCTATACCTGCGATGCATTGATCATCGCCACGGGCGCGTCCGCCAAATACCTGGGCTTGCCCTCCGAGCAAACTTACATGGGCCGGGGTGTGTCGGGCTGCGCCACCTGTGATGGCTTTTTCTACCGCGACCAAGCGGTCTGCGTGGTCGGCGGTGGCAACACCGCTGTCGAAGAAGCGCTGTATCTGTCCAATATCGCGACCAAGGTCCACCTGGTTCACCGCCGCGACAAATTCAAAGCCGAAGCCATCATGATCGACAAGCTCATGGACAAGGTCAAAGCGGGCAAGATCGTGCTGGAAGTCCACAGTGTGCTGGACGAAGTGCTGGGCGACGCCTCGGGCGTCACTGGGGTTCGCCTCAAAAGTACCCAAGACCACAGCACCCGCGAGTTGGCGGTGCATGGTTGCTTCATCGCCATTGGCCACCAGCCCAACACCGGCATCTTTGAAGGTCAATTGACCATGAAAGACGGCTACATCGTCACCCAAAGCGGCTTACAAGGCATGGCCACGCAGACCAGCGTGCCGGGCATTTTTGCCGCCGGCGACGTGCAAGACCATGTTTACCGCCAGGCCATCACCAGCGCGGGCACCGGCTGCATGGCAGCCCTGGACGCACAGCGCTTTTTAGAGCAATGATCCGGTTGGGAACCGCCTTGGCGGTTTCGAGCTACAATCTTGGGCTCTGTGGATAACATCCAGGGGATACCGCCCCCCTATTTGGCGAGGTCAAGCCTGACCCTTTTGGTGCAGGCTGTTACATGAAGGAGTGTCTGAATGGCACGCGTATGTGAAGTAACGGGCAAAGGCCCCATGTCTGGGAACAACGTTTCCCACGCCAACAACAAAACCAAGCGTCGTTTCTTGCCCAATCTGCAATACCGCCGTTTCTGGGTGGAAACCGAGAACCGTTGGGTGCGTTTGCGCGTGTCCGGCGCGGCATTGCGCTTGATCGACAAAAAAGGCATTGACGTCGTGCTCGCAGACATGCGCGCTCGCGGCCAAGCTTAATTTTTTTACCGACTTCGAAAGGACTTCACCATGGCTTCCAAAGGCGGACGCGAAAAAATCAAGCTGGAATCAACAGCTGGCACCGGTCACTTCTACACCACCAGCAAAAACAAGAAAACCATGCCTGAAAAAATGTCGATCATGAAATTCGACCCCAAGGCACGCAAGCACGTGGAATACAAAGAGATCAAACTCAAGTAATCCTTGGCTTTTGCCCTCACAAAAAAACCCGCCTAGGCGGGTTTTTTGTTGTCAGCGCTCGGGGGCTGTCAGAGGGTGACGGTGCGCAACTGCACAGAGAAATCTCGCAAAGCAGCGATGCCACTGCTTTCGGCGCGTTTGCACCAAGCTTGCAAATCCAGCGCCAATTGGGCCCGGCTGGCATGGGTGTTGAGCCACAGTTGACGCAGCTCTTCACGCATGCGCACCATGGTGTCTGCATCCGGTAACGCTGCGCGGGCTTGCACCAAGGCGGCACGGAACTGATCAGGCACTTGCACATCATCGCGGTGCATCCAACGCTTGGCTGCGCTCAACACAGCCTCGGTCGGCAGTTTGGGTAAAGCGGCAATCTCATGCTTCACCGTGCGCTGCAAATGGCGGGCGAATCCGGCCATCACTTCGTAACGGTTGGCAATCAAGGCCTCCAGCGTGTTTTCATCCGCCAAGGGTTTGGGGCTGGCATAGTGGATTTTGGGCGGGGTTTTCTTCACCGTGGCCAAACCCAAGGTTTCCAAGAGGCGGATGTAGAGCCAGCCGATGTCAAATTCGTAGGCTTTGACAGACAACTTGGCCGAAGTGGGATAGGTGTGGTGGTTGTTGTGCAGCTCTTCGCCGCCAATCAAGATGCCCCAGGGGGAAATGTTGGTGCTGGCGTCAGGCGCTTCAAAGTTGCGGTAGCCCCAGTAGTGGCCAATGCCGTTGATGACGCCAGCGGCCGTGACGGGAATCCACAGCATTTGAACCGCCCACATGCTCAGGCCGATCGCGCCAAACAAGGCCAGGTCGATGATGAGCATCAGGCCCAAGCCCTGCCATGCAAACCGTGAGTAGAGGTGGTTTTCAATCCAGTCGTCGGGCGTGCCATGGCCGTATTTACGCAGTGTTTCGGGGTTGGCCGCTTCTTTGCGGTAAAGCTCCGCACCTTGCCAGAACACCGTTCGGATGCCAAACACCTGGGGGCTGTGCGGGTCTTCCTCGGTTTCACATTTGGCGTGGTGCTTGCGGTGAATGGACGCCCAGGCTTTGGTGGTCATGCCGGTTGTTAACCACAACCACAGACGGAAAAAATGGGCAGGCAGCCAATGCAAATCGAGCGAACGATGCGCTTGGTGGCGATGCAGGTAAATCGTGACAGCCGCGATCGTGATGTGGGTCAGGCCCAAGGTGATCAACACGAGTTGCCAGGCACTCAAGTGCCACATGCCGTAAGCCAGCCAATTCAGCACAACATCCAACCAAGGCCAAGTGGGCAACAACATGTCAATCCTTCCAAACACGGTCAAAACTGAATTTTAAGCAGCCACCCAGGCTGCCGCAAAGAACCCATCTGTGCCATGCCGATGCGGCCACAGGCGCAAATACAGCTCATCGGCGGTGCACAAATCGCCTGCTTGGGCCACCTCAGCATCGGTCAACAGGTCTTTGACCGACAAAGGTTTGAAGTGGGGATGGGCAAGACTGAAGGCTTGCGCGATGTCTTCGTTTTCTGCCCGCAGCAAACTGCAAGTGGCATAGACCAAACGGCCACCAGGTTTGAGTAACCGGGCGGCACTGGCCAAAATCGCGGTTTGCTTGACCGTGAGTTCGGCCACGGCTTGGGGAGTTTGACGCCATTTCAAATCGGGGTTGCGGCGCAAAGTGCCCAAGCCGGTGCACGGGGCATCCACCAACACCCGGTCCATCTTGCCGCGCAAACGCTTGATGCGGTCATCGCGTTCATGGGCAATGGCCACGGGGTGGATATTGGACAAGCCGCTGCGTGCCAAGCGAGGTTTCAAGGCCTCCAAGCGGTGGGCTGAGGTGTCAAACGCGTACAAGCGACCGGTGTTGCGCATGGACGCACCCAAGGCGAGGGTTTTGCCGCCTGCACCCGCGCAAAAGTCGGCCACCATCTCGCCACGCTTGGCGTCGACCAACAAGGCCAGCAATTGCGAGCCTTCGTCTTGCACCTCGATCACGCCTTTTTCAAACAGACTGAGTTTGCTCAGGTTGGGTTTGGTGTTCATGCGCAAACCCCAAGGTGAATAGGGCGTGGGTTGGACCGCGATACCGTTTTTTTCCAGTTCGGCTTGCACCTCCGCGCGCTTGGCTTGCAAGGTGTTGACCCGCACATCCAAGCCCGCCATGTGCTGCAGGCTCTCGACCAGCGGCCAAAACTCGTCGCCCAACTGAGCTTCCAGGGCGTCGGCCAACCAAGGTGGCAGGTTGTGTTGGTGGGGCGCCAAAAAAGCGTCTTCGGTGGCGGCATCGCAATCGGCCAGCCACTTGAATTCCATTTCGCTCATGGCGGCTTTCATGAAGCCGCGGTCACCGTGGGTGGCCTGGGGTTGTTGCAGTTTGGCTTGGGCGTCCAGGTACGCGGCCCAACCCAAAATCGCCAACCGGCGCTCTTTCACGCCGGTACCGGACTTGCCCAGGTGCTCGAAGCGCAGTTTTTGGCGCAACACGTTGTAACCGGTTTCGGCTAACACGCCTCTTTCGCGTGGGCCCAAAGCCATTTGCTTGCGTTGGTCACGGAAATATTTGGAAACCACGCTGTCGGCAGGGTGGTCAAAGCGAAGCAGCAAACGGGTGAGTTCGGTGCAAGCGTCTAACAAGGCTTTTGGATGCATGCGAGGATTATCGGCTTTGCCAGAAGGCCTTATGCTTTGGCCCATGTCCGACTCCGATCTCTCAGCCTTGCCCGCTTTGCAGCCAGGCCCTTATATGCATTACAAAGGCTTGCGCTATGAGGTGCTGGGCGTGGTGCGGCACAGCGAAACCCTGGAGCCGTTGGTGCTGTACCGAGCCGAATACGGCGAACGCGGACTGTGGGTTCGGCCCTTTGCGATGTTCACCGAAGACGTGGAGATCGAGGGTGTGCGACAACCACGCTTCAGGCCGGTGACAGCCTGAGCCTGAAGGGCCGTGAGGCCAGTCTTCGCAACTCAGGCAAACACACCAGCGGTCTCTTGCATTTGCGTGGACACCTGGCCTAAGTGATGCAAGCTGTCGCCCAAACTGAGGTCGATTTGCGTCAAGCGTTTGAAGCAATGGCTGACGATGTACTCGTCGGTCACACCAATGCCGCCATGCAACTGCACCGCTTCTTGACCCACATGCCGTGTTGATCGGCCGATTTGGAATTTGGCACGTGACACCGCCAAGCTGCGTTCATCGGCGGATGCGTTGAGTTTGAGCGTGGCGTAATAGCTCATCGAGCGGCCCAACTCGAGCTGCATTTTCATGTCAGCCACGCGGTGGCGCAGCGCTTGAAAACCCGAGATCGCCACACCAAACTGTTTGCGTGTGTTCATGTAGTTCACGGTGATGGCCAGGGTCTGCTCCATCAATCCCACGGCTTCGGCACACAAAGCCGCAGCGCCCACGTCCACGCCCAATTGCAAAGCCGCCAGGCCATCGGTGCTGACGAGTTGCGCCGTCGCTTCATTCAGGTGCAACTCGCTCATGCGGCTGCCATCTTGTGTTTGGTAAGCATGGCGGGTGTCGGTGGCCGCGCTGCGTGGCACCATGAACAAGGCTTGCTTGCCGTTCACGGTGGCTGGCACCACAAAAGCGTGCGCTTGGTCGCCTGCAGGCACCAAAGACTTGTGACCAGTCACTTGCCAAGCGCTGCCGACCTGTTTGGCCGTGGCACGGCATGTGTCCAAGTGGTAGCGGGCCCCAGCTTCATGGTGCGCCAGCACCACCAAAGCGTCGCCGCCGGCCATGCGTGGCAACCATTCGGCCTTCACTTCTTCAGGGGCGAAGCCTTGCAACACGGCTGTGCTGATCCAGGTGTGGGCCAATGGCTCCATCACCATGCCGCGCCCGAGCTCCTCCATGACCACCATGCCCTCCACCGGGCCCATGTTCATGCCGCCATAGGCATCTTGCACATACAAACCACACAAACCCAATTCAGCCATGGCCTGGTAAGCCGGCGCAGAAAAACCCCCAGCCGACACCGCGCTGCGTCTGGCCTCAAAGCTGTAAGCCTTCTCTACCCATTTGAGCACCGCTTCACGCAGCTGTGTTTGGTCTTCAGAAAAATCGAAATCCATGATGAGATCCTTGTCAGTTCAGGCGTTTCAGCCGAGGACGGTTTGCGCCACGATGTTGCGTTGCACTTCATTGGAACCACCGTAAATGGTGGTTTTGCGCATATTGAAATACGTCGAGGCCAAGGGTGCGCAATGTGCCGCGCCCACGTGGTCACCCTGCCAGCCGGCAGCCATCGCTTCTTCGATGAACGGCATGCTGAAGGGACCCGCGGCCAACATCATCAATTCGCTGTAGCGCTGTTGGATTTCTGAGCCGCGGATCTTGAGCAAACCGGCGATGTCAAGCGACTGCTTGCCCGACTTCTCTGCGCTGAGCACCCGCAACACCATCATTTCCAGCGCGATCACATCGACTTCGAGCTTGGCGATCTCGTCACGAAACCGCATGTCTTGCCACACCCCTTCGGCTTTAGCGATGCGTTTCAAGCGCTCGAGCTCGCGTTTGGCGCGGTTGACATCAGCAATGTTGGTGCGTTCGTGGGCCAGCAAATACTTGGCGTAATTCCAACCTTTGTTTTCCTCGCCAATCAGGTTGTCTGCCGGCACTTCGACGTTGTCAAACCACACCTCATTGACTTCGCATTCCCCATCCAGCAGCTTGATCGGGCGCACGCTCACGCCCTTGGATGTCATGTCAATCAACAAAAAGGAAATGCCAGTCTGTGGTTTGCCTTCGGTGCTGGTGCGCACCAGGCAAAAAATCCAATCGCCAAATTGGGCCAAGGTGGTCCAGGTTTTTTGGCCATTGACGATGTATTTGTCCCCCACCCGCTCGGCGCGGGTTTTGAGCGATGCCAGGTCCGAGCCCGAGCCAGGCTCGCTGTAGCCTTGGCTCCACCACACCTCGCCACTGGCGATGCCAGGCAAAAACCGTTGTTGTTGCGCGGGGTTGCCAAAGGCCATGATGACCGGGGCCACCATCACCGGGCCAAACGGGACGATGCGCGGGGCACCCGCCAAGGCGCATTCTTCCTCGAACAAATGCTTTTGCACCGCGTTCCAGCCAGGGCCACCAAACTGCTCGGGCCAACCGTAGCCCAGCCAACCTTTGCGGCCCAATGTTTTGGCCCAGGACTGCATGTCCTCACGGGTCAAGCGCAAGGCGTTGTGCACCTTGTGTGAAATCGTTTCAGGCAAATGCGCATGCACCCAAGTGCGCACTTCTTCGCGAAAAGCCTGTTCTTCAGGGGTGAAAGCCAAATCCATGGGGTTCTCCAGCAGCGGGTCTGTGGTTGTCAAAGACCGTGTTTTAGCACGCTCGTTCTATTTTGCGTCTCCGCACGAACACGGGGGTGGCATCGGGATAATCCATCCCATGAAAAACTTGGTGATCTTGATTTCGGGTGGGGGCTCCAACATGGCCGCCATCGTGCTGGCAGCGCAACGCGACGACTGGGCGGGGCGTTACCAAGCACGGGTGGCCGCGGTGATCAGCAACCGCCCGAACGCCAAAGGCTTGGCGTTGGCACAAGCACAGGGCCTCGCCACCGCCGTGGTGGACCACCAAAGCTTTGCGTCCCATACCGATCCGCGCGGTGCGTTTGACGCTGCCTTGATGACCGAGATTGACCAGCACCAACCCGCCTTGGTGGTGTTGGCGGGTTTCATGCGCATCTTGACACCGGGGTTTGTGGCGCATTACGAAGGGCGCTTGGTCAACATCCACCCTTCCCTGTTGCCGGCCTTCACCGGGTTGCACACCCACCAACGCGCGATCGACGAAGGCTGCCGTTTCGCGGGCGCCACGGTGCACCGCGTGACTGCTGAGTTGGACCATGGGGAGATCTTGGCGCAAGCCGTGGTGCCCGTCTTGCCTGATGACACCGCAGACAGCTTGTCAGCTCGGGTGCTGACGCAAGAGCATCTGATGTATCCGCAGGCCGTGGCGCAGTTGTTGGCGGCCATGTCCGCCGCTTAAGCGGCGAGGCGCGAATTCCTGGGCACATGCGCCCTTAAAAATTCCATCTGATCCGCCAAGATGCGGCGGTTGCGCAAGATGAAGTCTTCCCACAAAGTGGGCACATAAGGGGTGTAGAGCAGAGGCATCTTGGCCTGCTCAGGTGTGCGGTTGGCCTTGCGGTGGTTACAAGCGCGGCAAGCGGTGACCACGTTCATCCAGCTGTCCACGCCATGTTGGCCAAAGGGGATGATGTGTTCGCGGGTGAGCTCGGTTTCGTGAAAATCGTGTCCGCAATACGCGCACAGGTTGCGGTCTCTGGCGAACAACTTGCTGTTGGTCAGGCCAGGTTTGAGCTCGAAGGGGTTGATGCGTGGCACGCCCTTGGTGCCAATGATGCTGTTGACGGTGATCATGGACTGTTGGCCCGTGATGGCGTTGTGACCGCCTCGGTAGACCGCCACCTCCACACCCGCTTCCCAACGCACCTCGTCCGCCGCGTAATGGGTGACGGCTTGTTCAAGTGAAATCCAAGACTGCGGGAGCCCTTGGGCAGACAGCTTCAAGACCTTCAACTGGCACCTCCTGAGAGATAAGCGAGCACTGACGTCAATTCCTAGACAATATACCTTGTTTCAATGACGCCCCTGTGGCGAATGGTTTAGCCATGCGCATTTTTCGAGGAACACAGCACCCGACGTTGGCGTCAGCCTGCGCGCTGACGATCGGCAACTTTGACGGGGTGCACCGCGGCCACCAGGCCATGCTGGCTTTGCTCAACAACGAGGCCCGGCACCGTGGCGTGCCCAGTTGCGTCATGACCTTCGAGCCGCACCCGCGCGACTTCTTTGCGCAACAACAGCAACAACCGGACATCGCCCCGGCCCGCATTGCGACCCTGCGGGACAAACTGCTCGAACTCAACGCCTGTGGGGTGGACCAATGCGTGGTGCTGCCCTTCAACCAAGCGTTTGCTTCGCAAACACCTCAAGACTTTGTGGACCAGGTGTTGGTGCAAGGCTTGGGCGTGAAATACGTGTTGGTGGGTGACGACTTCCGATTCGGTGCCAAACGCGCCGGTGACTACACCATGCTGACCGAGGCAGGCGCACAACTCGGCTTCGATGTGGCCCGCATGAACAGCTACGAAATCTCCAACCCCCAGGGCCGTCCCGCCACACCACCAACCGCAGGTGAGGGTTCTGGCGGCTTGCGTGTCTCCAGCTCTGCGGTGCGCGACGCCTTGGCACGGGGTGCCATGCAAGAGGTGGCCCAACTGTTGGGGCGTCCCTACGCCATTTCTGGCCATGTGGTGCATGGCCGCCGATTGGGCCGCGAGCTCAATTGCCGCACCTTGAATTTGCGCTTTGCCCATTGGAAGCCTGCGGCCAGCGGCATCTTCGTGGTGCAGGTGCATGGTCTGCTCGACCAACCACTGCAGGGTGTGGCGAATTTGGGCATACGGCCTTCCCTCGACCCCACCGATGTGAACGGTGGTCGGGTGCTCTTGGAAACCCATTGCCTGGACTGGCCTGAGAGCCTGGGGCTGGATGGGGGCTACGGTAAACTCATCCGCGTGGAATTGCTCCACAAATTACACGACGAATTGACCTACGACAGCCTTGACGCACTCCAACAAGGCATCGCCCAAGACTGCACGGACGCACGTCAGTGGTTTGAAAAAATATGAACGATAAAACCAACACCCCCGACACCCGCATCAACATGATGGACACGCCGTTCCCGATGCGCGGCGACTTGCCCAAGCGTGAACCGGCGTGGGCTCAACAGTGGAACGACCAAGGCTTGTACAAACAACTGCGCGTTGCGCGGCGTGGCGCACCCTTGTTTGTGTTGCACGACGGCCCACCGTATGCCAACGGCCAGTTGCACATCGGTCATGCGCTGAACAAAGTGCTCAAGGACATGATCGTCAAGAGCCGCCAATTGGCTGGCTTTGATGCGCAGTACATCCCCGGCTGGGATTGCCATGGTTTGCCGATTGAAAACGCCATTGAAAAATTGCATGGCCGCAAATTGAGCCGCGACGACATGCAAGCCAAGAGCCGCGCCTTTGCCACCGAGCAAATTGCACAGCAACGCGAAGACTTCAAACGACTGGGCGTGTTGGGCGACTGGGAGCGCCCTTACCGCACCATGGACCCGACCAACGAAGCCGGTCAGCTGCGCGCTTTCAAACGCGTGATCGAGCGCGGCTTTGTTTACCGTGGCTTGAAGCCTGTGTACTGGTGCTTCGATTGCGGCTCGTCATTGGCGGAGTTTGAAATTGAATACGCCGACAAGCAAAGCGAAACCTTGGACGTGGCGTTTGCATGCGCCCAGCCCGAGCAGTTGGCCGCGGCCTTTGGTTTACCCCAGCTGAGCAAAGACGCGTTTGCCGTGATCTGGACCACCACCGCCTGGACCATCCCCGCCAACCAAGCGCTCAATGTGCATCCCGAATCCACCTATGCCTTGGTCGACACCGAGCGCGGCCTGATGCTGTGCGCTGCCTCCTTGGTGGAGAAATGCTTGGAACGCTGGAAGCTTTCAGGCCAGGTGGTCGCGACCGCTAAGGGTGACAAACTCGGTTTGATCGAATTCCACCACCCCCTCTCGCAGGTGGACGCGGGCTACCAACGCACCGCGCCCATCTATCTGGCCGAGTACGTGGGAGAGACCGACGGCACCGGCATCGTGCACAGCGCGCCCGCCTATGGCCTGGACGACTACAACAGTTGTTTGGCGCACGGCATGAAGTACACCGACATCTTGAATCCGGTGCAAGGCAATGGCACCTATGCCGCTGACTTTCCGCTCTTTGGTGGCCAGCACATTTGGAAGGCCGTGCCGGTCATCCTCGAGACGCTGACAAACGCGGGCCGTTTGATGGCGACGCAAACCATCACCCACAGCTACCCGCATTGCTGGCGCCACAAAACGCCGGTCATTTACCGCGCAGCGGCGCAGTGGTTCATCCGCATGGACGAGGGCGAGGGTGTCTTCACCACCGACAAGGCGCCGCTCACCTTGCGCCAACTGGCCTTGAACGCCATCGACGACACCCAGTTCTACCCCGACAACGGCCGTGCGCGTCTGCGCGACATGATCGCCAACCGCCCCGACTGGTGCATCTCGCGCCAACGCTCCTGGGGCGTGCCGGTGCCCTTCTTTTTGCACAAAGACAGCGGCGAGTTGCACCCGCGCACCATGGCCATACTGGAC
>CAJBOO010000039.1 GCA_903956845.1 uncultured Burkholderiales bacterium
CATTATTGATACCATTGCGACATGCCCGAGCTTGACAAAATTCTTTCCAAAATGGTCCATCAGCCTGCTGGTGTTCGGTTTGCAGAATTGTTTCGTGTTTGTGAATATTATTTTGGTCCCGCAAGACAAAGCGGCTCCAGTCACGCTATTTTTAAAACGCCTTGGCTTGGCGATCCACGGGTCAATATTCAGAACGACAAGGGCAAAGCCAAACCTTACCAAGTGAAACAAGTGCTTGAAGCTGTGAAGAAGTTGAAGGAATCAAAAAATGAACATTGAGCATTACACCTACCGCGTGACTTGGTCTGCCGAGGACGCAGAGCACTTGGGCTTGTGCGCAGAATTCCCTTCACTTTCATGGTTGGCAAAAACACCAGAGAAAGCGCTGACGGGTATTCGTCAAGTGGTGGCCGATGTGGTGACCGACATGATTGCCCACCAAGAAGACATTCCCATTCCCTTGGCTGATCGAACTTACAGCGGCGAATTCAGAGTGCGCATCCCGCCAGAGTTGCACCGCAGACTGGCCCTGGCTGCGCAAGAACAGCAAGTGAGTTTGAATCGCTTGGTCAGCGCAAAGCTGGCTGCTTAAGCTTATTTCCAAGCCAGCCAGGCCAAACCGCCCAGGCCGAGCAAAGCCAACACCAGGCCGGTGGCCAGCCAACGCAGCTGCTGCTTCAAGCGCGTGACAGCCGCAATCAACGCGGCGTTTTGTTCGGCCAGCTCGGAGAGCGCCTGCGCCATTTGCTGCTGAGCCTGCACCAACTGCGAAAACTCTGAAGGCGCTTCCGCTGCGCCGGTGCGGTGCTTGTCGATGAAGCCCCGCGCCTTGTCCAGCACCCCAGGCGCGTGCTCCAGCACTTTCTGCCAAGGGACGACCTTGAGCGCGGTTAACCATGAGAAGGCCATGTGGGGTTCCTAGTGGGTTGGGGTTGTGGGACAGAGAAGCTTAGCGGGGTTATGCCACCTGGCCCACCCCCAAACCCCGCTATGATTGACGTAACGTCAATTTAAGCCACTGGGCTACTCGGCTGTAACCCACGTCCCTTCTGCTTTTTTGCGGCTTGCCCCGCTTTCACCATGACCGATTTGTCCGCCGAATTCCAGGCCCTGGCCAACTACCGCCCCAAGCACAAGGTGCGCTTTGTGACCGCGGCGAGTTTGTTTGACGGGCATGACGCCGCCATCAACATCATGCGCCGCATCTTGCAGGGCATGGGCGCCGAGGTCATTCACCTGGGCCACAACCGCTCTGTCGACGAGGTGGTCACTGCTGCGTTGCAAGAGGACGTGCAAGGCATTGCCATGAGCTCCTACCAAGGCGGCCATGTTGAGTACTTCAAGTACATGGTCGATTTGCTCAAAGAGCGTGGCGGTGCACACATCCAGGTGTTTGGGGGTGGCGGTGGCGTGATCGTGCCCAGTGAAATCCAAGCACTGCATGACTACGGTGTGGCGCGCATTTACAGCCCACAAGACGGACAACGCATGGGCCTGCAAGGGATGATCGGCGAGATGATCATGCGCTGCGACCAAGACCTGAGTCCCCACGCACCGGACCGTCTGGCGGCCATCCAAGGCCACACCCAAGCCCACTGGCGCGCCTTGGCGCAACTCATCACCGCTTTGGAAAACCAAGCGCCGGGCGTCAACGCTGCTTTGGACGCGTTGCGCACTGACATTCGCCACCAAGCCTCCAGCTTGAACGTGCCCGTGGTGGGCATCACCGGCACAGGCGGCGCGGGCAAATCCTCGCTCACCGACGAATTGATTCGCCGCATCCGACTGGACCAAGACGACAGCTTGCGCATCGCGGTCATTTCCATCGACCCGTCCCGCCGCAAGAGCGGTGGCGCCTTGCTGGGTGACCGCATCCGCATGAACGCCATTTCCCCTTGGCAACACGGCAGCCGCGTGTTCATGCGCAGCTTGGCCACGCGTGAATTTGGCAGCGAAATCAGCGCAGCCTTGCCCGATGTGATCGCGGCTGCGAAATGCGCCGGCTTTGACTTGGTGATCGTGGAAACCTCGGGCATTGGCCAAGGCGACGCGGCCATCGTGCCGCATGTGGACATTCCGATGTATGTGATGACGCCTGAGTTTGGTGCAGCCAGCCAGCTCGAAAAAATCGACATGCTCGACTTCGCCGAGTTTGTCGCCATCAACAAGTTTGACCGCAAAGGCGCGGCAGATGCTTTGCGTGATGTGGCCAAGCAAGTGCAACGCAACAAAGAAGCCTGGGGCACCTCGCCAGAGCACATGCCGGTGTTTGGCACCATGGCGGCGCATTTCAACGACGATGGCGTGACTGCGCTCTACCAAGCCATGAAACCGCGTTTGCAAGAACGTGGCTTGACATTGCAACCAGGCCGTTTGCCGCTGGTGACTGTTCGCCACAGCTCGCACCAAACCCCCATCGTCCCGCCCGCGCGCAGCCGCTACCTGGCCGAAATCAGCGACACCGTGCGCGGTTACAAACAACGTGCCAAGCGGCAAGCCCAACTGGCCCGAGAAGTGCAACAGCTCAAAGCCGCGTCCGCGATGCTGGCCGTGGATGTCAAAGGCCGTCCCCGCGCATCAGAGGCCACCCAAGGCTTGGCAAACGAGCGTGAGCAGCGCATGGATGCCGATGCCCGTGCCCTGCTCACCGATTGGCCCAAACTGCAAAAAGACTATGCAGGCGACGAGTTGGTGGTGAGAGTGCGTGACAAAGACATCCGCACCGCCCTGGTGACCCCCTCCTTGAGCGGCACACCCGTGCGCAAGGTGGCCATGCCCACCTACCATGACCATGGCGACATCTTGCAATGGCTGATGCTGGACAACGTGCCCGGCCGCTATCCCTACACCGCAGGCACCTTCGCTTTCAAGCGCGAGAACGAAGACCCCACGCGCATGTTTGCCGGCGAAGGCGATGCGTTTCGCACCAACCGCCGCTTCAAACTTTTGAGCGAGGGCATGCCTGCCAAGCGCTTGAGCACCGCGTTTGACTCGGTCACCTTGTATGGCAACGATCCCCATCCCCGTCCCGACATTTACGGCAAGGTAGGCAACTCAGGCGTGAGCATCGCCACGCTGGAAGACATGAAGGTGCTCTACGACGGCTTCGATTTGTGCTCACCGAGCACCAGCGTGTCCATGACCATCAATGGTCCTGCGCCTTCGATCTTGGCGATGTTCATGAACACCGCGATCGACCAGCAATTGGCCAAGTTTGAAACCGACAAAGGCCGCGCACCCAACGACCAAGAGCACGCCGAGATCCGCGCTTGGGTGATGCAAAACGTGCGTGGCACGGTGCAAGCCGACATTTTGAAAGAGGACCAAGGACAAAACACCTGTCTGTTTTCCACCGAGTTCTCGCTCAAGGTGATGGGTGACATCGCGCAGTATTTTGTCGAACACCAAGTGCGAAATTTCTATAGCGTGTCCATCAGTGGTTACCACATCGCTGAAGCCGGTGCCAACCCCATTTCTCAACTGGCATTCACGCTCTCCAACGGCTTCACCTTTGTGGAAGCCTACTTGGCGCGCGGCATGCACATCGACGACTTCGCGCCCAACCTGAGTTTCTTCTTCAGCAATGGCATGGACCCGGAATACACCGTGATGGGCCGCGTGGCTCGCCGCATTTGGGCGGTCACCATGAAAGAGAAATACGGCGCAAACGAGCGCAGCCAGAAGTTGAAGTACCACATCCAAACCTCTGGCCGCTCACTCCATGCACAAGAGATTCAGTTCAACGACATTCGCACCACGCTGCAAGCGCTGATTGCGATTTACGACAACTGCAACTCGCTGCACACCAATGCGTTTGACGAAGCCATCACCACGCCCACCGAAGATTCGGTGCGACGCGCGATGGCGATCCAACTGATCATCAACCGCGAATGGGGTTTGGCGAAAAACGAAAACCCCTCTCAAGGCGCGTTCATCATCGACGAACTCACCGAGTTGGTGGAAGAAGCCGTGCTGTCAGAGTTTGTGGCGCTCGCGGAGCGCGGCGGCGTGTTGGGTGCGATGGAAACCGGCTACCAGCGCGGCAAGATCCAAGACGAGTCGATGCACTACGAGATGCTCAAGCACACCGGCGAGTTACCCATCATTGGCGTCAACACCTTCAAGTCACCGCATGCCAACGAGGTGCCACAAACCATTGAATTGGCTCGCTCTACCGACGAAGAAAAACAAAGCCAGCTCACGCGCTTGGGTCAGTTCCATGCCGAGCACAGCGAGCAAGCCAAAACGCAACTCGCACGCTTGCAGCAAGCCGTGTTGGACAACGCGAATGTGTTTGAAGTGCTGATGGACGCGGTGCGCCACTGCTCGTTGGGTCAGATCACCAACGCTTTGTTCGAGGTGGGTGGTCAGTACCGCCGCAACATGTGAGTCAGTCACCCATCTTCTCGCCCAAGCGCACCGCTTGGGCGGGTTGCCAATCGGGGTTGAGTCGGATGGTGTCTTTCGGCCACAGCATCACCACGGTCGAGCCCAGTAAAAACCGCCCCATCTCCTCGCCCTGCGCATACTGCATCGCAGGGTCGTCGTAAGACCAGTCACGCACGCGCCCAGGTCGTGGCGGGTTGACCACGCCATGCCAAACCGTGGCCATGCTGCCCACGATGGTGGCCCCGACCAGCACCAGCACAAAGGGCTTGGGTGGTGTGCCGTCCACGCTGGGCATGTCAAACACACACACCACACGCTCGTTACGGGCAAACAAGCCAGGCACGCCACGCGCGGTGGCAGGGTTGACTGAAAACAATTCACCTGGCACATGGCGCATGCGGCGCAAACGACCTGCGCTGGGCATGTGGATGCGGTGGTAATCCTTGGGGCTGAGGTAGATGGTGGCGAAATCGCCGTTCGACAACTGCGCGGCCAAGGCAGCGTCGCCGCCCACCAGCGCTTGCGTGCTGTAGCTGTGGCCTTTGGCTTGAAACACTTGGTCGCCATCGATGCGACCCAGCTGGCTGATCGCGCCGTCGACCGGGCACACAAAGGCAGCGGGTGACATTGGCCTGACACCTGGTTTCAAGGCTCGGGTGAAAAAATCATTGAAACAAGCATATTGACTGATGTCAGGCTCTTGCGCCTCAGCCATGTTGACCTGGTACTTGCCCACAAACCACCGAATCAAACGGGTGGTGAGTGCCCCATGGCGACCATTGGCCACCCATCCAGCAAAGACGGTGAGGGCGTGTTTAGGCAATACATGCTGCAGCGCCACAAAGAGTTGATCATTCATAAAGACATTGTAGGCAGGGAGACTTTGATGAATAGGGGTATTAGATGGACTTGGGTAAACTGCCAACCTTAGAAATTTTTGGAAAACAGTGGTGCGATTGAGTGTGACCCAAGAGAGATTGATGCTGATGGCCTTGTGTGCGCCGCTGTTCACCGCCGCACACCTGTTCAACGGCTGGGTGTTTCAGCACCTTGAACTCTCTCTGCACATCAGTTGGATTTACCTGCCTGCCTTTTTGCGGGTGGCGTATGTGCTGATCCTGGGCCCTGGCTGGGGCTTTGTGTCGATATTCATTGGCAGCATGTTGTTGGGTGGCACTTACGATGAAAACCTGCTGCAGTCCGCAGTCAATGCTTGCGCTTCCGCCATTGGGCCGGTGTTGGCTTTGTGGTTATTCAAGTTGCTCAAAGAGCGTCCGCTTCAGCTCTCCCGCTTGCATGACTTGGTTCAACTGTGTCTCTTGTATGCCCTGCTGAACGCCCTGACACACCACATGGCCTGGACCTATCTCCAGCCCAACCAATTGATGGCGGTGAGTCAGTTGCCCATCATGGTCACGGGTGATTTGGTGGGCGCTTTGCTGGGCGCCTGGATCTTCACTCTGGTGATGAGGAGACTGGGCTTGTACCGCCACATTGAAAAGCTCTCGAAAGAGCAGCGCCCAGCCCCAAACGACGACGCTGTTTAAGCGTTGCCGCCGCGCTTGCTGCGAGACAAATCCACACCCAGTTGCTTGAGCTTGCGGTAGAGGTGGGTGCGCTCTAGGCCAGTTTTTTCCGCCACGCGCGTCATCGAACCGCCCTCTTGGGCCAAGTGAAACTCGAAATAGGCTTTCTCGAAACCGTCGCGTGCTTCACGCAAGGGCGCATTCAAATCGAAGGGCTGAACGGGCAACAAAGCCGCAGGGGTTTCCATGGCCACCACCGCTGGCATGTTCACCGAGGGGTGCATCACAGTGGCCTGCACACCCAAACCGACGACCGCCTTGGGTGCGACGGCAGGTTTGCGCGCCAAGCCTTGCTCAACCGCTTTGAGCAGTTTTTGCATGGTGATGGGTTTTTCAAGAAAGGCCAATGCACCAATGCGGGTGGCTTCGACCGCGGTGTCAATCGTGGCGTGTCCGCTCATCATGATCACAGGCATGTTGAGCAAGCCAGCACCTGCCCACTCTTTGAGCAAGGTCACGCCGTCGGTGTCGGGCATCCAAATGTCGAGCAGCACCAAATCGGGTCGGGCTGCAGCACGCGCCGCGCGGGCCTGTGATGCGTTTTCTGCCAGTTCAACTTGGTGGCCTTCATCGTTCAAGATTTCAAACAGCAGGTCACGTATACCGAGTTCGTCGTCGACCACCAAAATTGTTGCCATATTGCTTTGTCAGTTCTAGTTGGGTTGTGAATCTGCAAGTCGAAATGATAACGACACTTGCGCGCCCATCACGGCTTCTTCTTGCAGCTTGTTTTTCAGCTCGATGCGGGCATGGTGGTCGTCTGCAATCTTCTTGACCACCGCCAAGCCCAAACCAGTGCCACTGACCTTGGTGGTCACGTAGGGCTCAAATGCACGCTGCAAGACCGCCTCGGGAAAACCACTGCCGTTGTCTTGGACCGTGAGGCGCACACGCTGCGATTGGGAACGCAATTCGGTCTGCACTTGCACCTGAGGATGAGACGACAACTGGCTGGCATCTTGCGCATTTTGAATCAAGTTGTGCACCACCTGACGAAGCTGGGCAGCGTCACCCATGATCTGCGGCAAATCCTGCCCCAACTGCCAGGTCACCGGCACGACCGCGTTTTCGTTGTCATACAAGGGCATCATTTCAGCCAGCAAAACATTCAGGTCCAAGCTTTGCAAACGGGCAGGAGGAAGCCTGCCAAAGTCTCTGAACTCGTTGACCAAACGTTGCAGGGCATCGACTTGATCCACAATGGTTTTGACCGACTTGGTGACCAGGGCTTGTTCAGTGGGTTCGAGTTTGCCATCGAGCTTCATGGCCATGCGTTCAGCCGAAAGTTGGATGGGAGTCAGCGGGTTTTTGATTTCATGGGCCAAGCGCCTGGCCACTTCCGCCCAAGCTTGGGTGCGTTGGGCAGAGATGATTTCGGAGATGTCGTCAAACACCAGCAACCATTCGCCCTGCGGCAGCACGGCGCCCCGCGCCACCAAGGTGGTGTGCTTGAGCGTGTTGAGCCCAAAGTCCATTTGGTGGTCTGACTGCACAGACGCTTCGAGCTCAAAGGATTGTTGCCAATGGTCTGCACTGGGCTGCTGATGCTCACCTGTGAATTCCTTGAACTGGTCCAAGACTTGTTGCCCAAAACTTTCCAAGCCTGGCATGTTTTGCAATGGCTTGTTCAGGTAAGCGGCCAAGGGCATGCGCAAAATGCGCGTGGCGCCCGGGTTGACCGACAACACGTGACCCTGGTCATCCAACAACATCACGCCTGCGGTCAGGTTGTCGAGCATGGTTTGCAAATGGTTGCGCGCCAAATCAACCTCGGCCATGCTGCGCTCAACCGTGCTGCGGGCATCGGATAACTGCTGCGTCATGTCGGCAAAGGAACGGGTCAAGCCATCGAGTTCATCCTTGCCCTCTAAAAAAGGCTTGGGTCGCAAGTCGCCTGCGGCCACATCTCGCACGCCTTCCGCCAACACCAACAAGGGCCTGGCCAACTGGTTGCCCAACAGCACAGCCAACAACACCGCACCAAACACCGCCAAAAAAAGCGCCAGGGTGAGTGTGCCGATGTACATGCGCTGCAAGCCGTCGCGTGCGAGTGCACGCTCTTGGTATTCACGGTTGGCCTCCAACACCGCCAAGGCATTGGCCACCAATACCGGCGGGAGTTTTTTCACCACTTGCAACACCTGTGCTTGCTGGTCAAGGTGAATGCCGTTGGCGGGCATTTGTACCAATACTTTCAAGCGCGGCGCCATCCCAGGCACGCTGTCATCCAAGCCCTCGCTGTGCCAGCTCAAGCCCTGGGTTTTGACCTGGCGCCATTCCGAGGGGCTGGGGCGATCGGCTTGCAGTTGGTAGTTGTCATTGCCCACACTCGCCAGCAAGGTGCCGTTGCTGCGCCACAAACTCACCTCTGATGCGTCGAGTTGGTCTCGGATTTTCTCTAGCGCCACGGGCCACGTGGTGACCGAGTTGGCTTGCATGTTGTTGGCCGCCGTGCGAACACTGGCGCTGAGCTCGGTGGCCAAACTCTCCAAGGTTGATCGGCTGAGGTTCAGGCCAGCGTCCAGCGCCACCTCGACCTTGGTGTCAAACCACACCGCCATGGACCGGGTCACGAACTGGTAGGACACACCATAAATCAAGACCCCTGGCAAGATGCCAACCAAGGCAAAAATCGCAGCCAACTTGACCAACAGACGGCTGCCAAATTTCCCTTGCCGCAAGCGTCGCCACAAACGCCATGCGAACCAGGTGATGACCAACAGCAGCAAAGCTGCAAAGACTGTGTTGAGTCCAAACAACAGGCTGAAGTTTTGCTCGTACACATCCCAGCGTTGGGTGGCCTGTGTCAACAAGAACAGCAACACCAAGGCCAATGACATCAGAATGGTCAGGGCCACGCCCAGCAACCAACTGCGGTGCCGCAGTGCAGTCACGCTTGGTTGCTGCTTCATTTCGGCACTTCGTCCAGGCGCTGGCTGTGTCGCGCTTCCAGCGCCCAATCGTTGCTGGTCAGGTTGCCAAACTGCAATGCTTGAGGCAGTTGCGTCAGGTCGAGGCTGAAGCGGAAATCAAGCCGCTGTTTGGCATCGGAGCGTAAAACACTGGGCTCGGCGAATTTCCAGCGGTTGATTTTTTGTATAGCCTGCAACGCGTCTTTCAAGCTGTCATGGCTGTTGCCAAGCGACACGCCCAAACCGGACGACAAAATGGGTTGAGCAGACTGGTGAACGCGCCACCGCCTGGACAAGGGTTGGTAGCTCACACGCACATAGCGCTCAACCACCGAGGCACGCTTGTCATACCAGTACCAACGTTCACGCATCACTTCGGCTTGGAGCAAAAAGGTGATGGGCATGCCGCGCACCAACGCGTCTTCCAAACTCGCGGGCAGCTCAAAGGCCAGGTTGGCATTGATGTAGCCGCCCTCTTCATCGCGCTCGATGGTGAAGTCGTTGACCGAAACCGATGTGGTTTCTGCATGCGCCACCAAGGACATGCCCAAGCACAGCACCAGCATGACCCACAGTTGACCAAACCAGTCGGTCACGTGCTTAGGCATCGACGCGGCGTTCGAGCAAGGCATAAAAGAATCCATCGTGTTCACAAGCACCATTGTCGGAGACCTCGAGTGATTGTGAGGCCAAGCCGGGCATTAATTGCATCGGTGCAGACAGCATACGCGCCTGGGTGTTGCGCGCAAGAAACGCTTGGATTTGCGCTGCGCCCTCTTGGTCAAAGACAGAGCACGTGCAGTAGAGCATGCGACCGCCCGGCTTGAGCAAGGGCCACAAGGCCTCCAACAACTGCCGCTGCTGTTTGGCCAACCCAGGCAAATCGCTGGCTCGTCTGAGCCAGGGTATGTCGGGGTGTCGTCGCACGATACCCGAAGCGGTGCAAGGTGCGTCCAACAAGATCGCATCAAAGGCTTGTCCGTCCCACCATGCGGCGGTTTTTCCTGCGTCCGCCACCTTGACCTGCGCTTGCAATTGCAACCGCTTCAAGTTGTCTTCCATGCGTTGACAACGCAGGGCGTCGATGTCCAAAGCCAAGACTTGGGCATGCGACAACTCCAATAAGTGCGCTGTTTTCCCGCCGGGTGCAGCGCATGCATCCAAGATGCGCAAGGATGGACTGCCCTGTGGCTGCAACCCCTGCAGCAGCAAAGGGGCCGCGAGTTGTGCGCCCGCGTCTTGCACCGACCAAAGACCTTGGTCAAATCCAGGCAAGGCCTGCACCGGCATGGCTCGCTTGAGCATCAGGCCTTGCAGGCCCACTGCAACACTTTCAATGCCTTGCTCAGACCAATCGGCTTGCAAGGCCTCACGCGTGGTTTGCCGGGTATTCACCCGCACCACCATCGGTGCCGCCTGCTGACTGGCTTGCAACACCGTTTGCCAATGCTGGGGGTGGTCTTGACGAATGGCTTGTATCCACCAGTCCGGCAGATTCCACTTCGCGCTGGGCACATCGTCAGTGGCGCTCATGCAGGCTTGGCGTTCACGCAAAAACCGTCGCAGACAGGCGTTGATGAAGGACGCTTGCGGCCGTGTGGCGGGGTTGTGTTTGGCCGCCTCAACCAACTGGCTGACCAGCGTATGGCCAGGGTACATGGCTTGAGCCTCGTCCATCACCAAGGCCAAGCCGGTACACAGCAATGCATTCACAGCCGCGCTGGGAGGGCGTTGCACCAGCCTTTTTTGAATCGCCAATGTGCGGCCCCATTGCCGCAACACCGCAAACAACAGCGCTTGCGCGCCTGGGCGCAAGCGAGCCTCGACAGGGGCCAGGGCTTGCGTGTGGTTGCGACCTTGTAAAACCGAATGCAAGGCTTGGGCACAGGCTTGCAATTGCTGCCACAAAGGCGGCGCCAAGGGTGCGGACTTGGGCGCATCCGTGCCCATGGTCACAACACTGTGGCGGTGTGAAATTGAAACAACTTGGCCAGCAATGCAGCTGGGTACTGCGTGATGGCATCGTTGTATTCAACAATGGCCGCGTTGAATCGCTGCACCTCGGGTTGCACCAAGAGATCAAGCTCCAACCAGCGTTGTTTCAAATGATCAGGCACGCTCACGTAATACACATCGGGATGGATCAAGGCCAACCAGGCGTCCTGCATTTCAGAAGCCGAGTCTTGCAAGGCCTTGATGCTGTCTTCTTCCAGGGGGTGGGCTTGCATGCGGGCCATGGCCATGGTGGACAAACTGGCGGCAACTTGCAGGCGTGTCCATTGGTCTGCACCCAAATCGGAGGGGACCGCACTGGACCACAACTGTGGGGCAGCGGCAGCGGCAGTCACGGCTTGGTGAACCACCTCTTGGTAGTTCATCAAGACCGATTCAAGCGGGCCAAATTGCTGCGCCACCTGCGCGCGCAAGCGCACCAAGCGGTTGTACGCCCCCAAGGCCCAGAAGACCAAGATCGCGGTGAGCAACCAAAACCAGCCTGAATGCAACATCACTCAACACCTTGAAACGTGCGAGACGTTCCCACATGGCCCCGAGGGGCCACGGGGTCAGTCTGCGGGCGTCTCTTCGCTGCTGCCTTCTTGCTGCGCCAAGGCCAATTCTTCGGCCTCGGTTTCGGCGATGGCGCGGCGTTCTGCTTCGTCCATCAGGTCTTTGGCTTTGCGAGCACGGTGGTAAGCCATGCCCGAGCCAGCGGGGATCAAGCGACCCACGATGACGTTTTCTTTCAAGCCACGCAGTTCGTCGCGTTTGCCCATGATGGCCGCTTCGGTCAACACACGTGTGGTTTCTTGGAAAGAAGCCGCAGAGATGAACGAGTCAGTTGACAAGGACGCTTTGGTGATACCCAACAACAAGTTGGTGTAAGTGGCTGGGATCTTGCCCGCAGCCATCAACGCCTCGTTGGTGTTGAGCATTTCTGAACGCTCGACTTGTTCGCCAGAGATGTAAGAAGTGTCACCCACGTTGTCCACCACCACACGACGCAACATCTGACGCACGATCACTTCGATGTGCTTGTCATTGATCTTCACGCCTTGCAAACGGTAAACGTCTTGCACTTCGTCGACGATGTAGCGAGCCAGCTCTTCGATGCCCAGCAAACGCAAGATGTCTTGTGGATCGGCGGGGCCGTCCACGATGCTCTCGCCCTTGTTGACCACTTGGCCTTCGTGCACCACCATGTTTTTCTCTTTGGGGATGAGCTCTTCCCAGACTTTGCCTTCAGGGTCGGTGATTTGCAGGCGAATCTTGCCTTTGGTCTCCTTACCGAACGACACCGTTCCGGTCATCTCAGCCAAGATGCCCTTGTCTTTGGGTGAACGCGCCTCGAACAGTTCGGCCACACGTGGCAAACCGCCGGTGATGTCTCGGGTCTGTTGACCTTCGACAGGGATACGCGCCAACACCTCGCCAGGACCCACGTCTTGACCATCACGCACTTGGATCAGCGCGCCAATTTGGAAACCGATGGTCACAGAGTGATCGGTACCAGGGATCTTGACTTCTTTGCCAGAGGCATCGATCAGTTTGACCTGTGGACGCACCACTTTGGTCGAACCGCGACGCTTGGGATCGATCACCACCAAGGTGGACAGGCCAGTGACCTCGTCCAACTGCTTGGCCACGGTCAAACCTTCTTCGACGTTTTCGAATTGGGTCTTACCAGCGAACTCGGTGATCACAGGACGTGTCAACGGATCCCAGTTGGCCAAAATGGTGCCCGCTTTGATGGCTTGGTCGGGTTTGATCGCCAAGATCGCGCCGTACGGCACTTTGTGACGCTCGCGCTCGCGGCCTTGTTCGTCGTGGATGATGATTTCGCCTGAGCGAGAAATGACCACCAACTCTTTTTTGCTGTTGGTCACATAACGCATGGTGGCGTTGAAACCGATCACGCCGTTGGACTTGGCATCCACGCTGGAGGCCACCGCCGCACGTGAAGCCGCACCACCGATGTGGAAGGTACGCATGGTCAACTGTGTGCCTGGCTCGCCAATCGATTGAGCCGCGATCACACCCACGGCTTCACCGACGTTGACCAAACCACCACGGCCCAAATCGCGGCCATAGCACTTGGCACACAAACCAAAACGTGTTTCGCAGTTGAGTGCCGTACGGACTTTGATCTCGTCCACGCCCAATAACTCGATCTCATCGATCAGGTCTTCGTCCAGCATGTGGCCTGCAGGCACCAACACTTCGCGGGTTTCGGGGTGGATCACGTCTTCAGCCACAGAGCGGCCCAACACCCGGTCACGCAAGGATTCAATGACCTCACCACCTTCAACGATGGCGCGCATCAACTGACCATTGGCGGTACCGCAATCGTCCTCGATCACCACCAAGTCTTGGGTCACGTCGACCAAACGGCGTGTCAGGTAGCCGGAGTTGGCGGTTTTCAACGCCGTGTCAGCCAAGCCTTTACGCGCACCGTGGGTGGAGATGAAGTACTGCAACACGTTCAAGCCTTCGCGGAAGTTCGCGGTGATCGGCGTTTCGATGATCGAGCCATCAGGCTTGGCCATCAAACCACGCATACCCGCCAACTGGCGAATCTGAGCTGCAGAACCACGCGCACCCGAGTCGGCCATCATGTAGATGGAGTTGAACGACTCTTGCTCGACTTCTTTGCCATGGCGGTCGATGGTTTTCTCTTTGCGGAGCTGGTCCATCATCACCTTGGACACGGCGTCACCGGCCTTGCCCCAGATGTCCACCACCTTGTTGTAGCGCTCGCCAG
>CAJBOO010000040.1 GCA_903956845.1 uncultured Burkholderiales bacterium
GCGGAGCTGGTCCATCATCACCTTGGACACGGCGTCACCGGCCTTGCCCCAGATGTCCACCACCTTGTTGTAGCGCTCGCCAGAAGTGACCAGACCCGACACATATTGCTGCTCGATGTCTTTGACTTCTTTTTCTGCGCTTTCAATGATGGCGTGCTTTTCATGCGGCACCAACATGTCGTCGATACAGATGGAAATGCCTGCGCGGGTAGCCAAGCGGAAGCCGTTTTGCAACAGCTTGTCAGCAAACACCACGGTCTCCTTCAAACCGCACTTGCGGAAAGAAGTGTTGATCAGCTTGGAAATTTCTTTCTTCTTCAGCGCTTTGTTCAAGTTGCTGAAAGGCAAGCCTTTGGGCAGGATCTCAGACAACAAGGCGCGGCCCACGGTGGTTTCCACCAGCGAGGTGCTGGAAGAGAACTCGCCGGTGACTTTGTCCTTGGTCCACTCGGTCATGCGCACGGTGATCTTGGCAGTGAGTTCGACCACATCGGCGTCCAGTGCGCGCTGCACTTCACCGATGTCGGCAAACACCAGGCCTTCGCCTTTGCCGTTGATGCGCTCACGGGTGGTGTAGTACAGACCCAGCACCACGTCTTGTGAAGGCACGATGGAGGGCTCGCCGTTGGCTGGGAACAGCACGTTGTTGGAGGCCAGCATCAGTGTGCGTGCTTCCATTTGTGCTTCTACGGACAAAGGTACGTGAACCGCCATTTGGTCACCGTCAAAGTCGGCGTTGAACGCTGAACAGACGAGTGGGTGCAATTGGATCGCTTTGCCTTCGATCAAGATCGGCTCAAACGCTTGGATGCCCAAGCGGTGCAAGGTAGGGGCACGGTTGAGCAACACGGGGTGCTCTTTGATGACCTCTTCCAAGATGTCCCACACCACGGGGGTGCCGGCTTCCACTTCTTTTTTGGCTGCCTTGATCGTGGTGGCAATGCCCATCAACTCCAGCTTGCTGAAGATGAAAGGCTTGAACAACTCGAGAGCCATCAACTTGGGCAAACCACACTGGTGCAGTTTCAGGGTGGGGCCCACGGTGATCACGGAACGACCGGAGTAGTCCACGCGCTTGCCCAGCAAGTTTTGACGGAAACGGCCGGACTTGCCTTTGATCATGTCGGCCAAAGACTTCAAGGCGCGCTTGTTGGCGCCTGTCATGGCCTTGCCGCGGCGACCGTTGTCCAGCAAGCTGTCCACGGCTTCTTGCAACATGCGCTTTTCATTGCGGGCAATGATTTCAGGCGCATTGAGCTCGAGCAAACGACGCAAACGGCTGTTGCGGTTGATCACGCGGCGGTACAAATCGTTCAGGTCGGATGTGGCAAAACGGCCACCGTCCAAGGGCACCAAAGGACGCAAATCGGGCGGCAACACGGGCAACACCGACAACACCATCCACTCGGGCTTGATGCCTGATTTCTTGAACGCTTCGAGCACCTTGAGTCGCTTGGCGTTTTTCTTGATCTTGATTTCCGAGCCGGTCAAATCGTTGCGGAGTTTTTCAATCTCCATGTCGATTTCCATGCTCTCGAGCAAGTCGCGAACACCTTCGGCACCCATCTTGGCCTGGAACTCGTCACCCAGCTCAATGCGCTTGGCTTCATAGTCGTCTTCGGTCATGATGGCGTACTTTTTCAGCGAAGTCATGCCAGGGTCGGTCACGACATACGCTTCAAAGTACAGCACGCGTTCGATGTCACGCAAGGTCATGTCCAGCACCAAACCCAAACGGCTTGGCAGCGACTTCAAGAACCAAATGTGGGCGCAAGGCGCGGCCAAATCGATGTGGCCCATGCGCTCGCGACGCACCTTGGTTTGGGTGACTTCAACGCCACACTTCTCGCAAATCACGCCACGGTGTTTCAGGCGCTTGTACTTGCCGCACAAACATTCGTAGTCCTTGATGGGGCCGAAGATCTTGGCGCAAAACAAACCATCACGCTCAGGCTTGAAGGTGCGGTAGTTGATGGTTTCAGGCTTTTTGACTTCGCCAAAAGACCATGAACGGATTTTTTCCGGAGAAGCCAGTCCAATTTTGATGGCATCGAAATGCTCATCAGGTGTGAACTGCTTAAAGAGGTCGAGTAATGATTTCATGAACGCTCCAACTCAATATCGATGCCCAATGAACGGATTTCTTTGACCAACACGTTGAACGATTCGGGCATGCCCGCTTCGATCGCGTGTTCGCCTTTGACGATGCTTTCGTAAACCTTGGTTCGGCCTTGCACGTCGTCGGACTTGACGGTGAGCATTTCCTGCAAGGTGTAGGAAGCGCCATACGCCTCCAGCGCCCACACCTCCATCTCGCCGAAACGCTGACCACCGAACTGGGCCTTGCCGCCCAAGGGTTGTTGCGTGACCAACGAGTATGGTCCAGTGGAACGGGCGTGCATCTTGTCGTCGACCAAGTGGTGCAACTTGAGCACATGCATATAGCCCACCGTGGTGGGACGGTCAAACGCGTCGCCGGTGCGGCCATCGAACAAATGGGCTTGGGTGCGTGCAGGTGTCAAGCCTTTAGACTTGACCACCTCTTCTGGGTAAGCCACTTTGAGCATGGTGCGGATGTCTTCTTCCGACGCGCCGTCAAACACGGGTGTCGCAAAGGGCACGCCCAAAGACAGGTTGTGCGCCATTTCTTTGATGTCGCGGTCCAGCAGTTTGCTCAGGTCTTCTTTGTGGCCCGTGGTGTTGTAGAGGGTTTCCAAGAAGGTGCGAAGTTCCGCGGCCTTGGCTTCCTCTTGCAACATGTGGCCCAACTGCTCGCCAATGCCTTTGGCAGCCCAGCCCAAATGCACTTCGAGCACCTGCCCCACGTTCATGCGCGAAGGCACGCCCAAGGGGTTGAGCACGATGTCGACAGGCGTACCGTCTGCCATGTAAGGCATGTCTTCCACAGGCACGATCTTGGAGACCACGCCTTTGTTGCCATGGCGACCAGCCATTTTGTCACCAGGCTGCAAGCGACGCTTGACGGCCAAGTACACCTTCACCATCTTCAACACACCTGCTGGCAACTCGTCGCCTTGGGTGAGCTTTTTGCGCTTCTCTTCGAAAGCCAAGTCAAAGCTGTGACGGGTTTGCGCCAAAGCGTTCTTGATGCTCTCGAGCTGTGAAGCGACTTCTTCATCCGCAGGACGGATGTCAAACCAGTGGAACTTTTCGACACCGGCCAAATAGTCTTTATCGATCTTGCTGCCTTTGGCCAGCTTTTGTGGTCCGCCGTTGGCCACTTTGCCCAGCAGCAATTTGTGGATACGGTCGAATGCATCGGCCTCCACAATGCGCAGCTGGTCGTTCAAGTCCAAACGGAAGCGCTTGAGTTCATCGTCAATGATCTGCTGCGCACGCTTGTCGCGCACGATGCCTTCGCGGGTGAACACTTGCACGTCGATCACTGTGCCTTGTGAACCTTGGTCCACACGCAAGGAGGTGTCTTTCACATCAGAGGCTTTTTCACCAAAGATAGCCCGCAGCAATTTCTCTTCGGGGGTGAGGGTGGTCTCACCTTTGGGTGTGACCTTGCCCACCAACACGTCGCCTGGCTGCACTTCTGCACCCACGAAGATGATGCCGGACTCGTCCAAACGGTTGAGTTGTTGCTCAGCCAAATTGGGGATGTCACGGGTGATTTCTTCTGCACCCAGCTTGGTGTCACGCGCCATCACCACGAGTTCTTCGATATGAATCGAGGTGTAGCGGTCTTCAGCCACCACGCGCTCGCTGATCAAAATCGAGTCTTCGAAGTTGTAGCCGTTCCAAGGCATGAAGGCCACCAGCATGTTTTGGCCCAAGGCCAATTCACCCAAATCGGTGGAAGCGCCGTCTGCGATCACGTCACCTTTGGCCAACTTGTCACCGCGCTTGACGAACGCACGTTGGTGGATGTTGGTGTTCTGGTTGGAACGTTGGTATTTGATGAGGTTGTAGATATCCACACCGACTTCACCGGCTTGGGTTTCTGCGTCATTCACGCGCACCACGATGCGAGTCGCGTCGACATAGTCAACCACACCACCGCGCAACGCGGTCACCACGGTGCCGGAGTCAATCGCTGCCACGCGCTCAATGCCGGTACCGACAAAGGCTTTTTCGGGACGCAACACGGGCACAGCTTGACGCTGCATGTTGGCGCCCATCAACGCGCGGTTCGCGTCATCGTGCTCAAGGAACGGCACCAAGGATGCCGCCACCGACACGATCTGAGCAGGTGACACGTCCATGTATTGCACGCGTTCTGCGCCGCACAAAATGGATTCGCCTTTTTCACGGGCAGAGACCAGGTCGCCGATCAAGCGGTCGTTTTTGTCCAAGGTCGCGTTCGCCTGAGCGATCACGTACTTGGCTTCTTCGATGGCTGACAGGTAATCGATTTCCAACGTGACCTTGCCATCGACCACGCGACGGTAAGGGGTTTCAATGAAACCGTATTCGTTCAAACGCGCATACAAAGACAGCGAGTTGATCAAACCAATGTTGGGGCCTTCGGGTGTTTCGATGGGACACACACGACCGTAATGGGTCACGTGCACGTCACGCACCTCAAAGCCGGCACGTTCACGGGTCAAACCGCCTGGGCCCAGGGCAGACACACGACGCTTGTGCGTGATCTCTGACAGAGGGTTGGTTTGGTCCATGAACTGGGACAACTGTGACGCACCAAAGAATTCTTTGAGCGCGGCAGAAATCGGCTTGGAGTTGATCAAGTCGTGCGGCATCAAAGGCTCTTGCTCGGCTTGACCCAAACGCTCTTTCACGGCTTTTTCGATGCGCGCCAAACCGGTGCGGTATTGGTTCTCGGCCAGCTCGCCCACGCAACGCACGCGGCGGTTACCCAAGTGATCGATGTCATCGACTTCACCGCGACCATTACGCAAGTCAACCAAGATCTTGACCACGGCCAAGATGTCTTCGTTGTTGAGCACCATGGGGCCAGTGGACTCGTCACGACCCACACGCGCATTGAACTTCATGCGGCCCACGCGGGACAAATCGTAGGTGTCGGGGTTGTAGAACAAACGCTGGAACAGAGCCTGCACCGCGTCTTCGGTAGGCGGCTCGCCAGGGCGCATCATGCGGTAGATGGCCACGCGCGCGGCGAACTCGTCGGCGGTTTCGTCAATGCGCAGGGTTTGGGAAATGTAAGCGCCTTGGTCCAACTCGTTGGTGTAGATGCATTGCAATTCTTTGACACCACTGGTGCGCAATTTTTTCAACAATGCTTCCGTCAATTCGTCGTTGGCCTTGGCAATGATTTCGCCGGTTTCTTCGTCGACGATGTTGCGCGCGACCACGCGGCCAATCAGGAAGTCTTCAGGCACCGACACATGGGTGGTGGCTGTGGTTTCCATCTCGCGTGTGTGGCGTGCCGTGATGCGCTTGTCTTTGGCGACCACCACGTTGCCGTTCTTGTCGGTGATGTCAAAACGGGCGACTTCACCACGCAAACGCTCAGCCACGAATTCCATTTGCGCGCCACTGTCCATCAAGCGGAAGTTGTCGTTCACAAAGAAATTGGCCAAGATAGATTCAGGTGTCAGGCCAATGGCCTTCAACAAAATCGTGACGGGCATCTTGCGGCGACGGTCAACGCGGAAATACAAAATGTCTTTGGGATCGAACTCATAGTCGAGCCAAGAGCCGCGGTAAGGGATGATGCGCGCACTGAACAACAATTTGCCCGAGCTGTGCGTCTTGCCCTTGTCGTGCTCAAAGAACACGCCAGGTGAGCGGTGCAACTGAGACACGATCACGCGCTCGGTGCCGTTGATGATGAACGAGCCCTTGTCGGTCATCAAAGGCACTTCGCCCATGTAGACCTCTTGCTCTTTGACTTCTTTCACCACCTTGGATTGGGGTGTCGACGAGTCACGGTCGTAAATGATCAGCTGCACACGGGCGCGCACGGCTGAAGAGAAAGTCAAACCGCGTGTTTGGCATTCGCGCACATCAAATGCGGGGCGCGCCAAGTTGTACTCCAGGTACTTCATCTCGACAAAACCATTGTGCGAGACGATCGGGAATGCCGCTTCAAAGGCTGCTTGCAGGCCTTCAGAGGTGCGTTTTTTGGGTGCTACGTCAGCTTGTAAAAACGCGGTGTACGCGTCTTTTTGCATTTGCAGCAGGTAAGGTACTTCCAGCACGCTGTCGCGGCTGCCGAAACTTTTGCGGATGCGCTTGCGTTCGGTAAATGTATAGGCCATGAGTTCTCCGGACTTGATTCACTCGGCGACTGGGGCCGTGCAGATGACCAACATCTGCACGTTGTGCTTGGCCCGCTGGCCACTACCAGCGTTGGCGGACGGTTGCGCATTGCACGCAACCCGAACCAAGGTTCTTCTGCAGTCAGCTCAGAAGACACTCAACAACAAACACGATATTTGCTGATGGGTGCGCTCTGTGAGCACAAAAGGCTGGCACCTTTTGAAGGGTGACCAGCCTTGATGAACACCCGGTTTACTTGAGTTCGACCTTGGCGCCAGCTTCTTCCAATTTCTTCTTGGCGGCTTCGGCGTCGGCCTTGGCTGCACCTTCTTTGACCGCTTTGGGCGCGCCGTCGACCAGGTCTTTGGCTTCTTTCAAGCCCAAGCCGGTGATTTCGCGCACAGCCTTGATGACGCCCACTTTGTTGGCGCCAGCTTCGAGCAACATCACGTTGAACTCGGTTTTCTCTTCAGCAGCAGCTGCGCCACCGCCGCCGCCAGCAGCAGCAGGTGCAGCCATGGCTGCAGCGCTCACGCCAAATTTCTCTTCGATGGCTTTCACCAACTCGTTGAGTTCCATGACCGTCATGCTGTCGAGTGCGGTCAAAAATGCGTCTTTATCGAATGCCATGTTGTTTCCTTCAGTTTCAGGGCCGCCCATTCAGGCGGCAAATGTTTTGAATGTGCTGCACGCCATCAGGCTGCAGCAGCTTCGCCTTTTTTCGCCGCCAACGCGCCGAGCACCACTGCGGTACGCGACATGGGCGACATGAGCAATCCACACAATTGCGCAAGCAAGACTTCCTTGGAGGGAATGCTGGCCAATTGTTTGACGCCGTTGACATCCAATGCTTTGCCTGCAAATGCGCCGCCACGGATCACCAACTTGTCATTGGTTTTGGCGAAATCAGCCACCACTTTCGCGGCAGCCACAGCATCCACAGAGAAACCATAGATCAGCGGACCGGTCATTTGGTCTGCGACACCTTCAAATGACGTACCTGCGACAGCACGGCGGGCCAAGGTGTTTTTCAACACACTCAGCGTTACGCCCTGGCTGCGCGCATTGGCGCGAAACTTGATCATGTCAGCGACCGTGATGCCGCGGTATTCCGCCATCACCAGCGTCTGCGCTTGTGCGGCCAGTCCTGCCACTTCGGCAACGACTGCTTCTTTTTCACTGCGATTCAGACTCAAGGTCTACTCCTTCAAAATGTGTTGTCAGGTTGCCCCTTCAACACGCCACTTTTGCAGCGACCTGACTGTCAAGAAATCAATTCTTTTCAGCGGGATCGCCATCTGCGTTGGCTGGTGAATTAAGTGCAGTCAAGCTGCACGCCAACGGTCTTGGATGGCCCAAGCAGGTTGTTAGCCTGCTCAGCCCACCGCTTCTGGCCTCGCTTTTCAGCCAGACCAGAAATTGCCAAACGCTTTAGGCGTTCAGTGATTGGGTGTCCACACGCACGCCCACACCCATGGTGGACGACACGGCCAACTTGCGCAGGTAAACACCTTTGCTGGTGGCGGGCTTGGCTTTGTTCAACGCATCGATCAGGGCAACCAAGTTACCTTGCAATTTGTCGCTGTCGAAAGAGCGGCGACCGATGGTGCCGTGAACAATACCGGCTTTGTCAACGCGGAACTGCACTTGACCGGCTTTGGCGTTTTTCACAGCCGTTGCCACGTCGGGGGTGACAGTACCCACTTTGGGGTTAGGCATCAGGCCACGTGGGCCCAAAATTTGACCCAAGGTACCAACGACGCGCATCGCGTCTGGCGCGGCAATGACCACGTCGAAAGGCATGTCGCCAGCTTTGACGCGGGCAGCCAAATCGTCCATGCCGACCACGTCTGCACCCGCAGCCAAGGCTTCTTCTGCTTTGGCGCCTTGAGCGAACACGGCCACGCGAGCCGTTTTGCCGGTACCGTTAGGCAACACGACGGCGCCACGCACCACTTGGTCAGATTTCTTGGCATCGATGCCGAGCTGCACGGCCACATCGATGGATTCATCGAATTTGGCAGTGGCACACTCTTTGACGATGGCCAATGCATCGGCGAATGCGTACAGCTTGTTGCTGTCGACTTTGCCTGCAGTGGCTTTTTGTTTTTTGGTCAGCTTGCTCATACCACGCCCTCCACGGTCACGCCCATGGAACGGGCAGAACCGGCGATGGTGCGAACCGCTGCGTCCAAATCGGCGGCAGTCATGTCGACCATTTTGGTTTTGGCGATTTCTTCCAGCTGGGCCCGTGTGATCTTGCCGACCTTGTCAACGTGGGGCTTGGAAGAGCCTTTGTCGAGCTTGATGGCCTTCTTGATCAAGGTGATCGCTGGCGGTGTTTTGATGATGAACGTGAAGGATTTGTCTGCAAACGCTGTGATGACCACAGGCAAAGGCAGACCGGGCTCGACGCCTTGGGTCTGGGCGTTGAACGCCTTGCAGAATTCCATGATGTTCAAACCACGCTGGCCCAGTGCTGGGCCAATGGGTGGCGATGGATTGGCTTTACCAGCTGGCACTTGCAGCTTGATGAAGCCGACGATTTTCTTCGCCATGCTTTTCTCCTTGCGGGTACAAACGTTCTTGCGAACTCCCCGGGGTTAACGACTCTTCTTCATCCCATCAGCGCCGAGTCGGGAAGCGCTGATGCTCACTTGGCAAATGACCTGGTTACCTCGGAAGGCACCTGTCATTGGCCCAACAAATCAGGTCTTTTCAACCTGACCGAATTCCAATTCAACCGGTGTGGCGCGACCAAAAATCGTGACCGACACGCGCATTTTGTTTTTCTCGTAGTTGACCTCTTCCACCGTGCCATTGAAGTCGGTGAACGGGCCATCTTTGACACGCACAAACTCGCCAACCATGAATTCCACTTTGTGGCGAGGCTTGTCTGTGCCTTCTTGCATTTGGTTGACGATTTTGAGCACGTCTTCTTGCGAAATGGGCGCTGGGCGGTTGCGTGCACCACCCACAAAGCCGGTGACTTTGTTGGTGTGCTTGACCAAGTGCCAGCTCTCATCGTCCATGATCATCTCCACCAGCACATAGCCAGGGAAAAAACGACGCTCAGTGGTTTTCTTTTGCCCGTTTTTCATTTCCACCACTTCTTCGGTGGGAACCAAGATACGGCCAAATTTAGATTGCATGCCCGCGCGGTTGATGCGCTCGACGATGTTGCGCTCGACAGCCTTCTCCATGCCAGAGTAGGCATGCACCACATACCAACGCATGTCTGGATGCGCAGGCGCGGCCGTGACGGGATTGGTTTCCAGGGATTCTTCGGTCATTATTTTTTCCATCCCAGAATCAGGTCGTACAGCAACCATTCCAAGGTCTTGTCCGTCAGCCACAAAAACACGGCCATGATCAAGACAAAACCAAACACATAGGCCGTCATTTGCACCGCTTCTTTGCGGGTTGGCCAAACCACTTTGTGGATTTCGCGCCAAGCATCACGACCAAAGCCAATCAATTGCTTGCCCTGTAGCGATGTCAAGAAAACCACCACAGCCAAAACCAAGCAAACCAACAAAGCACCCCATTGCGCCACAAGACCTTGGTCAGACAGCAGGTAAAAAGAGACCAAAGCTGCCAACAGCAAAGCCACGGCAGCAGCCAATTTGGCTTTGTCGGCAGAACTGGTGACGGTTTCTATCTGGGCGGTGGACATGGATGGCAGTCGGTTGTATTCAAAAAAACTGATGTCTTCAAGGGACCGAAGCCCGCCAGATGGTTGGCGGGCTTGGTGGGCACCCGATCTTGCGATCAGGTGGCAGGGGCAGAGGGAATCGAACCCCCAACCTTCGGTTTTGGAGACCGACGCTCTGCCAATTGAGCTATACCCCTATCAAACCTGATTTGCAAACCAAACACCCCAGGTGCTCAGCTTGCAAAAGTTCAATCACGCAATGATCTTGGCAACCACACCGGCACCAACGGTTTTGCCGCCTTCGCGGATCGCGAAGCGCAAACCTTCTTCC
>CAJBOO010000041.1 GCA_903956845.1 uncultured Burkholderiales bacterium
ACGGTTGCGCTGCTGCTGAACACCAGTTGATGCACCTGGGCAGTCTGCATGGCTTGCAACAGCGAAACCGTGCCTTGCACATTGTTGGCAAAGTAGTCCAGCGGCTTGGCCACCGACTCACCCACGGCTTTCAAACCGGCGAAATGAATCACGGCTTGAATGCCATGGATCTTCAAGGTGTGGGTGACTCGCTCGGTGTCTCGCACATCGGCTTGCACAAACGGCAGTGGCTTGCCCACGATCGTTTGCAATCGGGTCAAGACCGATGCCTTGCTGTTGCACAGGTTGTCCAGCAACACCACCTCGTGTCCTGCTTGCGACAAGACCACCGCGGTGTGGCTGCCGATGTAACCTGTTCCACCGGTGAGAAGCAGCTTCATAAAGGGGTATTTTGTAGAGTTGGCAAACTTTAGCATGCGGGTCGCTCAGGGCGGTTAGCCGTTAAAGTAGAGCCCATGGAAAATATCGATGTCATGGTCTTGCGCACCCTGCGCAATTGGCGCTTTGAGGGCAAACGTGCCCTGCTGGCAACTGTCGTTCGCACCTGGGGTTCATCACCGCGCCCAATCGGTTCGATCATGGCCTTGTGCGAAACAGGCGCGGTGGTCGGATCGGTCTCGGGCGGCTGCATTGAAGACGACCTGATTTACCGCTTCACCCAAGCTTATGCCGTGGGCCAAGCCGCGCAGCCAGACCAAGAAACCACCATCCCCAGCGGCGCACCACAGCGGGTGAAGTACGGCATCACTGCAGACGAAGCCCATCGCTTTGGTCTGCCCTGTGGCGGCACGCTTGAATTGCTACTCGAGTTTGACCCCGATGCCGCTTTGTTGGACGGATTGGTTAAGTCTTTGGAAACCGGTCAGTTGATGCAACGAAGCACCGTGCTGGACACGGGCGCAGTGACACAACACCCCAGCGACACACCCACCGAACTCAGCATTGACGATGTGCAGTTGGTCAACACCTTTGGCCCCGAGTACCGCATGTTGCTGATTGGTGCGGGGCAACTGACCGAGTACTTGGCCACCATGGCCTTGTTCAACGGTTTTGCCGTCACTGTGTGCGACCCGCGTGAAGAGTACAGCGGCGCTTGGGGCGTGCCCAATGTGGCGCTCACCAAGGACATGCCCGACGATGTGGTGATTGGCTTCAAGCCCGACCGCCGCAGCTGCGTGATTGCCTTGACCCACGACCCCAAGCTCGATGACTTGGCGCTGCTGGAAGCACTGGAAACAGATGCGTTTTACGTGGGGGCGATTGGTTCACGCCGCAACAACGATGCACGTCGTCAACGCATGATCGAGCACCTGGACAAAACCGAAGCAGAGCTGGAGCGTTTGCGCGGCCCGATTGGCATATACATCGGCAGCAAAACGCCTGCGGAAATTGCGGTGAGCATCATGGCAGAGGTGTTGGCCGTGAAAAACGGCGTACCCCTGCCCCGCGACATGGATGTGGCTTACGCCAAAAACACCCAAGAGATTGCGCACAACGACCCGGGTGTGTTGGTGTGTGGCATTCGGCCTTGATCACCCGCGTTGCAAAGGCTTGACCAAAGGCACACCCGCCGTCGCGACCCACTCCCCGCTCTTGCGCTGCGCCAGCACATCCACACCCCAGGCTTTGGCGGTGGCGTGCAGTTGCTGCGGCGACTGCATGAAGAAGACTTTGGTGAGGGCGTCGGCCAGCACGCAGCTGGGGGCCAGCACGGACACCGAAGCCCAATGCGCTGGCGAATAGCCGGTGTGCGGGTTCAGGATGTGGTGGTGCAGATGGTCGGCGCT
>CAJBOO010000042.1 GCA_903956845.1 uncultured Burkholderiales bacterium
ATTACGTCATGGCCTTGTTTTGGCGAGTCAGGGTCATTCAATTTTCCATTGGCTTTGGCCGCCCCTTGCTCAAATGGCATCGACAACAACCGGGCTTGCCAACCTCTACTGAATTCACCCTCTCCGCCTTGCCTCTTGGGGGCTTTGTCAAGATGCACGGCGACAAAGAGAGTCCAAGCCACATCGGAGAACTCGAATCTGCTTTTGATGCCAAACCATTACACGCACGTGCCAGCATCGTTTTGGCTGGGCCGATGGTCAATCTGCTGTTGGCTGTCTTGATCTATGCATCTTTGAATTGGATGGGCGAAGAAAAACCTCTGCCTGTTTTGTCATCACCTCAACCGGCCAGTGTGGCTGCTGATGCGGGTTTGAAAGCTGGTGACCTGGTACTCAAGATCAGGGCTGGGGAGCAGGACTGGCAACCAATAGAACACATGGAGCAACTTCATTGGGCAACATGGCGCCTAGCACAAGAAAGCAATGTGCTCGAATTTGAAGTGACCCAGGCTGCCCATCTGCCATCGAGATGGATCTCGGTCCATTTGCCAGTCGATCATCCTAGGCATGATTTGAATCAACTGCCGGCCATGGGTATCCAGGGACCCAAACGTGAGGCGATCATTCAGCAAATTGTGTCGGACAGCCCCGCTTCGAAGGCCGGCCTGATGCCCGGCGATCTCATTTTGTCAGTGGATGGGCAAACCATTGAAGACGCCGCACACCTCACTCAAAAAATTCGCGCAGCTTCAGGCGTTCAAAACTGGACCATCCAAAGAACCGGTGTAGGCCATTTGGACTTGCCAGTCACACCCGAATTGCACCAGAGCAAGCTTTTGAGCACCAAAAGAATCGGTGCCCTTTTGGGGGGAAGCCCTGCATCAGTTTGGATGAGTGATGATTTCTGGAGGGGGTGGGCAAATGCGTTCAGGACAGTCAAACTGCAGATCACCTTGACCTTGCAGGCTTTTCTCCAAATGTTCACATCCCAAGATGGTTGGAAGCAAGTCAGTGGCCCCTTGAGCATCGCAGAAGTGGCGGGCAAAACAGCTGAAACAGGACTTCGACAGTACCTTGGTTTCATCGCTCTCTTGAGTTTGAGCGTTGGTGTTTTAAACCTCATGCCAATCCCCATGCTGGATGGAGGGCACCTGATGTATTATCTTTGGGAGGCAATCACTGGCAAGCAGCCCTCCATGATTTGGCAAGAACGTCTGAGGTTTCTTGGTTTCTTTGTCATTTTTGCATTGATTTTTTTAGCCTTCTTCAATGATTTTTTACGGTTGATTCAGTGAGATCCAACCCCACTCCATTTCCTGACGCATGCACATGAACTCCAAATTTTTTTCGTCCGCCTTTCAGTTGCTCACATATGTCATGCTCAGTTTGGTCTTGGCCACTGGTGCGCGTGCGGTTGAGCCCTTTCAAGTGGAAGATATTCGCATTGAAGGTTTGCAGCGCGCAGAGCCTGGCAATGTGTTGGCCACACTGCCATTTCGCGTGGGTGATGCCTACTCAGACGAAAAGGGCACCTTAGCTATCCGAAATTTATTTGGACTTGGATTGTTCAAAGATGTTCGCATCGAAGTCAGTGGAAAAGTGGTGGTTGTGGTTGTTGAGGAGCGGCCACTGATATCCACAGTGAATTTCGTGGGCATCAAAGAGTTTGACAAAGAAACACTGAAAAAAGCCTTGAAAGACATTGGTTTGTCTGAAGGACGTCCATTTGACAAAGCGCTTGCTGACAAGGCTGAGCAAGAGCTCAAAAGACAATACATCAATCGAAGCCTTTATGGCGCCGAAGTGGTGACAACCGTTGCGCCTGCAGAGCGAAACAAAGTCAACTTGAATTTCACCGTTGTTGAAGGTGATGTCGCCAAGATCAAAGAGTTGCGTATTGTTGGTTCAAAGGAGTTTGATCAATCCACTCTCAAAGATCAGCTTGACCTGTCTGAGCCCAACTACATGTCTTGGTACACCAAGTCCGATCGGTATTCGCAGGCCAAATTGAATGCAGATTTAGAAAGCCTCAAGTCTTACTATCTGTCCAGGGGTTTCCTGGAGTTTCGTGTGGATTCAACTCAGGTCGCTATTTCATCAAACAAGCAAGACATCAGCATCACCATCAACATCACTGAAGGTCAGCGATTCGTTGTGTCATCAGTGGAGCTTGAAGGGTACTTTTTGGGCCGTGACAGCGAATTCAAGTCTTTGGTCGCCATCAAGCCAGGACAGGCTTACAACATCACCGATGTGGTTCAAACCACCAAAGCTTTTTCTGAATATTTTGGAAATTTTGGCTTTGCGTTTGCGCGGATCGAACAGCGCACGGAAGTCAACAGAGACAGCAATCAGGTTAAGGTCATACTGCAGGCAGACCCTGCCAGAAGGGCCTATGTTCGGCGCATCAACATCTCCGGCAACGACAGAACCAAAGATGACATCATTCGACGAGAATTTCGTCAAATGGAGTCGTCATGGTACGACGGCGATCGCATTCGACTCTCGCGTGACCGTGTGGATCGCTTAGGGTATTTCACTGAGGTTTCCATTGATACACAAGAAGTCCCCGGAAGTGCGGACCAAGTGGACATCAATTTGAAGGTGACTGAAAAACCCACAGGTGCTTTGCAACTCGGCGCAGGTTTTTCTTCAGCAGAAAAACTATTCCTTTCATTTGGTATCAGCCAGGAAAACTTTTTCGGAACAGGTAATTCCCTGGGTGTACAAGTCAACACCAGCAAGTACAACCAGATTCTTCAGGTCAACACAACCGATCCGTATTTCACCGAGGATGGGGTTTCCAGAACACTCAATCTTTACCATAAAAGCACAAAGCCCTATCTCTTGAGCAGCGGCGACTACAGTCTCACCACATCCGGTGCTGGGGTGAGTTTTGGCGTTCCTTTTGGCGAAATCGATACCGTATTTTTCGGCGGTTCCTACGAGCAAACAACGATCAATCCTGGCACTGATCCTTTGCCCTCGGCGTATCAACAATTTGTAAGCGATTATGGTTACACAAGTCGAACAGCGCCATTGACCATCGGTTGGGCCAGGGACAGTCGTGACAGCATGTTGGCCCCCAACAAAGGTCGTTTGACCCGACTGAACTCTGAGGTGGCTGTCTTAGGTAATACCAGGTATTACCGCAACAGCGGTCAATACCAGCAGTACTGGCCCTTGACCAAAAAATACACCTTGGCTGTCAATGCAGAATTGGCCAACGGTGCTGGCCTCAATGGAAAGGCTTACCCGGTCTTTAAAAATTATTTTGGCGGCGGCCTTGGCTCTGTTCGAGGATTCCAGCAAGGGGCGTTGAGAACGACTTACGCGGCCAGCCTTCCTAACAGCACTCGACCTGTGGGTGGTGCCACCAAAATTCTGCTGAACACCGAATTTTTGATGCCATTTCCTGGAGTAGGTGCTGATAAAACCTTGCGTCTGTATACCTTCATTGATGTGGGCAATGTCTACTTGGCTGAGGAGAGCATTGACCTTGCCGAGTTGCGCAGCTCTACAGGCATTGGTTTGAGCTGGGTATCTCCTGTGGGCCCCTTGCGATTCGCCTGGGCCAAGCCCATCAAGAAATTCGCGAGTGATGAGGCTACAATGCAATCCTTTCAATTCCAAATTGGGACGGCTTTCTAATGGGTATCAACACTGCTCGCTTTTTGATGTTGGGCTGCTTGGGAATGGCAATGTTTCATGCCCATGCTGAAGATTTTCGCGTTGGTTTCATCAATACCGACAGAATTTTCCGCGAAGCCAATACGGCAAAAGTAGCACAAACCAAGCTTGAGCAAGAATTCTCCAAGCGTGAAAAAGAACTGGTCGACCTTGGGAATGTGCTGAAGTCAAACTCAGAAAAATTAGAGCGCGATGCTCCTACGCTGTCCGAAACACAACGTTCCACCCGTCAACGGCAATTGTCCGAGCAAGACCGAGATTTCCAGCGTAAACGCCGCGAGTTTCAAGAAGACTTGAACGCCCGCAAAAATGAAGAGTTGCAACAAGTCTTGGAAAAAGCCAATAAAGTGGTCAAGCAAGTAGCTGAATCCGAAAAATACGACTTGATTTTGCAAGAAGCCGTTTATATCAACCCCAAACACGACATCACCGAGAAGGTGATCAAAGTCATTAACGGCGGCAAGTGATTGCGTGGACCACCTGACTTTAGGTGCGCTTGTTCAACAACTCGGTGGCAACTTGCATGGTTCCGCTGATATACATGTCACAGGTTTATCCCCGCTGTCCTTAGCAGGTCCCGGGGACTTATGCTTTTTGAGTAACCCCCAGTACCGCTCGCAACTTGCAACCAGTAGGGCGGCTTGCGTGATTGTTTCCCCTGAAGCTATGGAAGCTGCGGTGCACAGAGGCGCATGCATCATCACTGAGAACCCCTATGCATATTGGGCAAGGGTGACCCATTTATGGCGCAAATGGAAGGGCCATTCTGCTGAACCTGGCATTCATCCAACCGCATTCATTCATCCCAGCGCACAAGTTCATCCAACGGCAGTCATCGGTCCATTTTGTTTGATTGAGGCTCGCGCAGTCGTTGGCGCAAACACCTGGTTGAAATCGCGGGTCACTGTTTCTCATGATTGTGTAGTGGGGGATGACTGTCTATTTCACTCAGGGGTTGTTATTGGGGCCGATGGTTTTGGATTCGCTCAGGAAGATGAGCAATGGATCAAGATCGAGCAATTGGGTGCAGTGCGTATTGGCAACCAAGTTGAAATAGGCGCAAACACCTGTATTGATCGCGGTGCGCTTGAAGACACGGTGATTGAAGAGGGCGTCAAGTTGGATAACTTGATCCAAATTGGACATAACGTTCGCGTTGGCCGTCATACGGCGATGGCTGGATGCGTTGGCGTTGCGGGCAGCACCCGCATTGGAGCCCATTGCACTGTTGGTGGGGGAGCGGTCATCCTGGGTCATTTAGACATCGCTGACCATGTCCATGTTTCCGCCGCTTCCGTGGTCACGCATTCTTTGCATCAGCCAGGGCAATACACCGGTGTATTTCCCATCGACACCAACCAAGCTTGGCACAAAAATGCTGCAAGTTTGAAGCAACTCAACACACTCCGTGAACGCATTAAACAATTAGAGGCTGATAGAAAAATATGACAACCCCATCCATGGATATCCATCAGATTCTCAAATTATTGCCTCACAGGTATCCGATCCTGCTGGTGGACAAGGTGCTTGAAATGGAAAAAGGAAAATCCATCAAGGCTTTGAAAAATGTGACCATCAACGAGCCATTCTTCAATGGACATTTCCCGCATCGACCTGTCATGCCTGGTGTGTTGATGTTGGAAGCTTTGGCGCAGGCTGCTGCATTGCTCGCCTTTGCCACCTTGGATGTGGTGCCTGATGACAAAACCGTTTATTACTTTGCTGGCATTGACGCAGCAAGGTTCAAACGTCCCGTTGAGCCTGGTGACGCCTTGACATTGTGTGTAGAACTCGATCGCATGAAAGCAGGTATCTTTAAATTCAAAGCGCACGCCATGGTGGGTGAAGAACTGGCGGTTCAAGCCGAGTTGATGTGCACCATGCGCACCATTGCCTGAGCTCTTCGATGACAAAAATCCATCCCACAGCGCTGATCAGTCCGTCTGCTGAGCTTGATTCCTCAGTCAGCGTAGGTCCTTTCACTGTCATTGGGCCGGATGTGCAGATTGGAGCTGGCACCACCATTGGTTCCCATTGTGTGATCGAAGGCAAGACGTCCATTGGGTGTGATAACCAAATTTTCCAATTTAACTCCTTGGGGGCAGTTCCTCAAGACAAAAAATATGCGGGCGAGCCCTGTGAATTGGTGATTGGCGATAGAAATGTCATACGTGAATTTTGCACATTCAACATAGGAACGGTCTCGGATGGTGGCATTACCCGCTTGGGTCATGATAACTGGATCATGGCCTATGTTCACCTGGCCCACGACTGCCAGGTCGGCAACCACACCATCTTTGCCAACAGTACGCAGTTGGCTGGTCATGTGCATGTAGGAGATTGGGCCATTTTGGGTGGCTTCACTGTGGTGCACCAATTTTGCAAATTGGGTGCACACAGCTTCACCGCCATGAATTCGTTGTTGTTTGCTGACCTGCCACCATTTGTCATGTGTCAGGGTCAACCTGCTGAAGCACGGTCCATGAATTTTGAAGGGCTGAAGCGGCGTGGGTTCACGCCTGTGCAAATCCAAGCCGTGAAGAGCATGTACAAATTGCTTTACCGTGATGGACTCACGCTTGATCAGGCTTGCCAGCAAATCACGGCTTTGAAATCCAATCACACTGAGCTTGAACTTGTCGTTGATTTGATGACATCCTTTTTAAGCGGGACTTCACCGCAGCGCGGGATTGTGCGTTGACGAGTCATCCCCATCATTGAACGAAATGGCGACACCCATGAAAATGGCCATGGTTGCAGGCGAAGCATCTGGCGATCTACTGTCTTCACTGTTGATTCGTGGTTTGCAAAGCCGCTGGACAGATCTTTCATTGGTGGGTATTGGCGGACCCAAAATGGATCAATTGGGGTTTCAGTCCTGGTGGCCCAGTCATCGATTGGCTGTGCGCGGATACATTGAGGTTTTAAAGCACTACCGGGAAATCACGCAAATTCGGTCGCAACTGAAACTCCGGTTGCTTCAAGATCGCCCCTCAGTATTCATTGGCGTTGACGCGCCTGATTTCAATTTGGATTTGTCCCAAGCGTTGAAAAAACAAGGGATACCGACTGTCCATTTTGTTTGCCCATCTGTTTGGGCTTGGCGCGCCAAGCGGTTGGAGACCCTGGGTCAGAGTACTGACCATGTGCTTTGCTTATTTCCTTTCGAACCAGCGCTCTTGGCTCAACATGGCATTGATGCGACTTTCGTAGGTCACCCCATCGCCCAATGGGTGCCAAAGCAAATTGATAAACAGGCGGCAAGGCTGCAGTTGGGGATTGATGATCAAGCGTTGGTTTTGGCCATCCTGCCTGGAAGTCGTTTGAGTGAGATCCAGCAATTGACTTCTAGGTTCATTCAGGCAGCAGCCATTTTTGAGCGCACTCACCCTGAGTTAACAGTGTTGATTCCCTCTGCACCTGGACTCATGCAGCACTTAAAGCATATGGTTGATGGACTGCCTCAGTTGCAGCGCCTGACTATTTTGGAAGGTCAAAGCCATGAGGTACTGGCCTGCGCAGACCTTGCATTGGTGGCAAGTGGGACCGCAACCCTAGAAGCAGCCTTGTTCAAATGTCCCATGGTGATTGCTTACAGCATGCCATGGATCAGTTGGGAGATCATTCGCCGGCAGCGCTTGCAACCCTGGGTAGGCTTGCCCAATATTTTGTGCAAGGAATTTGTGGTTCCAGAGTTATTGCAATCACAAGCCACTCCCATCGCACTGGCTGCTGCTTTGCAAGCTTGGATCGATCAGCCTGAACGGGTTCAGGCAATGCGCCATAAATTTACAATGCTGCACGACTCATTGAATCAAGACACATCCTTATTGGCCACCAATGCGATCGAGAAAATTCTTGTCAGCTGAGCAGTCTTCCTTGAATTGGGATGGGCCTGTCTTGATTGCTGGTGTGGACGAGGCCGGTCGCGGTCCTTTGGCGGGTCCCGTTTTTGCTGCGGCAGTCATTTTGGATGATTTGAATCCCATTGCTGGGTTGGCTGACTCCAAGCAACTCACGGCAAAAAAAAGAGCAAACCTTTATGGCTTGATCAAAGCGAATTCACTTTGTTGCTCTGTGGCTCAAAGTTCTGTCGAAGAAATTGATCAGCTCAATATTTTGCAAGCGACCATGCTTGCCATGCAGCGTGCCATCCATGGCCTGCGCTTGAAACCTGGCAAGGTACTGATCGATGGAAATCGACTGCCCGTGATCGATGTTTTGGCTGAAGCGATCGTCAAAGGGGATACCAAGGTCAAATGTATTTCCGCAGCTTCAATCATTGCGAAAGTGGAGCGAGATTTATGGTGTGAATCTATTGATGCCAGTTTTCCAGCCTATGGTTTTTCACAGCACAAGGGTTATGGAACGCAGGCCCATCTTGAAGCACTTCATCGATGGGGACCAACAGTTTGGCATCGCAAGAGTTTTGCGCCTGTTGCTGCTCTTTTGGCTGCATCTGTCCCATGAGCAAACATATCGTCTCTAAAGACAATCCCTGGTTTAAAAAGCTCAAGCAGTTGAGCTTAGATAACACCGCCTATCGTATTCAACAAAGTGTATGGATTGAGGGCGAACACCTGTGTCAATCTGCTATCCAACGCGGATGGCGCTTTGATCAATTGGTCCTTGCAGATCATGTGTCTGCAGATGCGGTGGCTCAGTGGCAAGATGGTTGTGATGAAGTGGTGTTGATTCCGCAGGCCATGATGGACGTTCTGAGTTCGTTGCCTTCCCCCTCTTGGATTGGCGGCGTTGTTCGATTGCCAGATCGTGGTCTTTTATCGCCTGGCGTCGGAACGGTTGTTCTGGATGGTGTTCAGGATCCTGGCAATGCGGGGGCTATTTTGCGCAGTGCTGCAGCTTTTGGGTTTTCACAGGTGGTGAGCACCAAAGCGAGCGTCGCACTTTGGTCGGCCAAAGTGGTTCGCGCCGGGATGGGTGCGCATTTCGGTTTGTCGATCCACGAATCGGTGGACATCATCGTTTTGATGGATTTGGGCTTGCCGATTTATGTCACGAGTTCACATGACGGCCATTGGCTTCATGATTTGACAAGATCTCGCTCATTGCAGATGCCATGCGTTTGGGTGCTGGGCCATGAAGGGCGTGGCGTCTCTGATCAGTGGCTCACAACCCATGTACAAAGTGTTCGAATTGCTCAGCCTGGCGGAGAAGAATCGCTGAACGTGGCATCTGCTGCGGCCATCTGCATGCATGCCAGTGCAACTCAGTTGCTTATGTCAAACTGAGTCGGATATCAGGGTTTCTTGATGGTTATAATGTTGCACTTCTACATCAACCGCACGCCCTTCGCTCGATAAAAAGCCAATCCCCTTGTGAAGTAGCCAAAGAGAAGGCATCTCTCGCACTTGGGGCGTCACCGAAACTCGGAGATCTGAGTGCTTTTGTCTCTTCAGGGAAATTCCCCTCCAGCATTACTGGCACTTGCAGACGGCACTGTCTTTGTTGGTCAATCCATTGGTCATCCTGGGCAAACTGTCGGGGAGGTGGTTTTCAATACCTCCATGACCGGTTACCAAGAAATACTGACTGATCCAAGCTACAGTCGCCAATTGGTCACTCTCACTTATCCGCACATTGGCAGTTATGGTGTGTGCGATGAAGATGCGGAATCTGATCAGATCCACGCGGCAGGATTGATCATCAAACAGTTGCCTCTGTTGCATTCCAACTTTCGTGCCCAAAGCAATTTGGCTGATTATTTAAAGCAACAGAAAACGGTTGCCATCGCTGAAATAGACACGCGCCAACTGACCCGGCATTTGCGTGAGCATGGCGCTCAAAGCGGTTCGATCGTTGCTTTAGCGCCTGGCGAAAACATCACGCCTGAACGTATCGCTGCTGCCATTGCTTTAGCGCAATCCGCACCGTCCATGGCGGGCCTGGATTTGGCCAAAGAAGTCACCATTAACCACGCATACCCGTGGACTGAAACGGAATGGCGCCTGGGTTTGGGTCATGGGCACGTCACCGATCCAAAACACCATGTGGTTGCATTTGACTTCGGTGTCAAAAGAAATATTTTGCGCATGTTGGCCCAGCGCGGGTGCAAAGTCACCGTTGTACCCGCACAGACCACTGCCGATGAGGTGTTGAAACTCAAACCAGATGGGGTTTTCTTGTCGAATGGCCCAGGAGATCCCGGTCCATGTGACTACGCCATCAAAGCGACCCAACAGTTGTTGGAAAAAAAGGTGCCGCTGTTTGGCATTTGCTTAGGTCATCAAATATTAGCGCTCGCCAGTGGCGCGCAAACATACAAAATGAAATTTGGACACCACGGAGCAAACCATCCAGTCAAAGACTTGGACACAGGTCGGGTATCCATCACCAGTCAAAACCATGGTTTTGCTGTGGATGAAAAGTCATTGCCCACACATGTCAGGGCAACCCACATCAGCTTGTTTGACGGCAGTCTGCAAGGCCTAGAGTTGACGACCCACAAGGCATTCAGTTTCCAGGGTCATCCTGAAGCATCTCCCGGCCCACATGACATTGGGTACCTCTTTGACCGTTTCATCCTATCCATGGCGGTGACACAGCATGGCTAAGCGAACAGACATCCAATCCATCCTGTTGATAGGAGCCGGCCCGATTGTGATTGGGCAGGCATGTGAATTCGATTATTCCGGTGTACAAGCTTGCAAAGCCTTGAGAGAAGAGGGCTATCGCGTTATTTTGATCAACAGCAATCCTGCCACGATCATGACTGACCCAGCGACTGCCGATGTCACGTACATCGAACCCATCACCTGGAAAACCGTCGAAAAAATCATTGCCAAAGAAAAACCAGACGCCATATTGCCAACCATGGGTGGACAAACAGCCTTGAATTGCGCTCTGGATTTATGGCACAACGGTATCCTTGAAAAATACAAGGGGGCCTTCACTGGCAAACCCATTGAGTTGATTGGAGCCACGCCAGAAGCGATTGATAAAGCGGAAGACCGGCTGAAATTCAAAGATGCAATGACC
>CAJBOO010000043.1 GCA_903956845.1 uncultured Burkholderiales bacterium
ATCCCTGATGCAGGCAGCAGTTGGTTTTTGGTCGAACGCTTAGGACTGGCACGTGCCACCGCCTTGGCCATGACAGGTGACAAATTGATGGCGCCTCAGGCCAAAGAATGGGGGCTCATTTGGGATGTGGCGGATGACTGCATGGCCGCTGCTTTGCACATGGCCGAACGTTTGGCCGTCATGCCCACCAAGGCGTTGGTGTCAACCCGTGCCTTGTTGCGCGATGCGGGCCAACACAGCTTGAACCAACAACTCGATGCTGAGCGGGATGCCCAATCCGCGCTGGGCAAGACCCATGATTACATGGAAGGGGTGACCGCGTTTTTGCAAAAACGTGCACCGCAGTTCAAAGGCGAATGAAGATGCCTGCCACCTACAACCCTGATGACTTGGCGCAGCAGGTAGGCGTCACCATGTTTGCGGCTGACACGGCTTCGCGCAACACCATGGGCATGGAGTTGCTGTATTGCAAACCCGGACAAGCCAGCATGCGCATGCACGTGCAAGCCAAGCACCTGAATGGTCACCACATGTGTCACGGTGGCTTCATTTTCACTTTGGCAGACTCGACTTTTGCATTTGCTTGCAACAGTCACAACACAGCAGCCGTGGCGTCTGCGGCCCATATCGATTTTTTGAAGCCTGCCCACGAGGGTGATGTGCTGACCTGTGTGGGGCAAGAACAGGCCCTGAGCGGACGACACGGCATTTATGACATGACGGTGCGCAACCAACATGACCAGGTGGTTGCGGTGTTTCGCGGCAAGAGCGCACAGATACAAGGACAAGTGGTACCCACATGAGCACAACATTGCCCCTGGAACCGATTGAGAAGGCCAGCATCGACGAACTGCGTGCCTTGCAGCTGAAACGCTTGCGCGCCACTTTGGCACATGCCTACGCCCATTCGCCTGTGTACCGGGCCAAGTTTGATGCGGCAGGTGTGCACCCGGATGATGTAAAAAGTTTGCAGGACTTGGCCAAATTCCCTTTCACCACCAAGGCCGATTTGCGAGACAGCTATCCCTTTGGCATGTTCGCTGTTCCAAAGCAGCACATCGTGCGCATTCACGCGTCCAGCGGCACCACCGGCAAACCGACCGTCGTGGGCTACACCCAAAACGACATTGACACCTGGGCCACCTGTGTGGCTCGCAGCATCCGCGCTTCGGGTGCGCGAAAAGGTGACACGGTTCATATCAGTTATGGCTATGGCTTGTTCACCGGTGGTTTGGGCGCGCATTACGGTGCAGAAAAACTGGGGTTGACGGTGATCCCCTTTGGCGGAGGCCAAACCGAGCGTCAAGTGCAATTGATCCAAGACTTCCAACCCGACATCATCATGGTCACGCCCAGCTACATGCTGGCCCTGGCCGATGAATTTGACCGGCAGGGTGTGTCTGCCAAGGACAGCAGTTTGCGCATAGGTATCTTTGGTGCAGAGCCATGGACCAATGACATGCGGCAAGTCATCGAAAAACGCATGGGCATTGATGCCGTAGACATCTACGGATTGTCAGAGGTCATTGGCCCCGGCGTCGCGAATGAATGCGTGGAAACCAAAGACGGCCCCACGATTTGGGAAGACCATTTTTACCCTGAAATCATCAACCCCGACACGGGCGAACCTGTGGCTGACGGTGAATGGGGTGAATTGGTGTTCACCAGCCTCACCAAAGAAGCTTTACCCATCATCCGTTACCGCACCCGCGACCTCACACGCTTGTTGCCAGGCACTGCGCGCACCATGCGGCGCATGGAAAAAATCACTGGTCGCAGCGACGACATGATGATCGTGCGCGGCGTCAACGTATTCCCTTCCCAAATCGAAGAACTGATCTTGCGTCACGCCGCTTTGAGTGCGCATTACCTGTGCGTGCTCAGCAAAGAGGGGCCGCTGGACAACCTCACGGTCAAGGTGGAAACACGGCAAGGGGTGAGCCCCGAATCCTCTGAAGCCCGGGCAGCGGCACAGGCCTTGATGCACGACGCCAAGGCCTACATTGGGACGTCACTCTTGGTGCAGTTGTGCGCTGAGGGTGAGGTTGAGCGCAGCCAAGGCAAGGCGCGTCGGGTGCTCGATTTGCGCAAGCGCTGACAGGTTCAGGCGCGGGGCTTGTCGGCCAGCCATTGGCCTACCCATGCAGGGGTATCGATGCCCAAGCGCAATTGCATGACCGGTTTGGCTGGCATGCGCAGGGGCAGTTGAAGCAATTGCCCATCGCGTGAGACCCATGCTGTGCACTGTTTGGCTTTACCCAACAACCATGTGAGCTGATCGAGTTTTTTCAGTCGCCAAGCCGACTTGGTTTTACCTGCCATGACCTCGATGCCTAGCCATTCGTCGCCAGGTGCAAAACCTGCAGCCTCAGCTGCGCTGCCATTGAGCACGGTTTGCACCTGCACCGCGTGGTTTTCTTGAACCCGCAGGCCCAGTTGCTGGGCCATGGGGGCGGGTTCTTCCAACACAGACACGCCTTGCGATTGCAACAAAGACACCACGGGCAACTCAGCAGTGCCATGCACCCAGGCTTTGAGTTGTCGCTGCCAGCTGTGGCCAGTGGTCTCTTGCAACACCGCCAGCAAATCGTCTTCGGTCATCGGTCCTGCTTTGCAGCGTTTCCATAAGCCCCGCATCACTTCGTCCAGGCTGTGTCCAGCTTGGCGCAGTGACAAATCAAGACACAAACCGATGAGCGCACCCTTGGTGTAGTAACTCACGGTCAAGTTGGCGCTGTTGGGGTCAGGGCGGTAGTACTTGGTCCAAGCTTCAAAGCTTGCTTGGGCCGCGCTGTGGACTTTGCGACCAGGTGTCTGCCAAACCTGGTTAATGGTCTTGCCAAGCAGTTTGAGGTAGGTGGCTGGCGAAATCAGCTCGGCACGGCAGAGCAGCACGTCGTCGTAATAACTGGTGAAACCCTCAAAAAACCAGAGCAAGTCGGTGAAGTTTTCTTGGGTGTAGTCGTAACGCTCAAACGCAGCAGGTCGCAAGCGTTTGACATTCCAAGTGTGGAAATACTCGTGGCTGATCAGGCCCAAAAGCCCCACATAGCCTTCACTGGCGGCTTCTTGATCCTGTCGTGGCAAATCGTCGCGCTTGCAAATCAAGGCCGTGCTGTGGCGGTGCTCAAGGCCGCCATAGCCATCCGCCACGGCATTGATCAAAAACACATAGCGGTCGTGTGGTGCTTTGCCGCGACCATGCCAAAAAGCGATTTCGGTGTCGCAGATGGCCTGCATGTCTTTCAGCAAACGCTGGCCATCCAACGACGCTGCCGCACCGGTGATCACCACTTGGTGCGGCACCCCTTTGCTGACAAAGCGACCAGACCAAAAGTCGGCCATTTCGATGGGGCTGTCGGCCAGATCGTCATAGTCTCGTGCAAGGTAAGTGCCAAAGCCCGCGGCGTTGGTTTTGTGCGCGGGCAAAGCAGTGGCTACGCGCCAATCGGGCGCATCCGGCACGGCAAGCAACTCGAGGCTGTGCGGCTCATCGGTTTGCCCCAGCACTTGCATGCACAAACTGGTGGGGTTGAAAAACCCACGCAATGCATCCAACCAGGCGGTGCGCACCGAGTTGTCGTAAGCGTGGACCAGATAGGTCACGGTCAGTGGGTGGTGTTCCTCACTGTTGACGAGCCAGCTCGATTTGCCGGTTTGGCTGACAGCGCAGGACGCCCCTGATTGCGATGCTTTGACCTGCATGACTTGCTTGGCAAATTCGCGCACCAAGTAACTGCCTGGAATCCAGACCGGCAATTGCAAGACCTGCTGTGCTGCAGGGCGAGTGACGGTCAGCTCGACCGACCACAGGTGAGCGTGCAGGTCATGCACGGCCACACGAAACTGAACAGGGGCCAAAACAGCTTGTCGCATGGGATTCAGGGCTTGCCGAGGAGTTTTTCCACTTGGGCCACTTCTATGGCACCTGGGACACGGGTACCGTCTGTGAAAACCAGGGTGGGGGTGCCTGTGATTTTCATTTTTTGACCAAACTCCACATTGCGTTTGATGGCTGTGGTGTCACAGCTGCCCGCTGCAGGGGCTTGGTCCTTCACCATCCAGTCCAACCATGCCTTGCCTGGGTCTTTGGCACACCAGATGGCCTTGGATTTGTCACCTGAGTCTTTGCCCAAGATGGGGTAGAGGAACAGATAGACCGTGATGTTGTCTGCCTTTTGCAACTCGCGTTCAAAGCGTTTGCAATAGCCGCAGTTGGGGTCTTCAAAAATGGCCAATTTACGCTCGCCCTTGCCCCGCACGAGAGTGATGGCGTCCTTGATGGGCAGTGTTTTGAAATCAATGGCGGTGATTTTTTGCACACGCTCTTCGGTCAAGTTGCGCTGGGTGCGGGTATCGATCAGCTGACCTTGCAGTAGAAAATTACCGGTTGCATCCGTGTAATAAATCTCGGTTCCCTCCACCCGCAGCTCGAACAAGCCTGGCATGGCGGTGCGCCGCACCTCGTCAATCGGTTGGATTTGCGGCATGCGTTCTTTGAGGTTCTTGCGGATCAAGGCTTCTTCGCCTTGTCCCCAGGCTTGCCCCAGGCTCAAGGTTGCCAATAGGGCCAAGCCCAGGTGTTTGATCAAAGATGGAAAAGTCATGAGGGCCTTTCGATGGGTCAGTGCATTGCTTGTTTCACGGACCATTGTTTGAGTGGAGTCAGTTGATTGAAGCTGTTGAATCCCCAGTTGCGCAACGACTGCACCAGGGTGTTGGGGTGATTGAAGAGGCGCTGCAAACCGTCACACGCCAACCACACGCCCAGCATGTCGGCTTTGCGTGCGCGTTCGTACTGGCGCAACAAATGTCGGTCATCCACCCCCCGCCAAAACTGGGTGGTCTCGCGGGTTTGCAGCACCTGTGCCAGCTCGCGCACATCGGCCAAACCCAAATTCAAACCCAAACCAGCCAAGGGGTGGATGGTGTGGGCGGCGTCGCCTGCCAAGACCCAAGCGCCTCCTTGCGCAAACTGGCCTGTCCACTGTTGAGCTTGCGCCAGTTGCAAAGGCCAGACTTGCACAGGCGAAGTCACTTCCAAGGCGCCCAAGGCTTGGTGGCTGGCATGGCTCAGGGCTTGCGCGAGATCGGAGACCGGCAAGGCTTGCAAGCGCATGGCTTCGGCGCTAGGCAAGGACCAGACCACGGCGGCGTCATGTCCATGGGCGCCGCCCATGGGCAGCAAGGCCAAGATGTCGAGTTCGCCGTGCGCTTGAGAAAACCATTGCAAGGCCTGTTGGCGATGCCCTTGGGCACAGTGCACCCGGGTGGCCAGGGCATGTTGTTGGTAGGGCAGGGTGTTGAAAGCCACCCCCAGTTCTTGGCGGGTTTGGCTGTTGCGGCCCTCACACACCACGGTCAGTTTGGCGGAAACGGGGTCAGACACCCGCTCGATCGTGTGCTGGAAATCCACGGCCTCGGCCAGCAATCCTTCCAGCACAGGCACATCCACGATGTGGGTCATGCCATGGAGGTTGGGGGATTCAAACTGCACCCGTCCGCCAGCGTCGCCCCATACATGCATGCTTTGCACCGGGGTAGCGTGTTGAGGGTTGGGCCAGCAGCGCAAATCGCTCAGCAGTTGGCGCGCACTCTCGTTGATGGCGAAAGCCCGC
>CAJBOO010000044.1 GCA_903956845.1 uncultured Burkholderiales bacterium
ACTGGCTCTCAAGGCTGTTGTCAGATAAGCGACCCCCGGCGTTGGCAGGGGGCCCAGCAACACCACATCCACACCAGCAGAGTTGAAACCAGCTTCTAGCGCTGACTCCAACATGTACCCAGAAATACGCGTGTCTTTACCAATCAATACGCGCGGACGGTCTTCTGATATGCGCAAATGGTGTCCGACCGCATTGGCCATGTGCAGCATGAAGTCGGGGGTGATGGGATGCATGCCCACACGCCCGCGGATACCGTCAGTGCCAAAATATTGTCGTGCCATCACATGCTTTCTTTGATCAATTGTGTTGATGCGTGAGATTTCTCAACGGCCATCCATGTTTTCAAGCCGGCCACGGTGGCTGACACATCATGGACACGCACTATTCGGGCACCTCGCTCAATGGCCATCATCGCGGCAACAACGCTGGGCACCAAGCGATCGTGGGCAGTCAATCCTGTTGCGATGCCCAAGGCTGATTTCCTCGACCAACCCACCAAAAGCGGCAATCCCATTTGCATGAAGACATCTTGGTGACGCAAGAGCGAAAAATTTTGATCCACTGTTTTACCAAAACCAACGCCTGGATCCAAGACGATTCTTGAGAGGTCGATACCCGCTTGCTGAACTTGATGCAGCCTGCTCTGAAAAAAAAGGGTGATGGGCTTCAGGACATCCCCCTCCATAGGCGAGACCTGCATGGTTGCAGGCTCGCCATGCATGTGCATCAGGCAGACTCCGCAGTTGTATTGAGACACCACTTGCAGCGCATTGCCCATGCGCAAAGCCCAAATGTCATTGATGACATCCACACCCATATCCAATGCTTTGCGCATGTTGTCTGGATGGTAAGTATCAACAGAAACAGGCCTGTCCCATTTCATCACTTCACTCAAAACGGGTTGGATGCGTTCCCACTCCTGCTCGGCAGACAAGGGTTTTGCCCCTGGCCTCGTGGACTCACCACCAACATCCAACATATCTGCACCCTCACGCAAATGCTGCTGCGCCAGTTCAATGGCTTGGCTTGGACTTGGACTGTTATTGACGTCAGAAAAAGAGTCTGGTGTGACATTCACGATGCCCATGACCAAGGGCCTGTCCAAATGAAGTTGGAACCGAGTGGTTTGCCAAAAATCAAAATGGGGCCGAAGCCCCATTTGCTGATCGCGCAACAAGTTCATCATGCAACCGAAGGTGATGCATTGGGCTGAACTGCTTCTGGTGTACCACCACCGCCATCACCAGATGATGGCGTACGTGGCGTCCAGTCCTTGGGCGGCCGTGGGGGGCGCCCTGCCATGATGTCATCAAGTTGGTCACTGTCAATGGTTTCCCATTCAAGCAAGGCTTTTGCCATGGCGTGCATTTTGTCTGCATTGTCTTCAATCAACCGTCTGGCCAAGTTGTACTGACCATCGATGATGTTTCGGACTTCATCATCCACCTTCTTCATGGTCGACTCACTCATGTTGGTGGTTTTCGTGACAGAACGACCCAAGAAAACCTCACCCTCATTTTCAGCATAAACCATGGGGCCTAGGGCTTCCGACATGCCGTAGCGCATGACCATGTCGCGGGCAATTTGTGTTGCACGCTCAAAGTCATTGGATGCGCCAGTGGTCATTTGGTTCATGAAAACCTCTTCAGCAATCCGACCACCAAAGAGCATGCTGATCTGATTCAACATGTAGATTCGGTCATAGCTGTAACGGTCGGCTTCAGGCAAGCTCATGGTGACACCGAGGGCGCGTCCACGAGGAATGATGGTGACTTTGTGGACGGGATCGCATTTGGGCAACAGCTTGCCAATCAAGGCATGTCCTGACTCATGGTAAGCCGTGTTGCGACGCTCTTCTTCAGGCATCACCATGCTGCGGCGCTCAGGGCCCATGAGGATTTTGTCTTTCGCCTTTTCAAAATCTTGCATTTCGACGACACGTGCATTGCGGCGTGCAGCCATCAATGCAGCCTCATTGGTCAAGTTAGCCAGATCAGCTCCACTCATGCCAGGGGTGCCTCGGGCGATCACGCCAGGAGACACATCTTGTCCCACCGGGATCTTGCGCATGTGAACATTCAAAATTTGTTCACGGCCGCGGATGTCTGGAAGCGTGACGTAAACCTGGCGGTCAAATCGACCAGGGCGCAACAAGGCAGCATCCAAAATATCTGGGCGGTTGGTGGCTGCCACCACAATCACACCCAGATTGGTTTCGAAGCCATCCATCTCAACCAACATTTGGTTCAGTGTCTGCTCGCGCTCATCGTTGCCACCGCCCAAACCGGCGCCGCGCTGGCGACCCACGGCATCAATTTCATCAATGAAGATGATGCAAGGTGCGTTCTTTTTGGCGTTTTCAAACATGTCGCGAACTCGCGCAGCACCAACACCCACGAACATCTCCACGAAGTCGGAACCAGAAATGCTGAAGAAAGGTACTTTGGCTTCACCAGCGATGCCCTTGGCCAACAAGGTTTTGCCGGTTCCGGGGGGACCCACAAGCAATAAACCGCGAGGAATGCGGCCACCCAATTTTTGAAATTTTTGAGGATCCTTCAAGAAGTCAACCACCTCTTTGACTTCTTCCTTGGCTTCATCACAGCCTGCAACGTCAGCAAATGTGACTGTGTTGTTGTTCTCATCGAGCATGCGCGCTTTGCTTTTGCCAAAGCTGAAAGCACCACCTTTGCCCCCGCCTTGCATTTGCCGCATGAAATAAACCCACACACCGATCAGCAAGAGCATGGGGCCCCAGCTGACCAATAAGGTCATCAGCAAAGAACCTTCTTCGCGGGGCTTGACATCGAATTTCACATTGTTGGCGATCAAATCGCCAACCAAACCACGGTCGAGATAAGTTGCGTTGGTGCGGACTTTCCTGTCATCGGTCGTGGTGGCCACAATTTCTGTGCCGCCCTGGCCCTCTTGTATCGTCGCGGCCTTGATTCGCTTGCCACGAACCTCTTCCAAGAAGTCTGAATAGGCAAGGTAGCCATTGCCAGCCTGACCACGCGTATCGAATTGTTTGAACACGGTGAAAAGCACCAACGCAATCACCAACCAAACGGCCAATTTAGAAAACCAAGGGTTGTTCAAAGAGAACTCCAGTCAAAGCATGTCTTGGCGAGATGCCAAGCACGAAGGTTGAGCCCATTTTAGGCTTTTCAAGGCGATATTAGATTTGAAATGGTTTTACTTGAATGCAGCGCCCCGCAGAAGGAACACAAGACTGCAGCAGGCCAGAATACCCTGATAGAACCCCATTATAAGAATACTTAAATATTAAATAATGCGCAATTCATAGAAGACTGCTGCCAATGAGAAAATTTTCTGAGGATTTATCCCTGCTGGCTTTAGGCTTAAAGGGCTTGACAAATTTGAAGTTGGATTTGAAGAGTTGGACCAACTCGTTGTAACCGCCACCGTGAAAAACCTTCACCACCAACGCACCTTTGGGATGGAGGTGTTGGCGGCAAAAATCGACAGCCAATTCGACCAAATGGACCATTCGAGCAGCGTCAGCTGATGCAATCCCTGACAAATTAGGCGCCATGTCTGAAATCACCACATCCACCAAGCGCCCCTGAAGTTGAGTTTGAAGTTGTTCCATCACATCTGCTTCACGGAAATCACCCTGGATAAAACTCACGCCTTCGATCGGTGCCATGGGCAACATATCCAGGGCTATCAATGTGGCGTCTAAATCACCACTGGCTGCCCCATATGGCGCCATACGGCGCCGCACATACTGACTCCAAGCACCAGGCGCACTGCCCAGGTCGACCACAACCATGCCAGGCTTGAACAGGTCAAAGGTCTCGTCTATTTCTTTCAATTTATATGCTGCTCGGGCCCGGTAACCCTCTTTTTGAGCCAACTTGACATAGGGGTCATTGACATGGTCGTTTAGCCATGATTTATTGACTTTTTTACTTTGTGTTTTTACTTTCAACGCGTAGCCCTCTGACAAAGAAGATAATACCTTGATGCCTGCTATCCAACTTACCCCCGCTGAACGCAAAAACCACCGCGCCTTGGCGCATCATCTTGACCCTGTCGTCATGATTGGAAACGATGGACTGTCCACTGCAGTCATCAAAGAAACCGATCTGGCTCTCAAAGCACATGGCCTGATCAAAATACGCGTACTCAGCGACGATCGTCAATCACGCGAGGTGATTTTTCACGCACTGGCTGACCAGCTGGGTGCGGCTCCCATTCAACACATCGGAAAACTGTTGGTGCTGTGGCGGCCGCAACCCATCAAAGAAAAGAAGATCGATGAAGACCGCATGCCTGGTCCCCGAGAGTTCAAGGTATTGAAATACAGCAGCCGAGGGGGTCAGCGCCCTGAGATGAAACGGGTCAAAGTACTGGGCAATCAAAGACTGGCCGCAGGTGGTCAAATCAAACGCGCCAAACCCAAACAAAAATCAGTGAAGAAGTCGTCTCAAAACGCTTGAAGTGTCAATGGTATGAAACCTTGATGATTTCATATTTTTTGACGCCGCCAGGGGCTTCGACGCTCGCGACATCTCCCTCTTCTTTACCGATCAAGGATCGTGCAATGGGGCTGCTGATGTTGATCAATCCCAATTTCAAATCAGCCTCATCTTCACCAACGATTTGGTAAGTAACAGACTCACCAGAGGCCTCGTCTTCCAGTTCAACTGTCGCGCCAAAAACGACACGCCCCCCCGCATCGAGTGTTGAAGGGTCGATGATTTGAGACATGGACAATTTACTTTCAATCTCCTGAATTCGCCCCTCGATAAACCCTTGCCTGTCTTTTGCTGCGTCGTATTCGGCGTTCTCACTCAAGTCACCCTGCGCTCTCGCCTCGGCAATCGCGTTGATCACCCATGGCCTGTCAACCGTTTTCAGGGTATGCAGTTCTTGCTTGAGCTTTTCAGCGCCAATTTTGGTAATGGGAATGGTAGCCATGGTTTAGGAACGGTCGTTTTAGGTCAGTGAATGAGTTGTTGATGAAGCTCTTGAACCGAGTAAACATCCAAACTGTCCAAGTGTTTCATGCCTTCTACTGCAGCTTCAGCACCGGCAATGGTGGTGAACGTGGTGACACGTGCCATCAACGAAGAGGTCCGAATTTGTCGTGAGTCAGCAATGGCGTTACGACGCTCTTCGACGGTGTTGATGACCAATGCAATTTCATTGTTTTTGATCATGTCAACCACATGAGGACGCCCCTCGGTCACCTTGTTCACTGCACTGACCACCAAGCCAGCTTCTTGTATGGCTGCAGCGGTGCCTTTGGTGGCAACCAATTCAAAACCCAAGGTAATCAAGCTACGAGCCACATCAACAGCCCTTGGCTTGTCCGCATTTTTCACCGTCAGAAATACTTTTCGCACAGGGTCTGAAGCGCGTGGCAATTTGGTTCCAGCACCCAATTGGCTTTTCACAAAAGCCTCGCCAAAAGTTTTACCCACCCCCATGACCTCCCCAGTGGATTTCATCTCGGGACCCAAAATGGTATCGACGCCCGGGAACTTCACGAATGGGAAAACAGCTTCTTTGACACTAAAGAAAGGAGGAACGACCTCTTTCGTGACACCTTGAGATGTCAAACTTTGACCAACCATGCAGCGGGCAGCCACTTTGGCCAGCTGAATGCCAGTGGCCTTACTGACAAAAGGCACCGTCCGGCTGGCACGAGGGTTGACCTCTAGTACATAAATGATGTCTTGGCCATTGAGGTGCTGGATCGCAAACTGCACATTCATGAGACCAACGACATTCAAACCACGGGCCATCGCAGCAGTTTGTCGCTTGAGCTCATCGACGGTTTCAGTAGAAAGTGAATACGGGGGCAATGAGCAGGCAGAGTCTCCACTGTGCACACCTGCTTGCTCAATATGCTCCATCACACCACCAATAAATACCTCAGTGCCGTCACAAATGGCATCCACATCACATTCGATGGCGTCATTCAGAAAGCGATCTAACAAGACAGGTGAGTCATGGCTGACTTTGACAGCCTCTCTCATGTAACGTTCAAGGTCTCTTTGTTCATGGACGATTTCCATGGCGCGACCGCCCAAGACATAGCTGGGACGAACCACCAGGGGGTAACCCAACTCGGATGCTTTGAGCAAGGCTTCAGCCTCTGTTCGAGCCGTGGCGTTGGGAGGTTGCAGCAACCCCAATTGATGCAGCAATTGTTGGAAACGTTCTCTGTCTTCTGCCGAATCGATCATGTCAGGCGAAGTGCCAATGATGGGGACACCTGCAGCCTCCAAACCCAGGGCCAATTTCAGGGGGGTTTGACCACCATATTGAACGATCACACCGAGCGGTTTTTCTTTGTCAACAATCTCCAGCACATCTTCCAAAGTGAGAGGCTCAAAATACAAACGGTCGCTGGTGTCGTAATCGGTTGAAACCGTTTCTGGGTTGCAGTTAACCATGATGGTTTCGTAACCATCCTCGCGCATGGCAAGGGCTGCATGAACGCAGCAATAATCAAATTCAATACCTTGTCCAATGCGGTTGGGGCCGCCACCCAACACCATGATTTTTTTGTTTTGGGTCGGCTCAGCTTCACACTGGCTTTCGTAGGTGGAGTACATGTATGCCGTGCGTGTGGCGAACTCAGCAGCACAAGTATCAACACGCTTAAAAACAGGTCGAACATTCAGATCCAGACGAGCTTGTCTGACAGCTTGCTCTGTGGTTTTCAATTGCCTGGCCAGACGCCTGTCAGAAAATCCTTTTTGTTTGAGTTGTAGCAACTCAGCTGAAGTGATGTCAGCCAATGAATGCTTTTCCAATTCCAATTCAATCTTGACGATCTCTTCAATTTGAATCAGGAACCAAGGGTCGATGCGCGTCAGTGCATGCACCTCTTCCACACTCATTCCCATGGCGAAGGCATCCCCTACGTACCAAATGCGCTCAGGGCCAGGTTCGCCGAGTTCCTTTTCCAACACCTCACGGTCTTGGGTTTTTTCATTCATGCCATCGACGCCAACTTCAAGTCCACGCAAGGCTTTTTGGAATGATTCTTGGAAAGTTCGACCAATGGCCATCACTTCACCAACCGATTTCATTTGGGTTGTGAGTCGGCTGTCAGCGGTAGGAAATTTTTCAAATGCGAAACGGGGAATCTTTGTGACCACATAGTCGATGCTGGGTTCAAAGCTGGCAGGTGTGGCACCACCGGTGATGTCATTGCGCAATTCATCTAAGGTGAAGCCCACCGCCAGTTTGGCGGCCACTTTGGCGATCGGAAAACCTGTGGCTTTGGATGCCAATGCGGACGACCGAGAGACCCTGGGGTTCATCTCGATGACCACCATGCGGCCGTCCTTGGGGTTGATGGCAAATTGCACGTTCGAGCCACCCGTATCCACCCCGATTTCACGCAGAACGGCCAAACTTGCATTGCGAAGGATTTGGTATTCCTTGTCGGTCAGTGTTTGTGCAGGTGCGACGGTGATGGAATCCCCTGTGTGAACGCCCATGGGATCCAGGTTTTCAATCGAGCAAACAATGATGCAGTTATCCGCTTTGTCGCGAACCACTTCCATCTCGTACTCTTTCCAACCCAGCAATGATTCTTCAATCAATAGTTCCTTGGTTGGAGACGCTTCCAAGCCACGCTTGCAAATGGTTTCAAACTCTTCTGCGTTGTAAGCAATGCCACCGCCGGTTCCGCCCAAGGTGAAACTGGGTCTGATCACCACGGGAAAACCAACTGTCTTTTGAACAGCCCATGCATCATCCAAACTGTGGGCGATGCCAGAGCG
>CAJBOO010000045.1 GCA_903956845.1 uncultured Burkholderiales bacterium
CCCGGGTGCGCACCATGGTGTCCAGGCCGCGCCAACTCAGCACGCCCAGCACGGCCATCAATGCCAGGGCAATCAGCAGTTCGACCAAGGTGAAGCCTTGTTGTCGCATGTCAGTAGCGACTCAACAAACTGGTCACCCGCAACAAGGGCGAAGCACCCTGCAAGACCTGCGCATCTACCCGTCGAAACGAAGGGTTGGGCGTGGCCGCCACGGTGATCACCAGCCGCATGTCTAAGCTGGCTTGGGGACAAGCCAGGTTTTGTTCGCCCACGTTGGACAGCTGAGTCGACATGCGCAATTGCGCCAGGGCGTTGTCGGCACACACTTGCGCCAACAACACCTGCCACTGGCGTTGCGCGTTGTCGGTCATGCTGGACGCGGCGCGTAATCCAGCCATCAAGCCAATCGACAAAATCGCCAAAGCCACTAATACTTCTATCAAGGTGAAACCGCGGCTGCGATGACAAGCGACTAGGCGAGAGGGTTGTCCTGAGCCGCGCGAAAGGGGCTGGGCGTGCTTTGGCCGCTTCATGGCTGCACCTTGAATGCAGCCGCGCCATCACTGCTGAGTGTCAGTGTTTGGAATTGACCCTCGCTGCGAGAGGCTTGCCGCAGTTGCAATTGCACCGGCGCTTGCACCGGCTCGGCACTGATCACCCAGGTGTTGGGCTCTGCGCGGGTACCCAGGTGCAGCCAGGCCATGCGTTGTTCTGTGCCCCCCAGCAAGGGGCTGATGCTGAAGCCTTTGTCATCTGCCTGCCAGCGCAGGGGAGTGCTGCGGCCTCGGGCTTGGGCTTTGGCGGTTTCAAGCACAGCGATCAAGCGATCGGCTTCTTGTCGCAATTGGTCTTGTGGGGTGTCCCGCACGGTGAGCACCACGAGGCTGCTGCCGATGGCCACCAACAACAGCACCACCAGCAGTTCAATCAGGGTGAAGCCCTGTTGCTGTGCAGGACTGGCCAAAGGCCATGGAGGTTTCAAGCGCACCGGCTTGCCAAACTCATTCCCAGCTGCCGATGTCGGCGTTTTTGCCCTCGCCACCGGCTTGCCCATCGGCGCCAAAAGACAGCACATCCACCTCGCCTTTGATGCCTGGGTTCATGAACTGGTAAGGACGGCCCCAGGGGTCATTGGGCAGTTTGTCGACATAGGTTTTCCAATTGGTTGGCAGCGGCTCGGTCGTCGGTTTGGTGACCAAGGCAGACAGACCTTGCTCGGCAGAGGGGTAGCGTTGGTTGTCTAGGCGATACAGCTTCAAGGCCTGCATCAGGTTGTTCACGTCGGTGCGGGCAGCCGTGATGCGGGCGTCGTCTGCGCGGTTCAAGACATTGGGCACGATCAGTGCGGCCAGCACCCCGATGATGACCAAGACCACCATCAGCTCAATCAAGGTGAAACCTGTTGGCAGGCGTTTCATGGTGGTGGCGTCAGAGAGGCGGGCTGCATGCATGGTGGATTCATTTGGAGAGTGACAGCCTGCATGATAATCCGACCATGTTTAAAAAAACACCTGTCTCTGCCTCCCAACCGTCGGGGTCACATTGGCTTCCCAAGGCCAGCGCCTTGCTGTTGTGGACGGGAGCTGCCGCGTCAGCAGCAGCCTGGGGCTTGGCCTTTTGGCCTGCTGACCCCAGACCCTTGGCGCCCAGCGTCGGTTTGCAAGTGACGCAGCCCGTGGCCCTGCAAGCAGCAGATATCGGCAAAGTGTTGGGCCTCAGCAGCGCAAGCGAGACAAGCCTCTCGCCTGCGGCCCCTGAGATCAGCAGCCGATTGGCCTTGATTGGCATTGCCAAATCAGGCGTCAACCAATCGGTGGCATTGATAGCGGTGGATGGCCAAGCGGCCAAACCGTTTGCGCGCGGTACCGAGGTGTTGCCCGGCCTGCTGCTGCAAACGGTCACGCTGCAACAGGCGCAACTCGGTGCCCGCATTGACGGACCCGCTCAGTTGCAACTGAGCATGCCTGTGCGCCCCGAGCCTGCCACTGGCGTGCTGGCTAGCAAGCCCTGACAAACCAAGGCATGGCATTTCAAGCGACGCGTTTCAGCGTTTCAAAAACAGCTTGTAAACCGGGTTGTCGGATTCATCCACATACGGATAACCCACGGTGTGTAAAAACTTCTCAAACGAGGCGTTGTCTTTCTCGGGCACTTGCAAGCCCACCAAAATCCGCCCGTGGTCTGCACCTTGGTTGCGGTAATGGAACAGGCTGATGTTCCAGCCGGGGCGCATCGCTGACAAAAACTTCATCAAGGCGCCTGGCCGCTCAGGAAACACAAAACGCAACAAGCGCTCGTCTTTGGCCAACACCGAGTGGCCGCCCACCATGTGACGGATGTGCTCTTGGGCCAAATCGTCGTGGCTCAGGTCCAGCGCCTCGAACCCATGCTTGCCCAAGTGCTGCGCGATTTTGTGGCTCTCGCCCGGCCCGCTGGTGGTCAGACCCACAAACACATGGGCTTTGGCTGAGTCGCTGATGCGGTAATTGAACTCGGTCACCGAGCGCGGTGACTTGCTGCCGCCAAAGGCAGGCAAGTCCCCCAGCAAGCTGCAAAAACGTTTGAAACTGCCGCGTTCTTCGGGGATGGTCACGGCAAACAAACCCTCGCGCTCTTCGCCCACCTCGGCCCGCTCGGCCACAAAGCGCAAGCGGTCAAAGTTCATGTTGGCGCCACACAAAATCGCGGCATAGGTTTCACCATGGGTTTTGTGCTGGGCCACGTATTTTTTGATCGCTGCCACCGCCATCGCGCCTGAAGGTTCGACGATGCTGCGCGTATCCACAAACACATCCTTGATCGCCGCGCACACCGCGTCGGTGTCCACACTCACGTAGTCGTCCACCAAGTGACGCGCGACCCGAAAGGTTTCCTCTCCCACGAGTTTCACGGCCGTGCCATCAGCAAACAAACCCACGTCGCTCAAAGCGATGCGTTTGCCAGCCGTGACCGACTGCAGCATCGCGTCAGAGTCGTCCATTTGCACCCCGATCACCTTGATCTCTGGGCGCACCGCTTTGATGTAGTTGGCCACGCCGCTGATCAAACCGCCGCCGCCCACCGCCACAAACACCGCATGCAGCGGCCCTTGGTGCTGGCGCAGCATCTCCATGGCGATCGTGCCTTGCCCGGCAATCACCTCGGGGTCGTCAAACGGGTGAATGAAAGTCAGGCCTTGCTTGGTGCCCAGCTTGACGGCCTGGGTGTAGGCGTCCGAATAACTGTCGCCATGCAGCAGCACCTCGCCGCCCAGGGCTTTGACCGCGTCGATCTTCAGGGCAGGCGTGGTCACGGGCATGACGATCACGGCGCGGGTACCCAGCTTGCGTGCCCCCAAAGCCACGCCTTGTGCATGGTTGCCCGCTGAGGCGCAAATCACCCCCTTTTGCAGCTGGACCGGGCTCAATTGCACCATCTTGTTGTAAGCCCCGCGCAGCTTGAAACTGAAGACGGGTTGCTGGTCTTCGCGCTTCAACAGCACTTGGTTTTTCAATCGTCGACTCAGCACAGGCGCCAAGTCCAGGTCGGACTCATGCGCCACGTCATACACCTTGGCAGTGAGGATTTTTTTCAGGTAGTCAGCGGGTTTGAGTCGAGCAGGGCGGGCGGGTGAGGTCATGGTGTTCGTGGTGAGGTATCAAACCACATTGTCCCGCATGTGACTGGGGGCTTATGCGACCGCGGCAACGGGTCTGCAGCCATGGGGTGACAGCACAAAAAAAGCCCCGCAACTCGCGCTGCGGGGCTGTGAATCCACCTTTTCAGAGGGTGGAGGAGACAAACATCGCCTTGGGTTGCAAGGCATGGAAAGCATGATAGCGCAGGAATTGTTGCGCTGCAATAATTTCCCCGTGGACAATCTCCACTCTGCAACCAGACAAGCACAGGAGTCAACCAATGGAATGCACCGTTAGCTGGACAGGCGCGACAGGCGCGAGATCCCCCATGGGCTTTATGGCCGAAACCGGCAGTGGCCACGTGCTCGCCATGGACGGTGCGCCCGACCCTGACAAACCTGAGCAAAGCGGGCAAAACATGGCGGCACGGCCCATGGAGCTGCTGTTGGCAGGCGCGGGCGGCTGCACCGCTTATGACGTGGTCTTGATCTTGAAGCGCGGTCGCCACCAGGTCATGGGTTGCAGCGTCAAGCTCAGTGCCGAGCGGGCCACCACCGACCCGAAAGTCTTCACCACCATCAACATGCACTTCACGGTGCGCGGCAAAGGCATTCCCCCCGCAGTGGTTGAACGCGCCATCGCCATGAGCCACGACAAATACTGCTCGGCCAGCATCATGCTGGGCAAAACCGCTGAGATCACCACCAGTTTTGAGGTGATCGAGGGTTAAATCCGCCTCAATACCGGTGCATGGCGCACATGGCACTGGCTGGCTGAACCCGCAAGCAAAAGTTACAATGGGATATATATTTCGATATATACCAAAAGGAGTGGGTCATGTCTGCAACCGCCAAGATATTCACCAATGGGCGTAGCCAAGCGGTTCGTTTGCCCATGGCTTTTCGATTTGATACCAACGAGGTGTTCATTCGGCAAGACCCGGTTACAGGTGACGTCATACTTTCACGTAAGCCTCCAGATTGGGACGGGTTATTGGCAATCTTGCCATTCGTTGAAGTGGATGATGATTTCTTAAGCCCTCAAGAAAGACAGCAAGAATTGAACACCCGCGACCCCTTTGTCGTTTGAGGGGTATAGATGACTGCTTATTTGCTCGACACCAACACCATCAGTTTGCTCCTTCGCGGTAACGTATCGGTGGCAAAGCGTCTACAAAAGCGAAGCATGAATGAGGTGTGCTTGAGTGCGGTGACCGAAGGCGAATTGTTGTTTGGACTGGCTCGTCGCCCTCAAGCCTTGGCATTGCACCAAGCTGTTAAAGGGTTCATTCAAAGGACACAGGTATTACCTTGGGACAGCGCTTGCGCGGCCACCTTCGGACAAGCCAAGGCGCACTTGCAAAGCAAAGGATTGTCATTGGGGGCACTGGACATGATGATCGCGGCCCATGCCAAATCGGTTGACGCGATTTTGGTCACCAACGACCAAGCCATGCTGGCTCTGCCAGGATGGAAAACCCAAGATTGGGCCACTTGACCAAAAATTAAATCCGATGCGCCACGGTGGTCATCACCTGGGCCGCCAAGCGCATCGCCTCGGGCAAAGGTTTGGGCAAGGGGCGAGCCCCGGCTTTCTCGGCGTCGACCGCGTGTTGCGCTTCATCTTGCTTCATCTGGTTCACCACGGCGCGTGAAGCCAAGTCAGCCGCAGGCAGTTGCCGCAAGTGCGACTGCAAATGCGCCTCCACTTGCCGCTCGGTTTCCACCACAAAGCCCAGGCTGATGGCGTCACCACCCAACTTGCCCGCGACATAACCCAGGCCAAACGCCCCGGCATACCAAAGCGGGTTGAGCCAGCTTGGGCGTGCACCCAGCGCCGTCAAACGCTCCTCAGTCCAGGCCAGGTGGTCGGTTTCCTCGGCGCTGGCCGCAAAAAAATGAGCTCGCAACTGCGGGCTGCGCGTGGCCAAGGCCTGCGAGGCATACAAAGCCTGTGCACAAACTTCACCCACATGGTTGACGCGCATGAGTGCGCCTGCTTCTTTGCGCTCAGCCTCGGTCATTTGCGCAGAAACCACACCCGCAGCTGGGTTGGGCCGCGATGCGTGGTGCGTTGCAAACACGGTGCGCAAAGCCTGGTCAAGGGTGTTGATCAAGGTATCCATGGGTCAATTTGAATGCTAATGAATGAATTAAGCAAATTTAGCGATGTTGTACGTGCAACACAGTCACGGAACTGTCACACGAACTTCAGAAGATGGACGGGTTAGCAGACAGACGGCTACCTCTCTTTCCAACCATCCTCAGGAGTTTTACATGAAGAAGACCTCATTTTCCGCCAATCGCGTGGCCTTGGCCGTTGCCGTGATTTGCGCCGGTGCCAGCGTGCCCGCATTTGCCCAAGTGGAAGCCAAAGTCACTGGCCGTGTGCATTTTGACGCTAGAAACATTTCAAATGGAGCTAGTGTTGTCGCAGATCGTGATTCCACATCCTATGCAGACAGCTTCGAAATTCGCCGCGCTCGTATTGGCATCACTGGTGCAATCAATAAGGACATTACTTATGAAGTTGTTGGCAACGCAGTTGGCAGCAGTACCAACTTTGTGGATACCGCCTTCGCTAACTACGGTTTCAACAAAGCCGCTCAGTTCCGCGCCGGCCGCTTCAAGCAGCCTTTCAGCTTGGAAGAGCTGACCAGCTCCAACAGCATCGACTTCATGGAGCGTTCATACGGAAACCAAATGGTTCCAGGTAAGCGCTTAGGCATCATGTTACATGGCGAGCCGATGAAGGGCCTGAACTATGGCTTGTCAGCTTTCCAAGCAGACTTCACAGAGACTTCCAACTCCACCAATGCCGGTAACAACTATGCTGCACGTGTTGCATTGAACGCTGCCGACTTTGCAAAAATGGAAGACACCGTTTTGCACGTTGGTGTTGCACACACTGGTGGAAAATCACAAGTTGTTCCTACTTCCTCCGGCAGTACAGTTGCAGCACCTAGCGCTACAACACGTGCAACTGTATTTTCCTTACGCGACGAAAACAGAGGCATGAGCAACATTTACCGTGCACGAGTTGGTGGCGTAACTTTACATACCGGCAGTTATGGCGGTTCTTCAAATGATGTGGCAAACATTGAAAAATCCATGAGTGGTTTGGAGTTGGCCCTTGCAAAAGGCCCAGTGAAGTTCCAATTAGAACAATTCAATTCAAAGTTCATTGCGCTTAGCAATCCTGGTAACACCACGAACCTGAAAGTTAAGTCAGACTACATGGAAGTGATGTACAACATTACTGGCGAACAATTTGCTAAATCGTACAAATCCGGCGCTTTCTCTGGACTCACACCTTCATCTGTTTTCATGAAAGATTACGGTGGTGTAGTGGGTAATGGCATCGGTGCATGGCAAGTTGGTTTCCGTCAATCTTCTTATGAAGTAAGCGACCTTGTACAGACTGGTACCAACAATGACAATGCTGGCAGCGCCAAAGGTAAAACATCTACATACGGCTTGAACTGGTATTTGAACAACAACGCACGCGTGATGTTCAATTATGCAAAAACAACCTTCAACACTGCGTTCGTTCCAGTGGATACAAGCGGCAACACTGTTAATGGTGAAACAATTATCTCCGTGCGCACCCAAGTGAACTTCTAAACCCAGTTCACCGCTTTTCAGCCTATCCAAGGGCTA
>CAJBOO010000046.1 GCA_903956845.1 uncultured Burkholderiales bacterium
CCTGTCGGCAGTGGCTGGATGGCAGGGCACGCAAGCGCGGCGAGATGATGTGACAATTTTGGCTCTGGAGATTTAATTCTCTTAATGGCGTGAAATAAAGGAAATGATGAGTCCGCCATGCCTAGGTCTAAGTTCAAACTGTATCTGAGTCATATGGTTTCTGATTCTTTTGAAGTCAAAGAGATACATTCCTACATAAAAATTACTAATCACCCATGCTTGACTAAATTTTTAAATTTTTTTAGTATTCTCAGCAGACGAACCTAAAAAATCAAATCAATATATGCCGTTCATGAAATATTCAAAATTTCTTTTGATGGCACTTTGTATCTGGTTCTTTGGAACGGCAAGCGCCACGAGTTGGAATGATCTTCAACCCTATGAAATAGAAGCTGCTACGCCAATTATTTTCAGCCCCAAAGCAAGCACGCTGGTCCTTGAAGATCCTGATGGTTCTTTTACAGTTGAAGACGTTCTCAAGCGAAAAGAGGAGTTCAAGCCTGTAGCGCAAGTGGATGGTATCGATGCGCTCAAACACTATTGGATTTTGCAAAAAATCAGCAGCCGTTTGGATGTAGACAGAAGCTACAAGTTGGATGGTTTTTGGGTTGACATCAACACCCATCTTTTACAACCTGATGACACTTTCATCACTTTGCGACCAAATGGACTTATCGCTGGCTATTCGGACCTGAGTGACATTGACCCCACTTTACCTAGTTCTGCTTCTGCAAAAAGCCGCGACAGCTTGTTCACCCTCAAAAGTGGAGAGACGCTGACTCTGCTGTCTCGGACAAGGTCCTTATCCACTATCTTGCCTAAGTCTTTGGTGCTGAGGGTGGTTGACAATGAACGGTTTTTAGAAACCCGCCGATTTGGTTTGTATTTGGAAGGTGGCCTTTTGGGCGTCATGTTCGTCCTGGCCATTTTTGGTTGGTACTCCTATTTTTGGAATAAGGATCGAGCAGGTTTGTTTTACGGCATTTGGATTTCATTTGCGCTGATGCAGGTGATCACCATTCCAACCCATGACGGCATCCACCTGACCGAATTTTTCTTCAACTTTGATGGCCTTCGATTGGTGACTGGGTCCTTATCGACTTTATTCTTTTCCATAGCTGGCTACGGTCAATTGATTTTTTACTTTCTGTTTGCAAGTTCTTTTTTGCAAATTGCCCGGTATTTCCCAACGATCCAAAAATTCATTTACGCCTTCGTAGGCTACTTAGTCATTCACTTTTTAACAACGATTCTCTGGCGACACAACATTCCCCAACATATTTATTGGATGGGTAATGCCGTTTTACCCTTGTTGCTTTTCGCCTTGCTTTACAAATGCGGTTTGGATCGTTATAGGCAAGGCATGTCGGTGGCCATGTTCTGGCTCATTGCTTCATTGCCATACTTGGCCTTCCGACTGATCTTCGTGACTGGCCTGATGGGCTACCCCTCGGTCTTTAGTTATTTGCCTGAATCGGGTTTCAGCTATTTGCTGCAAAACTCAAATGTGTCGCAAGCCATCGGCCTGTGCAGCGAAGCCCTGATCATGGCCTTGGCCGTCATCAGCCGCAATGTGTGGATTCAAAAAGAATTGGCAAAGTCGCTTGACGCGCAAAAAGTGCTGGTGGAGGGGCAAAACAAGGTGTTGGAAGAAACCGTGGCGGCCCGCACCAAAGAACTCGAGGCGCAGCACCAAGAACTGGATGAAGCGCATCAATTGGTCGTGGGTTCGGTGAATTACGCCAGCCGTTTGCAGCGCGGGCAGTTGCCGCGCCAAATTCGTCTCGATGGCCGCTTTGCCTCGTTTGCCACGATTTGGGAACCACGCGACACCATCGGCGGCGATTTGTATTGGATTTCATCCTCGCAACATGACGGGCCGTATGTGTTGGCAGTGGCCGATTGCACTGGCCACGGGGTACCTGGTGCGATGCTGAGTTTGCTGGTGAGTAATTCGCTAGAACGTATTTATGCCAATGACACCATGGAAAATCCTGTGTCTGCCTTGGCTTCGTTGGACCACTTTGTGCGCACCGGCTTGAACCAAGACCGCCCTGACAGTGAAAGCGACGACGGTTGTGACGCCACGGTGTTGCGTATTGACCGGCGCTTACAACGCGTGGAATATGCTGGCGCAAAGATCGACTTGTTCCATGTGAACACTGCCGGTTTGGTAACGCGCCACATGGCACAACGCGTCAGCTTGGGCTACAAAGACCGCGTGCCTTCGACAGAGATACCCGAGGTCAAGGTCTTGCCCTATGAAAAAGGCGATCTGTTTGTCATCGTCACGGATGGATTGACAGATCAAGTGGGCGGTGCGACTGGCAAACCCAAAGTGTCGTATGGGTATCGGCGTTTGGAGCAATTGTTGTCTGACCATGCGGGTGGGCACGCGCAGCAAGTGATTGATGCGCTGCGCCAAGACTTTGTTCGCTGGCAAGGAACAAACACACGGCGAGACGATGTCACCGCGGTGGTGTTTTCGCTTTAATGACAAAAAACAGACTTGCACCCTGTCGATTGAAAAGGAATTGTGAATATGGATTTATCTCAAGCCATTATGTTGCGCAACAGCTTGCGTCACAACAACGTCATCATGGCCTACAACGGCACGGTGACTGATGACCTGATGGTCACGTTGGCCGATTTGCTCAAAGAGAGATTGGTGGCCAATGACGAGGTCAAGCGTTCCAAATTGATCTTTGCTGTCTTCATGGAAGGGGTGCAAAACCTGATTTGGCACGGCAAAGAACATGCTGAAAACATGGGCATGATTTTGATCACCGAGCATGAGAAAGAGATCACCATCATGTGCGGTAACCGGATTGAAAAAGACAAGACCCAAGGCTTGAAAGACAGACTGGCGCAAATTGAAGGAGCGGACAAGGAAACCATCCGTCAGCTCTACCGCGACGGCATGTCCAATGCCAGCGAACACGAAGGGCCAGGTTCTGGACTGGGTTTGCTGGAAATTGCACGCCGATCTACACACCCTATCAGCTACACCTTTGTCGATGTGGATGACCACAGTGTTGACTTTATTTTGGCCGCAACTATCTGAGGAAGAAGGAAATCACATGAATATCGCAGCCACAGACCGTACCCCGGCCATCACCCTGACAGATTCCCCCTTGAAGCTGAGCATCAGCGGCGAGTCTTTTCCAGAAGATGTATCCGCTTTTTATGGTGAAGTGATCGCAGCCATCAATCAGTTGGCCACCACTGCCAAGGGCAAATTGGATGTAGAAATGGCCATGGTCTATATCAACAGCTCCAGCATCAAGGCGATGTACCGTATTTTTGAAGGCTTGGACGCCTATCGCCAAGCAGGCAATGAAGTCCAGGTGACATGGGTGGCCGAAGCCGATGACGACATCATGCAAGAACTCGGGGAAGACTTCAAAGACCGTTTTCAAACATTGAATTTCTCTGTTGAGCAACATGACTGACAACGTCTTTGATCTGTATGACCGAGAAAAGCTATTGCTGGCAGAGGGCCAAGCGATTTTGGACAGTGGTCAGCCAGCTGAAACACAAGCCTTTGCAGAGCGCTTGTTTGATCGCTTTTCCAAGCTGGTCAGGGAAAATGAAGATTTAACAAGGCATTCAGATCGGCAAGAACAACGCTTGGTCAAACTCAACCGCAACCTGAAAACCCAAACCTTGGAGTTGGAGCAGCAACGCAGCAGGCTAGAAGGTTTGTCGCAACAACTCGCCAAGTACTTGCCACCGCAAATTCATGATGCCTTGTTCGCAGGCAAATACGACACGCAAATCACCACTCAACGCAAAAAACTCACCGTTTTTTTCAGCGATATCAAAGACTTCACGCGCACGGCTGAATCCTTGCAACCCGAGTCCCTCACCGAATACTTGAACGAGTACTTTTCCGAGATGACACAAATTGCCTTGTCGTATGGGGCCACCATCGACAAGTACATTGGCGACGCCGTGATGCTGTTTTTCGGCGACCCCGAGTCCAAGGGTGTTAAAGAAGACGCTAGGACCTGTGTGGAGATGGCGCTGGAAATGCAAGAACGCATGCTGGTGCTGCAAAACCGTTGGCGTGAACGCGGCTTTGAAAATCCCTTTGTGATTCGCATTGGCATCAACACCGGCTATTGCAATGTGGGCAACTTCGGTTCGGACCAGCGCTTGAGCTACACCATCATTGGCGGAGAAGTGAACGTGACGCAGCGCTTGGAGGCCAATGCCGACCCCGGCGGCATCCTCATCAGCCACGAAACCTATGTGCAAGTGGATGA
>CAJBOO010000047.1 GCA_903956845.1 uncultured Burkholderiales bacterium
GCCTTGGCATTTGATCGATTGGTTCAATACCAAAGTGAGTCTTATGCGCAGCTCATGGTGACCCGCTTGTCAAACTTAAAAGCCATTGAGTTGGCCAGCCCTAGGGCTTCTGCCGAATGCCCGGTCACTACAGAAACCATTCGATGGTTGGCGCTGTGGATGGCGTTTGACGACATTATTCAAGTGGCTCATCTAAAGAGCAAAGCAACGCGTTGGCAACGTGTGTCCAGTGAAGTCAAGCTCAAAGAAGGTGAATTGCTAAAAGTCTACGACCACTTCAAACCAGGTGTGCCAGAGATAGCAGCGATGTTGCCCTCTACTTGGGCACAGGCTTTATTAAAGTGGGATCGTGCACGCATTGCAAAAGGCAAGGCTGCTTGGTCTATGCCCATTAAGCTGGCGCGTCATTCCGTTGTCGGTCTTGTAAGCTTGCGCATCTTGGCTGCCATGCGCGTGCTGCGCCCCATCGGCAGCCGTTATGCCAGCGAACAATTGTTGATAGAAGAATGGCTAGATGGCATTGGCCAAGCTTGCGTTCGTTCGCCCGCACTGGCTTTAGAAGTTGCACGCTGTGGACAACTCATCAAGGGCTATGGCAGCACCAATGAGCGCGGCAAAGACAACTTGCTTCACATCTTGCGAACGGTCTGTCAGCCTTCAGCGGTTAAATCTTTAGAAGAACAAACTGCCGTCGTAGCGCAAATTAGAAAAGCTGCACTCCAAGATGAAAAAGGTCAGCAATTTGATCTGGCCCTGCTGCAACATGGCGCTCCAGCGCGTCCCGTCAAAGAACAACCTATTTTGTGGATGAAAAATCCAAGGTTAACCAAAGCTTCATAAGCCACTGAATTTGATTCAAATTACTAGGAGACAGCATGAAACAAAATAATTCATCCAATTTCAGCTTCCAGATCAACAGGCGAGTCTTGGCCACTGCCTTGTCAGCGCTTTTGCTAGGCCCAGCATTGTGTGCCAGTGCGCTGGCCCAAGCTTGGCCCTCCAAGCCCATCAAGGTGGTGGTTAACTTTCCACCGGGTGGTGCAGCCGATCAAATAGCGCGTGCGATTGGCACCCCTTTGGCAGAGGCTTTAGGCCAGCCCGTTGTGATTGAAAATAGGGGCGGTGCCAATGGCAACCTTGGCGGCGACATGGTGGCCAAATCAGCGCCCGATGGCTATACCCTGCTCATGAGCTCGGGTGGCATGGTGTCTGTCAATCCGCACATTTATCCGCGCATGTCTTTTGATCCCGCCAAGGACTTGGTCCCTGTGGCTTCTGCTGCCAGGGTGTTGGTTTATTTGGTGGCCAAACCCACTTTGCCAGTCGACAACATTCAAGGATTTTTGAAGTACGTCAAAGACAATCCAGGCAAACTTTCCTATGGCTCTGCTGGCAATGGCAGCTCACCCCATTTGGCCGGTGAGATGATGAAGAGCCAGGCTGGCTTATTTGCTGTTCACGTGCCCTACCGAGGCGCTGCACCGGCACTGCAAGATGTGTTGGCAGGTCAGCTCGATTTTTACTTTGATCCTGGTATTGGCCTGGGTCAAGTCCGCGCAGGCAAGCTCAAACTCTTGGCGGTGGGTAGCCTGAAGCGATCACCATTGTTCCCCAATGTGCCCACCTTGGATGAGGCTGGCCTTAAGGGTTTTGACGCCGACTCCGTGTTTGGTTTTTATGCACCAGCCGGCACGCCCGCTGATGTGATTGCCAAGGTCAACCGCGAAATCAATCGCATTTTGTCGACCCAGACATTGAAAGATCGCATCATGAATTTGGGCGGCGAGGCTTTGCCTTTAACACCCGCTGAGTTTGGTGCGCGCGCAAATGATGACTCCAAACGATTTGGCGAAATTATTCGCGAACGCAAAATTGTGGGTGATTGACAGAAAGCCAATCATTAACCAATCAGATGTTGTACGTGGACATTCTTGCGTTTGGGTTCAATAGTTCAGCGAGTAAATAAAACACCCACCAACCACAAACTCAAAGCCGGGACAAAAAGTAAAACGGCCAAACGAAGAATGTCCCAAATTAAGAATGGCACCAAACCTTTGTAGGTTTCAGACATTGGAACGTCACGGGCCAGGTTGTTAACCACGTACACGTTCAAGCCACCGGGTGGGGCAATTAAGCCAAAGCTGACTGTCATTAGCACCAAAATTCCGAACCACAAAGCTTTGAGCTCATAAGACA
>CAJBOO010000048.1 GCA_903956845.1 uncultured Burkholderiales bacterium
GGCCCATGTGGAGCACAGAGATGTCGCCGCTGTCGGCGTTGGAAACATAAACGTGGGACATGGTCAGTGTGAAATAAAAAGAATAACAACCCGTGATTGCTTAAGCGTCAAAAGCATACACCTGAGCTGGGTTGTCTACCAAAATTCGCCGAATGTCAGCCGCGCGGGACACCCATTGAGGCAACAGGTTCAGGAGCGCGGCAGTGGACGGCAGAGGGTTCTGATTGGGATGTGGCCAATTGCTGGCCCACAAGCAGCGCTCGGGATAATTCTTGGCCAGGTAACGAGCGAGCAGACTCACATCTTCATAACTCGGCGCCCCAATGCGCGATGTTTCGTAAGGGGCCGACAGCTTGACCCAGACACTTCCAGTGTCCAGCAATCGGCACAGGGCCTGAAATGCAAGGTCGTCGGTGTTGGCAGGGGGCACCAAAAATTTGCCTGTGTGGTCCAACACCAAAGGTACATTGAGGGCTTGCAAAATAGGTAGTCGCTGCATGAATTCACAGCCGTTGAACTGCACGTTCAAATGCCAACCCCAATCGTTGATCTTCAGTGCCAAAGGTGCCAGATCGTCCCATCCATGCAGCCCTCCGGGCAACATCATCATGCGAACGCCACGCACACCTGCCGCGTGCAAATCTTGCAGCGTGGCCTGTGTCACGTCAGGGGGCACCATGGCCACTGCACGCGCTCTGCCGGTCATGCTGGCCACAGCCGCCAGTGTGCATCGGTTGTCAAAACCATAGCCCGTCGGTTGAACCACCACCACACGCGTGAACCCTAAGTTAGCTTGCAATTTGGCGTAGTCGACCATCGGCGCGTGCGGCGGTTTGAAAGTAGCGCTAGGGGCCAATGGGTAAGCGTTGTCATAGGCGTGCACATGACAATCGCAGGCGCCGGCCGGCACTTCAAATGCGACAGCTAGGGGCGTGTTCAAAACAACGGTGCTCATGATGACATTCGTGAGGCCAAACGGGACGCCTGAGCCGGATTGACGGCACCGTGAGGCATGCGTCCTTGCAAGATGTCTCGCGTCTGCGCTACCGTTTCCAAGGCTTGGTGAGCAATCGCTTGGGGTGTGAGGCCACCGACATGCGGTGTGGCAATGACGCGAGGATGTCGCGCCAATTCAAGGGACGGCATCTGGTCTGCCGCGCTACCAACATCCAAAGCGGCGCCTGACAGTTCCCCCCGCTCTAGCGCCCGCAACAAACTCGGCTCGTCCACCAACTGCCCCCGAGATGCATTGATGAAAAACGCAGTGGGTTTCATGCAAGACAAGGCCTGCGCATTGATCAATTTTTCTGTTTCGGGCGTTGCAGACGCCAGGCAGACCACATGGTCTGCACTGGCCAAAAGTTCATGCCAACCCAGCGACTCGATGCCAGGATCTGGTGTCTGGACATGCGGGTCGTAGATACACACACGCATACCAAACCCCTGAGCCAAACGCGCCACATGACGACCGATTTCCCCGTAGCCAATGATGCCCAAGCATGCACCGCGCAATTCACCGCCCATGCGCGGTGGTGGGGACTGGCCTTGCCAGTAGGCTGCAGCCGATGTGCTGATGTTGCGGCTCAAATCGATCATGGCACCGATCACCCATTCGGCCACCGAAGGGCCAAAGCCGGCACTGGCCTGGGTCACCAAAATTCCTTCGCGACCAGCCGCTGCGACGTCGATCGTCCGGATGTCAACCGCACAACGCACGGCTGCCAGCAAACTCGGCACTGCAGCAAAGAATTCCGCAGTGAGTGCTGTTTGGCGGTAAGCGATCAACACCTCGCAACCCTGCGCGGCCTCGATCAGCGCCGGGGTTGACCAGTCGTGCGCATCAGGGTTGAGTTTGACGCGGGCCATCCCCTGCAAATTGGCCAGCGCCTGCTCGCCAAAGTAAGTGGCCAGTCGCTCACGGGGATGGGTGACCAGCACCAGAGGCAATGGCAATGGCAATGGCAATGACATGCTTGCTTTTATAGGCCCATGGTGCGTGGCAACCACAGCGAAATTTGGGGGACATACGTCACCAGCATCAGCACAAAGAGCAAGATCACAAAGAAGGGTTTCATGGCCCTGACCACTTGCTCAATCTTGAGTTTGGCCACCGCACTGCCCACAAACAACACCGCCCCGACAGGTGGTGTGATGAGGCCGATGCCAAGGTTGACCATCATGATCATGCCAAAGTGAACTGGGTCAATGCCGATGCTTTTGATGACAGGCAACAGGATAGGCGTGA
>CAJBOO010000049.1 GCA_903956845.1 uncultured Burkholderiales bacterium
CACTGCAAGGTGTTGGTGGCCGGACAGCAACGTTACAAAGCCGTGGGCTGCCCTCAATGCCAACAAGGCTACAAAGGCCGTATTGGCATCCATCAAGTCATGCCCATCAGTGAGGCCATGCAAAACCTGATCTTGGCGCAAGCCTCTGCCTTGGACATTGCAGCACTGGCCAGCCAAGAAGGTGTGCTCAGTTTGCATGAAGATGGCTTGCTGAAAGTGGCGTCGGGGGACACCTCTTTGGAAGAACTGTTGGGGGCGGCCCATGCCTGACATACCGGTCCAGCATGTGTGCAGCTTCACCCAACAACTGGCCACCTTGGTGTGCGCCGGGGTGCCTCTGCTGCAATCCTTGGACACCGTGGCCAAAGGAACGCCCTTCAAACCTTTGCAAGACACCGCGCTGAAGTTGCGGCAGCAGATTGCCCAGGGCATGTCCCTGCAAGAAGGTTTGCGTCAATCACAAGTCTTCGATCATTTTTACTGCCAGCTGGTGGCTGCAGGTGAAATGTCGGGCAACCTCGATGGCATGTTGCGCCGCTTGGCCTCCCACCTGGAGCGGCAGCACAAGTTGCGTCAAAAAGTGAAGATGGCCTTGGTCTACCCGGTGGCCGTGTTGCTGATTGGGGCCTTGGTGACGGCCGTGATCTTGATCTGGGTGGTGCCCGTGTTTCAAAACATCTTTGCCTCGTTTGGCGCCGAATTGCCCGCAGCCACCCGTCTGGTGCTTCGCCTGAGTGAAGGTCTGGTGCAGTCGGGGCCTGTGGCTTTGCTCGCGGTGCTCTTGGCCTTTCTGGGCCTGCGCAGCACCTACCTGCGCAGTGAAACTTGGCAACTGCGAGCCGCCATCGCCAGCTTGGGGCTGCCGGTGGCGGGTGCACTCATCAGGGCCTCCAATGCCGCCATCTGGACACGCTGCATGGCCACTTTGTTGCAATCCGGTGTGCCCTTGCTCGACGCCTTGGAGGTCACCGCCGGTGCTTGTCCCAACCGCGTTCATGCCTTGTTCACCTTGGCCATACGCCATGCCGTGTCGCAAGGCCGCAGCCTGTCAGCCGCGATGCAATCGGTGCACCTGCTGTTGCCCCAAACGCGGCAAAAGCAGTCGGTCTTCGACGCCTTGTTGGTGCAAATGGTGGCCGTGGGTGAAGAGTCTGGTGCCTTGGCGCCGTTGTTGGCCCAAGCGGCGGACGAAAACGAGCAAGGCTTGGAGCGCCACATCGACGGCATGACCCAATTGATCGAACCCTTGATGGTGGTGGTGCTCGGTGGTTTGGTTGGCGGCTTGGTGGTGGCTTTGTACCTGCCTGTGTTTCAACTGGGTCAGGTGCTTTAGGGCTTGGGCTTCTTATAGACTGTGCGCATGGCTCTCTCTTTCAAACGCATTGGCTTGACCGGCGGCATCGGCAGCGGCAAATCCACGCTGGGTCAGATGTTGCAAGAACGTGGTTACCCCCTGATCAATGCCGATGACATTTCACATGCGCTGACAGCCCCCCACGGTGCCGCCATCGAACCCCTTCGAGCGAGCTTCGGTGCTGAGTTCATTGCCGCCGATGGCGCTTTGGACCGTGCGCGGATGCGCCAATTGGTGTTCAACGATGCCGCTGCCAAACAGCGC
>CAJBOO010000050.1 GCA_903956845.1 uncultured Burkholderiales bacterium
AGCCTGAACACGCTTCATGACATTTGGCATGGTCCGGAGTTCGGCAGGTTGGCAGTCTCCCAGCCACAGACACCAACGTTCAATGTTGTTGATGAATTCCTCACCACCCAGCCAGCGGCGAAACCATTTGGCACTTCCCGGCTCTGCAGCAATGAAGGCGTCGCGTTCTTCGGTGGTGAAGAGGTAATTGCCGTCGTCAATCGGCTTATTTCCTGACTGCATCTGCGGCACTGCACAAATGGGCTGGTTGCGCCTTTGCAGCACCACGTCGGGCGCGTCCACCAAATAGGGATTGATGTTCTTGGCAGGCACAGCCAAAGGAGTGCCCTTGATGTCTTCGTATTCGTAGTTGGTTTTGTTGGCACTGTCGTGCAGTCTAAAGCCTACGATCACGCAATGCACGGCTGCTTTGCCCCTGGCTTCGTTGCTCCAGTTGAACGTGCGATGAGCAAATTGAATGCGAATGCCTTGGCTCAGCATCCAGCCCCACAACACGCCCACTTGCTCGCCCTGGGTGATGCTGTTGGTGGACACAAATGCACTGCGGCACGCAGGTGCGCCATGCATGTAGCGTGTGGCTTTGACGTACCAAGCCGCCACAAAGTCGAGCAAGCCCGCGTTGTCGATACCCTCAAACACAAGGCGCGTGTCTTCACGTTGCGCATCGTCCATGAACTTGGCACCCACAAACGGCGGATTCCCCATCACATAACTACACCGCTGTGCAGGCAGCACCTGGTTCCAGTCCAAGCGCAGCGCATTGCCATGACAAATGTGGGCGGCGTTTTTCAGCGGAATGCGGGCGAAGTACAAACCAAACTCCTCGCTCACCCGTTGGTTCATTTGGTGGTCCACCAGCCACAGCGCCACTTGCGCGATTTGCGCGGGAAACTCTTCAATCTCGATGCCGTGAAACTGGTCCACGTTCACCCCGATCAAGGTGTTCACGTCCACGCTTTGCTGGCCTTTGTGATCGCCCAGTGCATGGTCGGCACGCAGCACTTGCAACTCGAGTTCACGCAACTCTCGGTAGCAAATGACCAAGAAATTGCCGCAGCCGCAAGCGGGGTCTAAAAACTTCAAACCCTTCAGCTTGCTGTGAAACGCGGCCAGCTTTTGCCTGTGGCCTTTGATGCGCCCAAACTCGGCGTGCAACTCGTCCAAAAACAAGGGCTTGATCAACTTCAAGATGTTGGCCTCGGACGTGTAGTGCGCGCCCAGGTTGCGCCGCGCCTTGTCGTCCATGATGCTTTGAAACAAGCTGCCAAAAATGGCGGGGCTGATGGACGACCAGTTGAGCGCACACGCGTCCAGCAAGGCCTGGCGCATGGTGCTGTTGAAGTCGGCCATGGGGAGGGTTTCTTCAAACAACTTGCCATTGATGTAGGCGAACTTGGCGAGTTGCTCGTCCAGGTGTTTGTTGCGCTGGCCCTCTGCGGTGTTGAGCACTTGAAACAGCTGAAACAAGCGCGGCCCCAGGTCGGAGCCATCGGGCGCGGTGCGTTCTTCAATGAAATCGCGAAACGCATCGGTCGGCTGAAAAATGCCGGTGTCATCCGCAAACAGGCAAAACAACAAACGCACCAACAGCACTTCCAGCGCATGACCAGCGTAGCCGCTGTCTTTCAGGGCATCGTGCAAACGCCCCATGCGCTCTGCCGCTTTGATGTTGACCGGGTCTTCGGGCCGAATGGCCTGCACCTTGTAACCCACCAACACGCCAAACTGCTTGAGGTGCTTGTGCAACTCCGAGAGCTTGAAATGCAGCACCTCGCCCGTGGCCAAGCGGCGCAGCTGAAAGCGACCAAAGTCGCAGACCACCACCAACTCGGGTAACTCGTGGTCTTCAATGCCCTGCAAATAGTCCATGGCCTGGTCGTGTGCCTTGGCCATGTCCTTGCCCAGCGACTTTTGCTCCACCAGCAATTTGCCCGGCCAAAACAAATCCACAAAGCCCGTCGCGCCGTTCAGTTTTTTAATGTTGTGCTCGAAACTGGCCACCCGCTTGTTGGGAATGCCAAAGATGTCGAAGAAATCGATCCAAAAAGGAATGCTCTGGCTCTTTTCATTGCAGGCATCCGCCCAGACCTTGCTGAAAGCAAGTGCCCTGGTATTCATTTCAGC
>CAJBOO010000051.1 GCA_903956845.1 uncultured Burkholderiales bacterium
AGCCCGAAGCGGCCAAGCGGGTGCAAGAGCAGGCCTTGAAGCAAAACATCACCACGCTGCACAACCGGATCAACGAGTTGGGCGTGGCCGAACCCGTGATTCAACAACAAGGCTTGGACCGCATCGTGGTGCAACTGCCTGGCGTGCAAGACACCGCCAAAGCCAAAGACATTTTGGGCCGCACCGCGACCCTGGAAATCCGCATGGCCGACGACAGCAGCGAAGCGCGTCTGGCTGAAGTGGGCAGCGGCATGGTGCCCTTTGGCACCGAGAAATACCTCGACCGCAACGGCCAAGGCGTGGTGGTGAAAAAGCAAGTCCTGCTGACCGGCGAAAACCTGACCGACGCGCAACCTGGCTTTGACACCCAAACCCAAGAAGCCGCCGTCCACCTCACCTTGGACGCCAAGGGTGCACGCATTTTCAAAGACGTCACACGTGAAAACGTGGGCAAGCGCATGGCCATCTTGCTGTTCGAAAAAGGCAAGGGCGAAGTGGTGACCGCGCCGGTGATCCGCACCGAGATCGGTGGCGGCCGGGTGCAAATCTCTGGCCGCATGACCACGGTCGAAGCCGCCGACACCGCTTTGTTGCTGCGCGCAGGCTCCCTGGCCGCGCCCATGGACATCATCGAAGAACGCACCATTGGCCCGAGCCTGGGCGCAGAAAACATCGCCAAAGGCTTTGACTCGGTCACCTGGGGCTTTGTGGCGGTGACCGTGTTCATGTGCCTGTACTACATGTTGTTTGGCGTGATCTCCAGCATCGCCTTGGCAGTCAACTTGCTGCTGCTGGTGGCCGTGCTGTCTATGCTGCAAGCCACGCTCACCTTGCCCGGCATGGCCGCCATGGCGCTGGTCTTGGGCATGGCGATTGACGCCAACGTGCTGATCAACGAGCGCATCCGTGAAGAACTGCGCAACGGTGCCGCGCCCCAAACCGCGATCCACACCGGCTATGACCGCGCCTGGTCCACCATCTTGGACTCCAACGTCACCACCTTGATTGCGGGCTTGGCTTTGCTGGCCTTCGGCTCAGGTCCGGTGCGCGGTTTTGCGGTGGTGCATTGCCTGGGCATCTTGACCAGCATGTTCTCGGCCGTGTTCTTCTCGCGCGGCTTGGTCAACCTCTGGTATGGCCGTCAAAAGCGTCTGCAATCGGTGGCCATTGGCACCGTTTGGCGCCCCGACAATGCCACCCGCGACGTGATCGCACAAGCCAAAGCAGACTGAAAGCAGACCATGGAATTTTTCAAAATCCGCAAGGACATCCCGTTCATGCGCCATGCCTTGGTGTTCAACGCCGTGTCCTTGATCACGTTTTTGGCGGCGGTGTTTTTCCTCTTCAGCCGTGGCTTGCATTTGTCGGTGGAATTCACTGGCGGCACCTTGATGGAAGTGGGCTTCTCTCAACCGGTGGCGCTCGACCCGATGCGCGAGCACATTGCCAAGCTGGGATTCACCGATGTGCAGGTGCAAAATTTTGGCTCGGCGCGTGATGTGTTGATCCGCATGCCCGCCTTGAAGGGCAGCACCGCCACCGAGCAAAGCACCCGTGTGATGGCCGCGCTCAAGGAAACCGATCCCAAGGCCGAGCTCAAGCGCACCGAATTCGTTGGCCCGCAAGTCGGTGACGAGCTCGCGATCGACGGCTTGAAAGCCCTGGCCTTCGTGGTGGTGGGGATCATGATTTACCTCGCGATCCGCTTCGAGTGGAAATACGCAGTGGCGGGCATCATCGCCAACTTGCACGACGTGGTGATCATCCTGGGCTTTTTCGCGTTCTTCCAGTGGGAGTTCTCGTTGCCCGTGTTGGCCGCGGTGCTGGCGGTGCTGGGCTATTCGGTGAACGAGTCGGTGGTGATTTTTGACCGGGTGCGCGAAAACTTTCGCCGCTATCGCAAGATGAACACGGTCGAGATCATCGACAACGCCATCACCTCCACCATCAGCCGCACCATCATCACCCACGGCAGCACACAGCTGATGGTGTTGTCCATGCTGCTCTTTGGTGGCGCCACCCTGCACTATTTCGCCATGGCACTGACCATCGGGATTTTGTTTGGCATCTACTCGTCTGTGTTCGTGGCTGCTTCCATCGCCATGTGGCTGGGTATTCGCCGCGAAGACCTGATCAAGACCACGGGCAAAAAAGAGCTGGAAGACCCCAACGACCCGAACTCTGGCGCGGTGGTTTAAGACCACTCGGCCTCAACGCACAACGGCACCCTCGGGTGCCGTTGTTGTTGGTGCCTACCGGCGCTCAGTGCGCCACGCGAGCGATTTGGTCGTCACACAATTCGTCAAGCACCAAGGCATCGGGCTCGATACCCGCACTCCAATACACCATGAGGACGATGATTTTCAAGTCATCCAAGCTGACCGGGTAGTTGGGCACGGCCATGGCGCGGTCCACCACGATCTCACGCATTTGCGCGGGCAACACGCCTGCGGCTTCCATGAAGGTCAAGAAACCCAGGCCCGCTGCGCCCACATGCTGCTGCTCGGCTTCGGAGTAAATCCGCATGCTGTTGGGGGATTGCACATAAGCAGGGTGGAAGCCGGGTTTGGCGCTGCCGACATGGATCATGTCGCTGTGCTGGGCGGCGATGTTGAGGCCCGCCAGCCACGCCAAGGCTTGCTCAATTTCATCGGCGTCAAAGCCAGCGGCACTGAGTTTGCGGCCCAAGAGGGGCAACTCGGGGCACGCATCACCACGCCAGTAGTGCTCGTACACATACACAAGAACATCGAACATGCAGGCAATATAACCTGTTTTAAAACCCCTTTTCAGAAATCCATCGACGCAGGCTTCAGCGACCCAACCGTTGGTACAGACCGCCCGGCATGTCGGCCACCTTGCCTGCTTGCGACAAGTCATGCAGTGCACACATGGCCTGCTCAATGCCCAGGCCACTGCGCCACAACAGCACATCGAGTGGCTGTGGATCGTGTCCCAGTGCATCCAACAGCGCACTGTGCACAGGATCGCTGGGCATTGCAGGCATTTGCGCAGGTGCATCCGTCAGGGGCGTGTGGTGCGACAGCGCATGCATGGGCAGTTCTTCCAGCACGTCTTGCACGGTTTCCACCAGCTTGGCGCCTTGGCGCAGCAAGGCATGGCAACCGCGTGACAACGGAGAGTGGATCGAGCCGGGCACGGCAAACACCTCTTTGCCCATCGCCAAGGCCAACTCGGCGGTGATGAGCGAGCCCGACTTCAATGCGGCTTCGACCACCAACACGCCTGAAGACAATGCGGCGATCAAACGGTTGCGACGGGGAAAGTGGTGTGCCAAGGGCGGCGTGCCGGGCGGCAATTCGCTGATCAACCAGCCGTGCGCGGCCACCTGTTGCGCCAAGGCATGGTGGGCGCGGGGATACACCCGGTCCAACCCGGTGCCCACCACCGCGATCGTCGCGCAGCCAGGCGATGCCAGGCCTGACGGCGCAGCTTGCAATGCGCCCTGGTGCGCCGAGCCATCGATGCCCAACGCCAAACCCGAGACCACGCACAGACCCGCCGACTGCAAGCTGTTGGCCAAAGCGCGGGCGTTCTCGCGGCCCTGCGGGCTCGGGTTTCGGCTGCCCACCACCGCCACACAGACGCCAGGCGTATGCGCCAGCTGACCGCAGGCAAACAAGACCGGCGGTGGGTCATGCAAGGCCAACAAAGCCGCTGGGTACTGTGGGTCCCCCAAAGCCCACACCGCATGCTGTCGCTCTGGCGTGCTCTGCGCCAACCAAGCTTGGGTGCGCTCACAGGCTGCCAGACTGGCGGGCAAGTCTTGGGGCGAGACGGGAATGGCTGGGCTTGGCGTGTGCATGGAGAGGTCTGGGTGGGTCAATGTCGCCACAGCTTAGGGAGAATTGAAGCTTCCCTGTGTGACCGCCAGGCACAGGTTTTGTGAGGGCGGCTTAACCAAACCGGGTCAAAAAAGCGACAATATAGGCATGGCTTTACTCCCCATCCTCTCCTTTCCCGACCCGCGTCTGCACACCGTGGCCAAACCCGTGGCCGAGGTGAACGACCAGATCCGCCAATTCGCCGCTGACATGATTGAAACCATGTATGACGCCAAAGGCGTTGGCCTGGCCGCCACCCAAGTGGACTTTCACCAACGCCTGGTGGTCATGGACGTGTCCGAGGACCGCGATACCCCGATGGTGCTGATCAACCCTGAATTGCTTTGGATGAGCGACGAGCGCGTCAAGGGCGAAGAAGGCTGCTTGTCGGTGCCCGGCATTTTTGATGGCGTCGAGCGCGCCGCGCAAGTCAAGGTGCAAGCGCTGGACGAGCACGGTCAGTCACGTGTCATTGAGGCCGAAGGCCTGATGGCCGTGTGCATCCAGCACGAGATGGACCACCTCATGGGCAAGGTCTTCGTCGAGTATTTGTCCCCCCTCAAACGCATGCGCATCAAAGGCAAGCTGCTCAAAGCGCAGCGCGAAGCCGAGCGCGTTTAAATGCGCATCGTGTTTGCCGGCACACCGGCCTTTGCCCAATCGGCGCTGGCCGCCTTGCATGCCGCTGGCCATGAGATCGCTTTGGTGCTCACCCAGCCCGACCGACCTGCCGGTCGCGGCATGAAACTGCAAGCCTCTGCGGTCAAGCAATACGCCCTCGAAAACGGCTGGCCTGTCTGCCAACCACACAGCCTGCGCCTGGACGGCACATCGCCAGAAGAAGCACATCAAGCGCAAGCTGCCATCGCAGCAGTGCAGGCCCAAGTCATGGTGGTCGTGGCCTACGGACTGCTCTTGCCCGCCTGGACCTTGCAGAGCGTGCCCATGGGTTGCCTGAACATCCACGCCTCGCTGTTGCCACGCTGGCGAGGTGCGGCACCCATCCAACGCGCCATCGAGGCCGGCGACGCTGAATCCGGCGTGTGCATCATGCAAATGGACGAAGGCCTGGACACGGGCGGGGTGCTGATGCGACAAGCCTTGCCCATCGCCGCCAACGACACCACAGCCACGCTGCACGACAAGCTCGCGGCCCTGGGCGCCGACCTGGTGGTGCACACCTTGGCGCAATGGCCTCAGCTCACAGCCATGCCGCAGCCTGCCCAGGGTGTCACCTATGCCGCCAAAATTTTGAAGGACGAGGCGCTCATCGATTGGCAGTTGTCCGCACAACATTTGTCCCAACGCATCCGCGCCTTCGACCCGTTTCCGGGTGCGCTCACCTCGCTGCAAAGCAAGCCGCTCAAGGTGTGGTCTGCGCAAGCTCTGCCGCATACACCCGTCCCCAGCCCTGGCGCTCCCACTGGCTTGTCGGCGACGACGACCCACACGCCTGCCTTGCCAGGCACCGTGCTGCAAGCCAGCGGCGACGTGCTGAGCGTTGCCACCGGTCAAGGCGCCTTGCAATTGCTGCAACTGCAGTTGCCTGGCGGCAAACGCATCAGCGCGGCCGAGTTCATGCACAGCCACCCGCATCTGTTGGGCGCGGTGCTGGGCTGATGTTTTTCGATCCCGCCAATCACCGACACCCGGCGTTTCGCGAAGGCATGCGCGATATTTTGGCGGTCGCCCCGGGCATTTGGGCTTGGGGCTTGATGACTGGCGTGGCCATGGTGCAGTCGGGCTTGAGCGTGGACGTGGCCACAGCCATGACCGTGTTGGTTTACGCCGGCAGTTCGCAGTTGGCGGCCACCCCCATGATGGCTGCCGGTGCGCCGTTTTGGGTGGTGATTGCCACCGCGTTTTGCGTCAACTTGCGCTTTGTGGTGTTCAGCATGCATTTGCGCCAATACCTCATGCCTTGGCCACGCTGGCAGCGCATGTGCGTGGGCTACATGACGGCTGACTTGAGTTATGTGATGTTCGTCAAACGCTTCCCCCATCCCGCGACAGACCCCGAGGGTCAACGCGCCGAAATGGCTTACCTCTCGGGCAATGTGTTTTTGAATTGGTTTGGCTGGCAAATTGCCAGCTTGGTGGGCGTGTTCATGGCCAGCCACATTCCGGGCAGTTGGGGGCTGGGTTTCGCGGGCGTGCTGGCCTTGGTGGGCGTGATGTGCTCGCTGTCGGACACGCCCTTGCGCCGGGTGTCTGCAGGCGTGTCGGGCGCGGCCGCCGTGGCGGCTTTCGCCCTGCCCTTGAAACTCAACATCGTGGTCGGCATCGCCGCCGCCGTCGCCATGTGCCTGCTGCTCGAGCGCACGGCCTTGGCAGACAAGGAGGCTCAGGCGTGAACGAGATCTGGATTTACTTCACGGTGTTGGCCTTGGGCTTGGTCACCCTGGTCACCCGAAGCTTCTTTTTCATCTTCGACCAACAGCTGCCCTTTCCGCGCTGGGCGGACAAAGGCTTGCGCTATGCACCGATCGCGGCCCTGAGCGCGGTGATCGTGCCTGAAATCGTGATGAAGCACGGCGTGTTCATCAGCGATTGGCGAGATGCCCGCATCTATGCCGCCGCGGTGGGCGCAGCTTTTTACTTCTGGCGACGCGGACAGGGGCAAGCGGTGCTGGGCACCATCGTGGTGGGCATGGCGGTGTATTTGCCCTTGCACATGGGTTTGGGCTGGTAAGCCCCAGGCGCAGCTGGGCTGCTCCTGGCCTGATGCCTCCCCCTAGAATCTGCCAAAAACACACCTCGGAGACAAAACTATGCACATCCATCGCTTCGCAGACCTCTGTGCCCAAGGCTCCGCCAAAGGCAAACGCGTGTTCATCCGCGCCGACTTGAACGTCCCGTTCGATGACCACGGTGGCATCAGCGAGGACACCCGCATCCGCGCCTCCGTGCCCTGCATCGAAATGGCCTTGGCTGCAGGTGCCGCGGTCATGGTGACCAGCCATTTGGGCCGCCCCACCGAAGGCGAATTCAAACCCGAAGATTCCCTGGCTCCCGTCGCCAAGCGCTTGGGCGAATTGCTGGGTCGCGACGTGCCTGTGCTGCCCGATTGGGTCGATGGCGTGACGGTGGCGCCCGGTCAAGTGGTGATGCTTGAGAACTGCCGCGTCAACCCAGGCGAGAAAAAGAACAGTGAAGCGCTGGCGCGCAAGATGGCTGCGCTGTGCGACATCTATGTCAATGACGCGTTTGGCACCGCGCACCGCGCCGAGGGCACCACCTACGGTATCGCGCAGTTTGCCGCCATCGCTTGCGCTGGCCCCTTGCTCTCAGCCGAGATCGACGCCATCAGCAAGGCCTTGGCCAACCCCAAGCGCCCCCTGGCCGCCATCGTGGCCGGTAGCAAGGTCAGCACCAAATTGACCATCCTGCAAGCCTTGGCCAAAAACGTGGACCAACTGATTGTGGGTGGCGGCATCGCCAACACCTTCATGTTGGCTGCGGGCATGAAGATTGGCAAGTCCTTGGCCGAGCCGGATCTGGTGGGCGAAGCCAAAGCGGTGATCGAGGCCATGAAAGCGCGTGGCGCGGAGGTGCCGATCCCCACCGATGTGGTGTGCGCCAAAACCTTTGGAGCTGATGCGCCCGCCACCATCAAACAAGCCACCGAAGTGGCCGACGACGATTTGATCTTGGACATTGGCCCCGAGACAGCGCAACGCTTGGCCACGCAACTCAAAGCGGCGGGCACGATCGTGTGGAACGGCCCCATGGGTGTGTTCGAGTTCGCTGCGTTTGAGAACGGCACCAAAGTGGTGGCGCACGCCATTGCCGATTCCTCGGCCTTCAGCATCGCAGGCGGTGGCGACACCTTGGCCGCGATTGCCAAGTACGGCATCGAGCCCCAGATTGGCTACATCTCGACCGGTGGCGGCGCCTTCCTCGAAGTGCTCGAAGGCAAGACCCTGCCTGCGTTTGAAATTCTGATGAAGCGCGCAGCAGCCTAAGCCGGTGTCAGTCCGGCAGGTGGGGTGCTGGTGGCGCGACCTTTGTAGTCGGTCCAGCACTGGCGTGTGAAGTCATACAGCTTGCAGTCACGCGCGGTTTGGAAATACCAACGCCATGAAAACGGCTGAACGATGATACGCCCAGGCAGCAAGGTTTCCAGCTTGGTTTGGGCTTGCTTCAGGCGGTAAAGAGGGATGCTCATGTCCACATGGTGGGCAGTGTGCTCCATGATGTGGTGCATCAACGCGCCAATCTTCAAGGGGAAAGTCAGGTGCACGGTGGTGGACACGAAGGGCTGGGCTTTGGCCCATGCGCTGCGGTCATCGTGCCATGACACTTTGACATGGGTGTGATGGACATACACCACGAAACCGATCATGGCGCACCAAAACAAGAAAGGCACGGCAAAACTGCACACCAGCAACCACACGATGGACTGGTTGGTGGCCAGGGCTGCGGCCACGATGCCACCGATCCACAAGGCAGCAAAAGCAGTGATCAGCCAGCTGTCTTTGGTGAAGATCGGACGGCGGGTGGGCATTTCTTTGGCGGTGGGGAAGACCATTTTTTTCCACCAAATTTCAATCATGTAATACAGACCTGGCGCCCAGCCACTGCGGTAGATGCGGTCGAGTAAACGGCCAAAAAAGCTCAATTTGGCAAATTCTTCTTGAGTCAGCGGGGCCCAAACAAAGTCAAAGCCTTTGAGGTTGGTGTAGCCGTGGTGCACCACGTTGTGACCGATGTCCCACAAGCTGTAAGTGGTGAGCGAGGGCAAGAAGGCAATGCGGCCCAGCCATTTGTTCAGGCCGCGGTGGGGTGTCAGACTTTGGTGACAGGCGTCGTGTCCAATGATGAACAAGCGACCAATGGTGAAGCCCATGGCCACGGCGCACAGCCCTTTGGCCCACCAAGCTTCAAACAAAACAGTGCCCGCCAAGAACGCAGCCCAAATGGCGTAATCAAGCAGCAGCAAGGCAATGGCACCCACGGTGATGCGGTGGGACAGGGGAACCAACCACTCGCGGATCACTTTGCGGTGAGGCATGGGTTCGTTCGGGGCAATGGGTTGTTCGAGTTCGGTCATACAGCGGGTGCCAAGGCGCACCAAAAAGGGGTCAAAAGTACCTGGTGTCAAACGACTTTGTCATTTTTCACAGTCCATGTCCCCATTGTAGCCATTCGGCCCCCCGTTGGGCTGCCCCTACCATCGCATGGGTAATCGCTTGCAGACGCGGTAAACCTTGTCCGGCTCGCGCACCACATACCCCCCCGTGACCAGCTCTTTCAGGATGCGGCTGACCATTTCCCGGCTGCAGCCAATGTGCTGGGCCATTTGGGCATGGGTCATGGGAGGAATGCCGGGGGCGGCCAGGCTTTCGCGCTGGGCCTGCTGGCGCTGCAACAAAGCGCTCAGCCGGCTGTATGCATCTGAAAACAGGGCCAAACAGGTGGTTTCTGTGGCCAAACGCAGCCGCTGCAAGGCCAGTTGCAACATGTCCATGGCCAGCGCGGGGTTGTGGCGGATGACCGACAAGGCGGCTTCTCGGCTGACCACGGCACAGCTGACGGGCGTCAAGGTGAGCAGGCTGGCGCATTGCGGACCCCCGTCCAAGGCGGTCGCGCCCAGCAATTGCCCGGCACCGACCACCGCCAGGGTGATTTCACGAGGCTTGCTGTCGTTGGACATGGCGAACTCCCGCAGTCGCCCCGACAAAACCAGGTAAATGGCTTGACCCATGTCGCCTTGCTGCACCAGCAAGGTGTTTTTGCGGTAGTGGCGCAGTTGGCCTTGGCGGGCCAAGGCTTGCAAGCCGGGGTGGGCGCTGTTGTGGAACAAAGCGTCAAAGTCAAAGGTGGGCGTGTTCATGTGGCGAACTGTAGGCACCCCCTTGGGCATCCAGGCGAAGTGCCACCTTCGATATTTGCAAGTCACACTGCCCGTGCACGTGAGGCCATCACACGGCCACAGCAGGCTTGGCGGGTGATCTCCGCATGTGACAATAGGCGCTTCATTTCAGGGTCAAACATGCCGTTACACGCCACCAAAATCGTTGCCACCTTGGGCCCCGCCTCCAGCGATATCGCTGTGTTGGAACAGATGATCCGCGCCGGCGTCAACGTGGTGCGCCTGAACTTCAGCCACGGCAAGGCGCAAGACCATGTGGACCGTGCCAACCTGGTGCGCGAAGCCGCCAAGCTGGCCGGCAAAACGGTGGCGATCATGGCCGACTTGCAAGGCCCCAAGATCCGTGTGGGCAAATTTGCCGAAGGCAAGGTCATGCTCGAAGCAGGGGCCCCTTTTGTGTTGGACGCCTCCCGCACCGAACCCGGCGACCTGCAAGGCGTGGGGCTGGACTACAAAGAGTTGCCACGCGATGTGAAAGCGGGTGACCTGCTGCTACTCAACGACGGCTTGATCGTGCTCACCGTTGACGCGGTCAAAGGCGAGCAAGTGCACACCACCGTCAAGATGGGCGGCGAGCTGTCCAACAACAAGGGCATCAACAAACAAGGCGGCGGCCTGACCGCCCCCGCCCTCACCGGCAAAGACATGGAGGACATCAAAACCGCCATGTCCTTCCAAGCCGACTATGTGGCCGTGAGCTTTCCCAAAAACGCCACCGACATGGAAATGGCACGCCAGTTGTGCAACGTGGCCGCTGAGCCCTTCAAACACAAGCCTGGGCTGATTGCCAAGATCGAACGCTTTGAAGCGATTCCCCATTTGGAAGAGATTTTGAAGGCCAGCGACGGCATCATGGTTGCGCGTGGCGACCTCGCGGTGGAGGTCGGCAACGCGGCTGTGCCAGCCCTGCAAAAGCGCATGATCAAAATGGCGCGTGAGATGGACAAGGTGGTCATCACCGCCACGCAAATGATGGAGAGCATGATCACCAACCCGGTGCCCACCCGCGCCGAGGTGAGCGACGTGGCCAATGCGGTGCTCGACGGCACCGACGCGGTGATGCTGAGCGCTGAGACGGCGGTGGGCAAATACCCTTTAGAGACCGTGCAGCAAATGGCCCAAATTTGCAAAGCCGCCGAAGAGGCCGAGGACGTGGCACTGGACGCCGATTTCATGGGCATGCAGTTTCATTTCATCGATCAAACCATCGCCATGGGCGCGCTGTTCACTGCCCACCACTTGGGCGCGAAAGCCATCGTGGCACTCACCGAGTCCGGCTCCACACCCTTGTGGATGAGCCGTCACCGCATCCACATCCCGATTTACGCACTGACCACCACCGAGCGCACCCAGCGCCGCATGGCGCTGTACCGCAATGTGCACGCGCTCTTGATGGACACCAGCACCGATCGCGACACCGCCTTGGCCCAGGCCGAAGCGCATTTGAAAAAGCGCGGCATCATGGGCGCTGGCGATGTGTATGCCATCACCTGCGGCGAACCCATGGGCTCGCCGGGTGGCACCAACATGCTCAAGATCAGCCGCGTGGTCTAACCCTTTTTATTTTTGAAGGAACCCTCTCCATGGCTTTAGTCTCAATGCGCGAACTCTTGGACCATGCCGCCGAACACGGCTATGGCATCCCGGCATTCAACGTCAACAACCTCGAACAAGTGCAGGCCGTGATGGCCGCGGCCGACGAGGTGGGCGCTCCCGTCATCCTGCAAGCCAGCGCAGGCGCACGCAAATACGCGGGCGAGCCTTTCATCAAGCACCTGATCCAGGCGGCCACCGAGTCCTATCCCCACATTCCCTTGGTGATGCACCAAGACCACGGCACCTCCCCCGCCATTTGCCAAGGCGCCCTCAACCTGGGCTTTGGCTCGGTGATGATGGACGGCTCGCTGATGGAAGACGGCAAAACGCCTGCTGACTTTGCCTATAACGTGAGCGTGACGCAAAAAGTCGTGGCCATGGCGCACGCGATTGGCGCGACCGTCGAAGGCGAACTCGGCTGCCTGGGCTCGCTCGAGACCGGCGAAGCGGGCGAAGAAGACGGCGTGGGCGCGGTCGGCAAACTCGACCACAGCCAAATGCTGACCGACCCCGAGGAAGCCGCGCAGTTTGTCAAAGCCACGCAACTCGACGCCTTGGCGATTGCCATTGGCACCAGCCACGGTGCTTACAAATTCACCCGTCCGCCCACCGGCGACGTGCTGGCCATCAGCCGCGTCAAAGCCATTCATGCCCGCATCCCAAACACGCATTTGGTCATGCACGGTTCGAGCAGCGTGCCGCAAGACTTGCTGGCGCGGATCAACCAATTTGGCGGCAAGATGAAAGAAACCTACGGCGTGCCCGTGAGTGAGATTCAAGAAGCCATCAAACACGGCGTGCGCAAAATCAACATCGACACCGACATCCGTTTGGCGATGACGGCGGCAGTGCGTCAGTTTTTAGCCGAGAACCCCGAGAAATTTGACGCCCGTGAATGGCTCAAACCCGCCCGCGAAGCCGCCAAAGCGATTTGCAAACAACGCTACCTCGAGTTTGGCTGCGAAGGCCAAGGTGCGTCCATCAAAGGCACGCCCTTGCAAATGATGGCCGCCAAATACCAGCAAGGTCTGTTGGCGCAGGTGGTGAATTGAACCCCACCCTGCACACCCACACCCTGGGCTCTCTTCCTTTGCTGGCACGCGGCAAGGTGCGCGACAACTACGCCGTGGGCGACGACCGCATCTTGATGGTGGCCTCGGACCGCATCAGCGCATTTGACGTGGTGATGGGCGAGCCCATTCCCGGCAAGGGCGCATTGCTCACGCAAATGGCGCTGTTTTGGTTTGACAAACTCGGTCACATCTGCCCCAACCACTTGACGGGTGATGCGCCTGAAACCGTGGTGTCCGATGCTGAAAAACCGTTTGTGTTGCAACGCTCAATGCTGGTTCGCCGCTTGAAGCCGATTCCCGTGGAAGCGGTGGTGCGCGGCTATTTGGCCGGCAGCGGTTGGAAGGAATACCATGAGAGCCAATCGGTGTGCGGCGTGCCCTTGCCTGCAGGTTTGGACAATGCGTCCCGCTTGCCTGAACCGATCTTCACGCCGGCGGCCAAGGCCGAGATGGGTGAGCACGACGAGAACATCAGCTTTGCGCAAGTGGTGGCCATGATTGGCCAAGACCTGGCCGAGCGCATCCGCAGCATCAGCATCGCTTTGTACGAAGCGGCTTATGACATCGCTGCGGCCAAGGGCATCATCATCGCCGACACCAAGTTTGAATTTGGCTTGAGCCCCGAAGGCACCTTGGTGCTGATGGACGAGGTGCTCACCCCTGACTCTTCCCGCTATTGGCCGGCCGACGCCTACACCGAGGGCGTGAACCCACCCAGCTTTGACAAACAGTATTTGCGCGACTGGCTAGAAACCGCCCAGGTAGACGGCGCGGCTTGGAACAAACAAGCGCCGGCGCCAGCACTGCCATCCGAAGTGATTTCACTCACAGCGGACAAGTACCAAGAAGCATGGGCCAGGTTGAAGAATTAATCAGCCTGCGCTAAAGACGCGGCGATGTTTTTCAAACACTGCTCGGCCTGCGTAGCCACGTCATCAGCAATGGTCATGCTGGCATAGTCAAACCCTGTGGTGCCCGACACAAATACCCAGTTGTCCACCACCACGGCGCATAAATAGCCGATTTGATCTTCATAACTTGATCCCGAACTGATCCATGGCTTTTCCATGTGCGCCCTTTCTTGGTGAGTGGGTGATGGGATCATCAAAAAAGTGATCAGCACTTCACCTCTGCAAACTTCGGGCGGCTTAATCTAGACATCTTTCCCTCCAAAGGATGTCTATCCAAGCGCGGGTGAACTCTGATTTTTGCCCCTACAATAAATGCCGCTTTACTTCTTTATCTTTGATCCAGACAAAGACAGTCGAAACGTCTTGAAACATGGTTTGTCATTGCGCGAAGGTATTGCGGTTTTTACTTCGCCCCACAAATTGACACTCGCATCTGCCAGGGCGAGCGAGGAACGTTTGATGGATATTGCTGATGTGCATCAGCAGGTGTTGATATTGGTTTACGTCGAGCGGTCTGCACAAATCAGACTCATCTCTTTACGTCCAGCATCGAAACAAGAAAGGTTGCTGTATGCCAAATGGAAAAACAAAGCTTAAAACTCAGCCTGTTCGACTGATGGGCCCGCGCAAGCCTGCCGTGTGCCAAGCCATTCCCTGCGATGCCGCGTCAGATTTGTACGATCCGAATGACCCGGCCGCGGTGAATGCCTTCTGGCAGACGGCAAGCATCAAGCGTGGGCGGCCTGCCGCCGCTGTGAAGCGGCCCACTTTGAACATGCGGGTGGATGCTGATGTGTTGGAGGCTTTCAAAGCCACAGGCCCGGGTTGGCAAACCCGCATCAACGCTGTGTTGGTCAAAGCTGTTCGAAAAGGTCTTTGACGCCCATACTTTGACTCAGTTCAAGGCCATGCTCAAACGGCGGCGGTACTTGGACACCAACTCCGCTTGCGGGTCTTCAAAGGCAGTGGCCTTGCCTGTGAGCTCGATGCCACCGGCCGATTTGCCGGGCACGGGTTGCTCACCCTTGGCCTTGGGCGGGGTCAACAACTCGAGGATGGCCACCAGGTTTTTGCGCGCCGCCTCTTCACCCCAGGTTTTGTCGCGCATGACGATTTCCAGCAACTCGTCCATGGCCGCCGTCCATTCAGCTGCAGCCATCAGCAAACGCGCTTTGGCGAGTCGGGTGTCAAAGTCGCGCTTGTTTTTCTCGATCAGCGCATCGAATTGGTCCAAGGTCCAGTGCGCACGCTCATCGGTGGTGGCGAAATGCAGCGCGTCCCACCAGTGCTTCAATGCCTCAAAGCGCAGTTGCAGCGGGATTTGCACCAAGGCTGGCGCCAAAGCGGCTTTGGCCTGATCGAGTTCGCCCATGGCCATCAAAAGTTTGATGTAGTCGAAGCGGGCATCGTCGTTGTCGGGGTTGATGGCCAAGGCTTCTTGCAGCTTGGCCAGTGCTGTGCTCGTGTCGCCTTGGGCCAGCAAGGCCTCGGCCTCGCTCACGTCTTCTTGGGCAACCAACTCGTCAACGCTGGGCAGGTGCTTGTCCAAAAACTCACGCACCTTGCCTTCGGGCAACGCGCCCATGAAGCCGTCGGCGGGCTTGCCGTCTTTGAGCAACACGCAGGTGGGTATGCTGCGGATGCCAAAGGCTTGCGCCAGTTGCTGCTCGTCGTCTGAATTGATCTTGACCAATTTAAACCGACCCGCGTATTCCACCTCGAGTTTTTCCAACACAGGCCCCAGGGATTTGCATGGGCCGCACCACGGCGCCCAAAAATCCACCAACACAGGCACTTGGGTCGAAGCCACGATCACTTCGGCTTCGAAATTGGCAACGGTCACGTCAATCATGGGGTTCGGTTCCAGGGGAATAAAATCAGTTCACCAACTCGCCCAAGCCCGCCAGGGCCCAAGCTTTCTCTCAACGCATAAGCTTACCCGCAGTTCACTGCCCCCTCATCATGAACCCCATTCTTGTCGGTGTGGTCATGGGCTCCAGCTCTGACTGGGACACCATGCAGCACGCCACGCAACTCTTGCAAGACTTTGGCATCGGCTTTGAGGCCCGCGTGGTCTCGGCCCACCGCATGCCCGACGACATGTTTGCTTATGCCGAATCTGCCCACAGCCGCGGCCTGCGCGCCATCATCGCGGGCGCGGGTGGGGCTGCCCACCTGCCTGGCATGTTGGCCGCCAAAACCACGGTCCCGGTGCTGGGCGTGCCGGTGGCCAGCAAGCATTTGCAAGGGGTGGACTCGTTGCACAGCATCGTGCAAATGCCCAAGGGCATCCCAGTGGCCACCTTCGCGATTGGCGCGGCAGGTGCGGCCAATGCGGCTTTGTTTACGGTGGCCCTGTTGGCACACGGTGACCCCAAGTTGCAGCAAGCGCTGCTGGCGTTTCGCCAACAACAAACCGAGGCTGCACGCGCCATGACCGTGCCCCCCGCCCTGTGACCCCTTTGTTGCCTGGCGCCACCCTGGGCGTGTTGGGCGGTGGTCAGTTGGGCCGCATGTGGAGCCACGCGGCACAAAGCCTTGGCTTTCGCACCGCCGTCCTCGACCCCGATGCCCACAGTCCCGCAGGCTTGGTGAGCCACCTGCATGTCTGCGCTGACTACCTCGACCCCCAGGGCTTGGCGCACATGGCTGCGCAATGCCAAGCCATCACCACCGAATTTGAAAACGTCCCGGCTCAGGCCCTGCGTCAACTGGGCCAGACCTTGCCTTGTGCACCCGGGGCCGACCCCGTGGCGGTGGCGCAAGACCGCGCCCGCGAAAAAGCGCACTTTGTGGCTTGCGGTGTGCCTGTGGCCCCGCATGCAGTGCTGCACAGTGCAGCTGACTTGGTGTCGGTGTCCCCCGGTTTATTACCCGGCATTTTGAAAACCACGCGCCTGGGCTATGACGGCAAAGGCCAGGTGCGGGTGGCGTCGCTTGCTGACTTGCCCACGGCGTTTCAATCCCTGCAAAGCGCTGGCCCCGCAGTGTGCATTTTGGAAAAACGCCTGCCCTTGGCCGCTGAATGTTCGGTGGTGTTGGCGCGCAGCCATGACGGCCAGATCGTTCACTTGCCGGTGCAAGTGAACCTGCACCGCGACGGCATCTTGGCGGTGACCGAGGTGTTTGAACACGCGGTGCCCGCCGCCAACGAACACCAAGCTGTGCAAGCGGCCTATGAGGTGGCGCGTGGTTTGAACTATGTGGGTGTGTTGTGTGTGGAGTTTTTCTTGCTGAAAGACGGCCCCGACCGTGATGCCCTGGGCCCGTGGGTGGTCAACGAGATCGCGCCTCGCCCGCACAACAGTGGCCACCACAGCATCGACAGTTGCGATGTGTCGCAGTTTGAGTTGCAGGTGCGGTGCATGGCTGGCTTGCCCCTGGTGCAGCCGCGTTTGCACAGCGCCAGCGTCATGCTCAATCTGTTGGGCGACCTTTGGTTTGCAAACGGCACCCAAGCCACCGAACCACCCTGGGCTAGCGTATTGGCGTTGCCAGGCGTGCACTTGCACCTGTATGGCAAAACCGAGGCACGGCGCGGGCGCAAGATGGGTCACCTGACCATCACTGCAGCGAGCCCTGACACCGCCAAACACGTGGCGCTCCAAGCGGCCCAGTTGCTGGGCATCGCTGCGTGGTGAACGCCACGCCAGACCAGGTGATGCAAGCCGCGCAAGCCTTGGCGCAAGGTGCGCTGATCGGCCTGCCCACCGAAACGGTTTACGGCTTAGCCGCGGACGCCAACAACCCCGCCGCGGTGGCCCACATTTTTCAAACCAAGGGTCGCCCGGCAGACCACCCCCTGATCGTGCATGTCGTGGATGCCTCGCAAGTGCGGGTGTTTGCCCGCCATGTGCCCGACTTTGCCCAAGCCTTGATGCGCGAGTGTTGGCCAGGCCCGCTCACCTTGATCTTGCCCAAACATGTCGGGGTGGCCGATGCCGCTGCAGGTGGTCATGACACGATCGCCTTGCGTTGCCCTTCGCACCCGATGGCGCAAGCGCTGTTGCGCGCCGCACTTGGCTTGGGCGTGCAAGGCGTGGCTGCGCCCAGTGCCAACCTGTTTGGCAGCGTGAGCCCCACCACCGCGGCACATGTGTCTGCAGCGTTTCCACATGTGCTGGTGCTCGATGGTGGAGCGTGTGATGTTGGCATCGAGTCGACCATCGTCGACTGCAGCCGAGCGCAACCGGTGCTCTTGCGCCCGGGCATGTTGACCGCGTCTGCGCTGTCGAAGGTGTGTGGTGTGGCGGTTTTGGTCGCGGATGACGCGTTGCCACAGGTGAAAACAGATGCTGCGCAGCCTGCATTGATGTCTTCCGCGCCTGCCGCACCCGGCACCTTGGCTTCGCATTACGCGCCCCGTGCGCGCTTGCGCTTGTTGTCAGCCGCTGACATGGCTGCGCATTGGCCCCAGGCAGGCCTGCGGGTGGCGGTCTGGAGTCGCTGTGCACTGCCCGCCTCAGCGAATGTCTTGCACGCGGTCATGCCCAGCGACGCAGCGCAATGTGCCCACGAATTGTTTGCGCAATTGCGTGCTTTGGACGCGCAAGGGGTGCAAGAAATTTGGGTGGAGATGCCGCCTGAGGGTGAGGCATGGGATGGGGTGCGAGACAGGTTGCAGCGCGCAGCGGCATGAGGCTTCGCTGAGCGAATCAGGTCAATCAAGCCACTCGAACAGGTGAGCCGCCACCGCTGGCCAGACCACATGCGGCTCGGAAGTCACACAGTGCCGCAACACCTTGCCTTGCGCGCACTGGCGCACCACACATCCTGAGGGCTCGGTTTGCACTTGCTCGGTGCATTGCATGCACTGCCCCCACCACGTGACCACACCCT
>CAJBOO010000052.1 GCA_903956845.1 uncultured Burkholderiales bacterium
ATGAACACAATGCGGCCTTGGTTGCGCTGCTTCATGGCGGGCAAGTAAGCCCGCGACAAACGCACACCGCTCATCACATTGGTGTCAAAGAAATGCTGCCAGTCTGCATCGGGAATGTCTTCAAAGGGCTTGGGGTCAAAAATGCCCAGGTTGTTCACCAAGATGTCCACGCGCGGCTTGGTTTTCACAATCGTTTCACAGCCTGCAGCCGTGCCTGCATCGGCCGCGATGCCGTTGCACACCACCCCCGGCACCACGTCGCGCAAGTGTTGCAAGGCTTTGTCCACCGAGGCACTGCTGCGGCCATTCAAGGTCACTTGTGCGCCTTCAGCGGCCAAGGCTTGTGCAATGGCAAAACCAATGCCTGCGGTGGAGCCGGTCACCAGCGCTTGCTGGCCTTTGAGTTTCAAATCCATGGGGTGTTTTCAGCGAATGAGGGGGACTTCAACGTCCCAAGTCTTTGGCGCTCACGCCACCAATGCCCCAGTTGGTGCTGGGCATTTCAATGATGCAGACACGCACACTTTGCACGGGGGCATCCACGGCTTCTTGCAAGGCCTTGGTGACTTTTTCGATGACAGCTTTTTTTTGCGCTTCGGTGCGACCTTCGAGCATGTAAATTTGAGCCAATGGCATGACAGAACTCCTTAAACAAACCGCAGCGAAACGCTGCCCAAATGTTGAATGCGCAGGTTGACGTGGTCGCCTGCTTTGACACTGATGGCTTCGGTGACGCCACCCGACAACACCAAGCTGCCAGCGGGCAACACCTGGCCACGTGCGCCCAAGTGGTTCACCAGCATGGCCACAGCAGCGGCCGGATGACCCAGCACCGCAGCACCAGCACCCAAGGCCACGGCTTCACCGTTGATTTCAAACACCACGCCCAAGGTGCGCAAATCCACCGAACGGGCGTCGGCAATTTGGCCGCCCACCACAAACCTTGAGGCTGACGTGTTGTCCGCTACCACGCTTTTCAAATCGAATTTGAAATCGCGGTAACGGCTGTCGATGACTTCAATGCCGGGCAGCACCACATCGCTGGCGGCCAACACCGACGCGATATTGCAACCAGGGCCACGCAGTTCGTGTTTGGTGATGAAGCAAATTTCGGCTTCCACTTTGGGGTGGATCAGGTCTGAAATTTTCACTTCACCGCCCTCGGGGACGCTGAACTCGTCCACCAAGAAACCAAACACCGGTGAATCCACATTCATTTGTTTCATCTTGGCGTGCGAGGTGAGACCCGCTTTGAAACCCACCACCCGTGCGCCGCGGCGCAGTTTGCGGGCCAACACCTCGTCTTGGATGTCGTAGGCGTCCTTCCAATCCATGTCGGGATGGTCGTCGGTGATCTTCAGGGTGTCTTTGGCGTGCAGTTGGCAGTTCTCCAAATGCTCAGCCAGTTGATCAATGGTTTTTTTGTCCATGGCCATGGTGTGCTTTCGTTGTGCTCAGGCGGTTTGCAAGTGGCGCGATTTCGCCAAAGTCATGGCGGTGTCTTCGATCATGTCTTCCTGACCACCGACCATGCCGCGGCGACCTAGCTCGACCAAAATTTCACGCGCTGGGATGCCAAATTTTTTCTCGGCGCGTTTGGCAAACAACAAGAAACTGGAATACACCCCGGCATAACCCAAGGTGAGGGAGTCGCGGTCAATGCGGATGATGTGGTCCATGATCGGCACCACGCGGTCTTCGGCCACGTCTTGGATCTTGAACACATCCACACCGGTTTCAATGCCCATGCGGTCACACACGGCGATGAACACTTCCATGGGTGTGTTGCCTGCACCAGCGCCCAAGCCAGCGGCAGCGGCGTCAATCCGGTTGGCCCCGGCGCGCACCGCAGCCACACTGTTGGCCACGCCCATGGCCAGGTTGTGGTGACCGTGAAAGCCCAACTCGGTGTCGGGCTTCAAGGCTGCACGTACAGCTTCGATGCGGGGAGTCACGTCTTCGGGCAGCATGTAGCCAGCCGAGTCGGTGACGTAAATGCAGTTGGCACCATAGCCCTCCATCAACTTGGCTTGGCTGACCAAACCTTCGGGGGTGTTCATGTGGGCCATCATCAAAAAGCCCACCGTGTCCATGTTGAGCTTGCGGGCGGCGGTGATGTGCTGTTCAGACACATCGGCCTCGGTGCAATGGGTGGCCACGCGGATGGTGTGCACGCCTAAATCGTGGGCCATTTTCAAATGGTCGACGGTGCCGATGCCGGGGATGAGCAAGGCCGAGACCTTGGCTTGTTTCATCAACGGGATGACGGTGGACAAATATGCTTCGTCGGTGTGCGATGGGAAACCGTAGTTCACCGAACTGCCGCCCAAACCGTCACCATGGGTGACTTCGATCAGGGGCACACCAGCCTCGTCCAAACCTTGGGCGATGTTGCGCATTTGGTCCAAGGACATCAGGTGGCGTTTCGGGTGCATGCCGTCACGCAAGGTCATGTCGTGGACTTGGATGGATCTGCCTTTTAAGCTCATGATGGATTCTTTCTAAGGGTTCAAGCCGTCACAGCTTCGAGTTGAATGGCGCCCGACAAAATGTTTTCAGCAAACATTTCAGCGGTGCGGGCAGCAGCGGCGGTCATGATGTCCAGGTTGCCAGCGTACTTGGGCAGGTAGTCGCCCAAGCCTTCGACTTCCAAGTAAACAGACACACGCTTGCCATCGAACACGGGGCCGTTCACCAAGCGGTAACCAGGCACGTACTTTTGCACCTCTTTCACCATCGCGTGTACTGAGGCGGTGATGGCGGCTTCATCGGGTGTGCCTTCCACCAAACAATGCACGGTGTCGCGCATGATGAGCGGTGGGTCGGCAGGGTTGATGATGATGATGGCCTTGCCTTGCTTGGCCCCACCGACTTGGGCCACGGCGCTGGCCGTGGTGCGGGTGAATTCATCGATGTTTTTGCGGGTGCCAGGACCCGCCGAGCGTGAAGACACGGTGGCCACAATTTCGGCGTAATCCACCGCTTGAATGCGCGACACGGCGAACACCATGGGGATGGTGGCTTGGCCGCCGCAGGTGACCATGTTGACGTTCATTTCACGCTGGCCAATATGGGCTTGCAGATTCACAGGCGGCACGCAAAACGGGCCAATCGCTGCAGGTGTCAGATCGATCACCATCACACCCAGTTCGGTGAGCTTGCGCGATGTTTCCGCGTGGGCATAGGCCGAGGTGGCGTCAAACGCGATTTGAATACCATCGGCTTTGACGTGGGGCAGCAAACCATCCACGCCATCCGAGGTGGTTTTGATGCCGAGTTCACGGGCTTTCTTCAAGCCATCGGATGCTGGGTCGATGCCGACCATCCAGACGGGTTCGAGCACCGGGCTGCGTTGCAATTTGGCCAACAAGTCGGTACCGATGTTGCCAGGCCCGATCAGGGCACATTTCACTTTTTTCATCATCACTCCAATCAAAATTCAAACAAAGCGCACCGAGCAACTGCCGATGCCGCCAATCGTCACGCGCAGGTTGTCGCCAGCAGCCACGGGCACCATGATGGCCAGCGAGCCCGACATCACCACTTCACCGGCTTCCAACGCAATCCCTAAGCGACCCAAGGTGTTGGCCAACCAGGCCACCGCATTCGCGGGCGCACCCAAGGCGGCCGCACCAGCGCCGGTGGCCACGATGTCGCCATTTTTTTCAAGCACCATGCCGCAGGTGTTCAAGTCCACATCGCGCGGATCAACCAAGCGGTCCCCCAATACAAACACGCCACACGAGGCGTTGTCAGCGACGGTGTCTTGGATCTTGATCTTCCAATCGTGGATGCGTGAATCGACAATCTCGAAACATGCCATCACGCCTTCGGTGGCGGCCAACACATCGGCCGAGCTGATGCCCGGGCCTTTCAAGGTTTTCTTCAACACGAATGCAATTTCGCCTTCGGCTTTGGGTTGAATCAGGCGCGACATGGGAATGGCTTGGCCTTCGTTGTAGACCATGCCGTCCGTGAGGTATCCGAAATCGGGTTGGTAGACACCCAGCATGTTCATCACGGCTTTGCTGGTGACGCCAATTTTTTTGCCAATCACGCGCTCACCCGCGGCCAAACGCAGCTTCATCAGTTGCTTTTGAATTTGGTAGGCGTCTTCGATGGTGATGTCGGGGTGACGCTCGGTCAGGGGGCGCACGGTTTTGGCGTCCACCAAGGCTTGGAACAACTCGGTACCAAGTTGTTCGATCAGTTGGGCTTGCATGCAATGTCCTCTGGCGTTTCAGTCGGCAAAAAAATCATTTAATAAATGGGCAAAGCGCTTGGCGTGCTCAATTTGGGTCCAGTGGCCGCATTGCCCAAACACGTGCAATTGCGAGCGGGGAATCCATTGGGCCAAGGTGTGAGAGTTGGAAGGTGGAATGATCCGATCTTCGCGGCCATGAATCACCAAGGTGTCGTGGGGCAAGGCTTTGATGGCTTGCTCCGGGCTGGTCATGCCATCCACCCATTGCTGACGCGGGGCAGGGAACATTTGCGCATACGACTCTTGAAAGCCCGGTTGGATGCTGGCTTCATAACGCAGCTTGGCCAATTCATCACTCACCAAATGTCGATCGTAGGCGAACAAATCCATGATGGTGCGCATGTTCTCAAAGCTGGGGGTGTAACCCCAGACCGCATCGAGACCAGGCGTGATGTCAAACGGCACACCGACACTGCCCATCAAGACCAAACGCTCGACGCGCTCGGGGTGGCGAATGGCCAAAGCCAAGGCCAAACCACCGCCAAACGAGTTGCCCACCAAATGGGTTTTTTCAATGCCCATGGCGTCCATGAAACCAACGGCGTGTTTCACCCATTCGTCCATGTTGTAGCGTTGCTGGGCCGGGCGATCGGTGTAGCCAAAGCCCACCATGTCGGGGGCCAGCACCCGGTGTTGTTCGGCCAGTTTGGGGATGACCAAGCGCCAATTGGCCCATGCTGAGACGCCCGGGCCTGAGCCATGGATCATCATCACGGTGGAACCATGACCGACATCGTGGTAGTTGGTGGCGATACCTGCGGCCACCACGCGTTGGCCTACTTCAGGGCTTGGGTTGCTCATGGCGTTCACAGTTTGATACAGACGTTTTTCAACTCGGTGTAGAACTCCAAAGAGTGCACACCCCCTTCACGGCCAATGCCCGATTGCTTGGCCCCACCAAACGGTGTGCGCAGATCGCGCAAGAACCAAGAGTTGACCCAGGACAAACCGACTTGCATGCGTTGGGCCACGCGGTGGGCACGCGACACGTCGCGCGTCCAGATGGCGGTGGCCAAGCCATATTCGTTGTCATTGGCTTTGGCCAACACTTCTTCCTCGGAGTCGAAAGGAGCGATGTGGCAGCAAGGGCCAAAAATTTCTTCTTTGATGACGCGGGCGGTTTCAGGCAAGCCAGTCCAGATGGTGGGTTGCACCCAAGCGCCGCCTTTCAAGGCTGCGCCCATGTCGGGGACACCGCCACCGGTGATGAGGGTGGCCCCTTCTGCCATGGCCAGTTGGTAATAGGATAAGACTTTGTTTTGATGTTCTTGGCTGATGAGTGGGCCCATGCCGGTGGCTGCATCTTCAGGTGGGCCCAGCTTCAAGCCTTCAGCACCCTTTTTCATTGCGGCGACAAACTTGTCAAACAAGGGGCGTTCCACATAGACACGCTCGGTGCCCAAACACACTTGGCCGCAGTTGGCAAACACCGAGCGCATGGTGCCCTCAATCGCAGCATCAAAGTCGCAATCAGCAAACACGATGGCGGCGTTTTTGCCACCCATCTCGAGGCTGACCGGACGTGCGCCCTTGGCCGCGGCTTTCATGATGACTTCACCGGTGCGCGTTTCGCCGGTGAAGGTGATGGCGTTCACTTGGGGGTGCGTGGTGACTAAGTCACCGGCAGAGTTGGGTCCAAAACCATGCACCACGTTGTAGACGCCTGGGGGAATACCTGCTTCGTTCATCACCTCGCCCAGCAAGGCGGCGGTTTGGGGTGTTTCTTCCGAGGGTTTGACCACCACGGTGTTGCCACAAGCCAAGGCCGGGCCCACTTTCCAAGTCATGAGCAGCAAG
>CAJBOO010000053.1 GCA_903956845.1 uncultured Burkholderiales bacterium
CACCCCAGCAAGCAGTTCAAACCGCCCAAGCGTCTTCTCCAAATTTAAAAAACATTTGGCCCCTTTGAGGGCTGTTATCTTTGATTGGAGTATGAAATGAACATGACGCATTACATGGAGTTGTTGGCCACCAACCAACCCTGGAACTTATTGATATTCATGGCCATTCCGATTGTGCTGGCAGAAACGTTGGCCATCACCGAGTTGTATTTACTATCCACACGCAACTACACCGGTTGGGTGCATGGCTTGAACCGCATGGTGGGCATCACGGTGGGTTTGTATTTCATCGGGGTGATCATTTACCTGCTGAAAACCGCTGTGTGGCCCATCACCCAAGCAGGTGAATGGCGAACCATCATTGATGTGGTGGCGGTTGGAAGCTATCTGATAGGTGGGCTGCCTCTCATTTACATTGCTTTTCAGGAATTGGGTTGGGTCAATACGCTGGCGACTGATGAGACTAAACGTCACGCGCATGCCATTTGCGTGGCCTTGTTCTTGATCTTTGGTCACATTGCCATGATCGCGGGCATGCTAGACCCAGCTTTGCTTGGGTACGTGCCTGAAGGAATGTCAGAGGTCCACCAACACTGATTGCAAGATGGCTGAACACTGGTACGCCATGGGTTGACCGTATGTCTTCTCAATCGATGGGAAGTATGACGCTGGACCTTTGGGTTTTGTATCAGTTGTCATTTTGAAAGTGTGAGGTCTTTACAAGTGTGCTCATCTTTACGTACAGATACTGATATTGCAGTATATTTGCTTTGGTTGACCCGACACTACGGCAGCGGGGTTGAACATCAATTCATCACTGTGAACTACTTACAAGCACCCGATAACCTACCTGAACCCATTGATGATGGCGCTGCACGACATCTGACAGGCTTGCCATTACCATCCATAGCGTTACCCAGTACCCGCGGGGATCTTGTCGATCTGAGTCAATGTAAAGGGTGGTTGGTGATTTATTGTTACCCAATGACAGGCGTTCCTGGTGTGCCCTTACCACCCAATTGGGATCAGATACCTGGCGCACGCGGTTGCACGCCACAAAGCAACGCTTACAAAGTTGTGCATCCAGCGTTTCTATCCATGAGTGTTGATGTTTTTGGCATGAGCACACAAACAACTGAATACCAACAAGAGTTGGCAGAGCGACTTCAACTCCCTTTTGCCATTCTCAGCGACCATCATCTTCAGTTTCAGCAGGCTTTGCGACTGCCTACTTTTCAGTCAGAAGACCAGACATTACTCAAGCGGTTGACCATGATTGTCAAAAATGGCCTGATCGAAACTGTGCACTATCCTGTGTTTCCGAGTGATACGGATGCCGACTGGGCCATAGGGCAGTTGAAGTCTCGATTGCAATGAAATTGGCCTGGCAGTCATTGAGTTGGCCATCCCAATTTTTGTTGGGCTATGGTTTGCTCATGATCATTGCATGGTCAGTGACCTACGCATGGTCGTTGCATGATCACAGACTCATCAGAGAAGTGGGTGTATGGGTCAAGCCCATGAAGTTCATGGCTGCGACAAGCCTTTTTGCATTCACGACGGTGTGGGTGCTTCAAGTGGCACATTCCAACGTCGATCAATCCGAAGCCTTTGTTTGGATAGTTGCTTTGTTGGTGCTGACTTCATTGTTTGAGGTGGTCTACATCAGTTACCAGGCATCTCAAGCTTCAGCTTCGCATTACAACGTCAGTGATCCATTCCATGCATTCATGTTTGGTGTTATGGGGATGGCTGCGGTGGGATTGACTGCTTCACAAGCTTGGTTGGCATGGGAAATTTGGAAAGAACAGCGCGGGTCAGGCCTTTCGGTTGAAGCCTTGGGCGTGGTCATCGGACTTGTCCTGACTTTTGTGCTCTCGACCATCAGCGGCTTCATGTTGGGTGGTCACCAGCCGCCCGCAGGCCAAGGATTGCCCATCGTTGGCTGGCATTTGTACAAAGACATTCGGCCTGCACATTTTCTGGGTGTCCATGCTCAGCAATGGATTCCAGTTTGGGGTTTGATCGCAGCCACGTTCATGGGCTCATTGGCCCAAATTGGTTTGATCTCAGGTTCTTTGTTGTATGTGCTGCTTTGGGGCATTGCAACATGGTTGAGTGTTCAGTGAATTCTGTGATGCCCTTCATGGCAAACCAATAGCTTGGCATGCAACCAACCGACATATCGTGTCACCTCATCAAAATTTGTATTTCAGACCCAGTTCATAGCTTCTAGATGGTCCGGCATAAATGCCCTGTCGCAAGCTGGCGATGTAATGCTTGTCGGCCAAGTTTTTGATGGCAGCCGTCAGACTCAATTGAGGATGTACTTGGTAGCTTGAAGTCAGATCTGCAGTGGTGTAGCCATCAATGCGGCCCGTGAAAAATCCACTGGTGTTTTCAGTCAGTGCCACTGTGTTCATCGTGTCTGTCATTTGGTCGCTGATGTGTTGAATGTTCAGTGCAGTCATCCATGGACCTTCTTGGTACACAAACTGCAGATTACTGACCCATTCTGGGCTGTATGTCACTCGATTGCCGTTTCGTGCTATCAGAGTGCCTGTTGATGAATAACGATTTTCAACAAACTTGGCATCTGGCACATAGGTCAGATTTCCCTCCATGCGAAACGCGTTGTTCACTGCGAATGCCAAGGCCAATTCAACGCCTTGGTGCAGGGTTTTGCCGCCATTGCTGGGGTCACCACCATTGCTATTGGCCCGGATCACTTGGTTGTCAAAGTTCATTCTGAATGCAGTGAACCCATAAGACCATTTTTGTTGTTGACCTCGGACACCGAATTCCATGTTGAGCGATCGTTCTGCGCCTAAATTCAAATCCTGACCACTCACGATGGAGGTGCTGTTATAGGGGGGTGAGAACGCTCTGTAGATACCGCCGTATAACTGCGCTTGGGGTGTGACTTGCCAGGTGGCTCCAACGCCAGGCATGTACTCTGAGTTGCTGGTTCGACCATCTTTGGCGTTGATCAGCAGATCATCAGTGATTTGTTCATACATTTCTGCGCGGATCCCCGGTGTAATGCTGATTTGGCCATTCAGATCAAAACGGTTTTGAGCAAACAGGGCCAGGCTGCTGGCACTTTGAAACACATCCGTACTGAGTGTTCCGCTGCGCGGATTGGCTCTGGTGGCTGTGATTTTTTGGTCACGCATGGTTTCTTTCATCCAGCGCACACCCATTTCAGCTTCGTTGGCAATGTCCAGGCTGTTGTGGCGCAAGGTCAGTCGTGTGTCGAGTCCGGTTCGTTCAAACGCACGGTTGTTGCCATCCAAACTGTCGCTGTAATTCCAAACCTTCAATCCATTTTGAAGGCTGGTGGCAGCGGGCTTCAAGCCAAATCGCCAATAGTCTCGTCGCATCTCGCTCCAGTAGACGACCGTGTTCAGCCGCGCTTCTGGACTGATTTCCCATTCATGGTTGAAGTCCACGGAATTTCTGTCGGTCAAAAACCAATCATCAGGCGCAGGGTTGAAAGTGGCTCGCGCTTCATAAGCATCTTTGAACAGCCCTCTGTATGAAATATGGGCGTCATTTTCATAGTGGGTGACTTTGAGGCCCAACCATTGCTTCTCTCCCAGGGCCATTCCCCCTTTGATCATCAGGTCCTGCATGTCAAAGTCTTTGCTTTGAAAACCATCACTGCGAGCCTGGGTGTAGACCAAGCCCAGCATGCCGTCGTCAGAGTTGGATCGCCCTCCAGCCTCCAGCGTGGTTTCCAGGTATTGATGTGAGCCGATACGACTTGCGATCGAGGCACCATCGATGGGGTCTTTGGTTTTGTAATTGATCACACCACCAATCGTGTTGGGGCCATATCGCAGGGAGGCCGCACCTTTGAGCACTTCAATGCTGTTCATCCGCTGAATACGCGGGTTGTAGTACCTGCTATTGCCAAAAAACAAATCGGCGGCAACAGGCACCCCATCTTCCAAGATCAATGTTTTATATTCACCCGCGCTCAATCCACGCATGCCAATATTGGCCACCACAGCCGATTCCTCTTCCGGTTTGATGACGACCCCTGGCACTTGCTTGAGTGCCGCTTCGGTCGACATGGGTTGCAAGCGTGTCAATTCGCTGGCACTCACGGTTTGAACCGAGCCCGGGATTTTGGCCATTTCCTCCTGTGAACCTCCTACGACATCGATGCGCGGCAAACTGGCTTCTTGTGCCGAGGCAGACGAAGCTTGGTGCAATAGCATAAAAATAGATATAAATAGATTAACTTTGAAGCTGTTCATCATCATGTGAGAGTTCTAAGAAAGGAAATCTCATCTTATCGCAAATGGGAATGATTCGCATTAACTGTGATGATGTCAGGGTTTTAATAGAACAAAGGAGCAGACCCATATGCAAATTCACCCTTGTCGAAAGTAAGCGTGATCCCTGAATTTAAACATCATGGGCAGCTGCTGCATGGCTGAGCATGCACGGCCCATCACTATGAACTCACTTGGAGCGGGGTTCCCTGGTGAGCTCGTCTAAAAAGCGAATAGCTCCGACAGATGCAAATGCATCAGGATTGGAATTGCAGAACCCCCCCACAAAGCTGACCGCTGGGTCAAGCGAAGGGAGTTGGCTGAATGTATCTACGCTGGGTTTTTTGCGTGCCACATTGGTTAAATTGAGCGGCACCAAATAGGCATTGAGCCAAGTGAGTTTTTCTTTGGCGCCCCATTCATGCCAATCTGCACAACTGGGATTGCCGAACAAATGCTGAGCATTTGCACTGAAGGTCAACAAAGAGCTCAATAACAGCAAGCGGGTAAACAAATGAATTAGCACGATCAATGACTTTGAATGTCATTGATCATATCGTTAGAAGCAATGGATCAGAATTTTGATTCAACATGCTTTGCAAATCGGTCCAAGATGGCTTGCCAACCTTCTTGTTGCTGTTCTAACGAATGCTCTGTTTCTGCGATGAAAGTGACCTGCACTTTCACCACATCTTGCATTTCCACAAATACGATGGATGCAGTTCGATCACCAAATGCATATTCGATGCACTCATGTTGAACGACCTTGGTGTACGTCCCTGCAAAATCAAAGCCAAAGCTGCCATCTTTGGCTTCCATGCGTGATGTAAACGAACCGCCCACACGCAAATCCACCTGAGATGAGGTGGTGTGCCAATCATCAGATGCCGCGTTCCATTGGATGATGTCTTCTGGGGTGGTGTAAGCGCTCCAGACCTTTTCGATGGGTGCATGCACGGTGGTTTCTACGGAAATTTCCATGGTCTTATCAAAATGAAGTGTATTTACACTCATTGTAAGTAGCACTTTACTCTGTCTAACACCTGTCAACTCAATTGGCAGGTTTGAGCGTCATGATCAACTCAGCCATGCGTTTGGCATCGGCCTCTGACACTTGTGGTTGCGGTGGCATGATGTCTTCACCCCATACGCCACTGCCTCCCGCCTTGATTTTGGCGGCCAGTTTGCTGACTGCTGCTGCATCGCCCGCATATTTGGCAGGTATTTCGTCGAATTGAGGGCCATATTTGCGTTTGTCAATCTGGTGACAAGCCATGCAATTGTTACTTTGCATCAGCTTTTTCAATGCATCTGTGTCTGCATGAGCAGGTTGGGTGATCGCAGTGGCCCCTGCCAATAGAAAAGCCAGGCGGATGAAAGATGCATTCAAGACAGGTAAGTGAAATCGAAAGTGAATCATGGTGAGAAATAAAACATCGCTTTGAACCTTGCAAAAGCATTCGATTTTTTGCAAAGCTTTGAGAATAGAAAAAACGCGCTGCAAGCATGCAGCGCGTTTCGAGGGTTTTACCAATCAAACATCACTTGGCTGGTGTGACGCGGTAGATGCTGCCACTGGCTTCATCGGCCACATACAAGGCACCATCTGGGCCAAGTGAGAGGTGACGGAAGCGACCGGCAAAAGTAGGCCACAGCAATTCTTCTTTCTTGGCAGAAGAACCATCCTTGGCAATGTCAAGGATGTCAATGCGGTTACCTGTGGGTGTTCCGTGGATGCCAATGCCAGCGTAGCCCACTGCCAAGCGTCCTTCCCATTGCTTCCATTGTTTGCCAACCAAAAACACGCTGCCACACATGCCTTGAGACATACCGTTGTTGTTGTATGCAGGTTTCATGGCGTTGGGATATGCCTTGAGGTCAGTCATGGGCATGAACGCTGCACGTTCTTTGGGTGGCAATGCACCCATTTGATTGGGTGAGTAGCCGCAGTAATTGTCAGGACATGCAGGGCGACCATTCACGTTGTCGCGTGGGTCCCAGCCACCATTGCCACCGTTAACAACCTTGGTGACTTCATCGCTGTGCCATGGGCCGTTTTCAGACAAGTAAAGATCGCCAGAGCCTGGACGGAAAGCAATGCCTTGTGGGTTGCGGAAGCCATACGCGTAGATTCGCTTGTCAAAGCCAGCTGGTGGTTTGTTGTCAGCAGCTGCTTTGCCATCACGGTCCACACGCAACAATTTGCCACGCAACTCGGTGGGACTTTGTGGGCCAGCACCGTTGTGGTTGTCACCAATGGTCACGTACAAATAACCATCAGGGCCGAAACGCAAGCGTCCGCCATTGTGAGCACCTGGTCCACCAAAGGGATGGTTGGACTTCAAGGGCTTATAGCCAAGGTCATTGATGATCTCGGTGATGTCAGACACGGCGTTGAGTGATGAGTTCACTTTCATACGCATCACGATGTTGTTGTAACCACCGTAGGTACGGTTGCTGGCTTTGGAGCTGGAGTAGAGGTAGACAAGACCATTTTTGGCGAAGTCTGGATCCACCGCGACACCTTGCACACCGGCTTGGCCATCGCAGAACAAATCGTTTTTGGTGGACGCGTAACCAGTGCTGCCGCCAACGCCAAGCAATTTGTTCACACTGCCAGAGGGCAATCGAACAGACAAGCCACCACATTTTTCAGTGAAAAACATGGTGCCGTCTTGTAAAAATGCCATGTCCCAAGGATCTTTGGCTGCTTGGAAAACTTCGGCTGTCACGTTAAGTGCCAGTGCATTTTGTGCGCCCATCAGTCCTGCAGCGGCCATGCCAGCTGCGATCAAACCGGACTTAAGTGTTGTTCTCAATTTCATGCAATCTCCGTGTTGTGTGAAAGGTGAACCCTGAACAAAAGAATCACCCTGAGGTTGTTTCAAATGCAAGAAAACCAAACAGTCAAAGCGTGGAAAGAAAAATTGCTTGAACCATTTCAGATTTCAAATTCATTATTTGCGTACTGATTTTTTTATTGCTCAGTAGAAATACTATGAATTCAGATGTTGTGAATTTTTCCCAAAACACTTCGGATGACTTTTCGACAGTCTTGTGCCAAGACCTGCTCAGTCAATGGTCGACTGACAGTGTGGGCATGATGATCCCATTGCGAAGCGCAAAGTGCACTAGCTGAGCGGGGGTTTCAAGTTGTAACTTGATTCGTACCTGGGTTTGGTAGTTGTTGATGGTTTTTTCCGAAAGATGCATGTGCTGAGCAATCGACCCAATGGACATGCCTTTGGCCAACATTTTGAAAGTTTCAAATTCTGAAATGGTCAATTGCTCCAATTGCAGCAGGTCCGCGTTCTGATCTGCATCGTCTTGAAGCCTTTGCAGATCGTCACTTAAATAGATGCTGTTTTCATTCACAGCTTGAATGGCCGCCAGTATGTTTTTCGGGTCGGAAGACTTACTGACATACCCTTTCGCGCCCAGCTTGAGGGCTAAGTTGATGATGTGCAATGAGACATGCATGCTGCACATGATGATCTTCAATGCAGGCTCTCTGGTCAGCGCTCTTTCAATGAGTCGCAGCCCTGAAATGCCTGGCATCGAAAAATCGGTGATCACAATGTCGACAGCCGTTTTTTTGAGCAATTCATATGCCTCTAGCCCAGAATTGGCTTGCGCAACCACTTGCATTTCCGGTTGCGAGTGGATCAAACGCACATAGCCCTCACGCACAATGGCATGGTCATCTACCAACATGATTTTGATCATTCATTCACCCTTGTGATCACTGAAGTCTTGAGTGACTTCTGCGCAGGGTTTGTAACTTAAACCAATAGGTCTTGAATTCCTAGGGATAAATCCCCGTGGCTATTTGAGCTTGCGTGGCTGACCAAAGTCACCAACTTGGGGGAACATGAAGGTGGTACTGCTCGGACCAATGCCCATGATCTGAACAGTGGCTCCTTCTGTTCCGCCACCGTCATAGTGGATGGCGCCTGCAGGATGCTGCATGTAGCTGCCAGCTTTGAGCGCTTGTGTGGCACTGGGATCCCAGCTGTCATCCTTGCCGGCCAACCAAGTGCCCTGCATCACAGTCACATGGCGGTCTTCGCGGTGGTAGTGTGGTGCACTCATGATGCCAGGCGGAAAGACAACGCGAATCACGTAAGGGCCAGGTTGGGAGGGGTCACCCGCAATGACCGCCATCTTGATGCCATTGCCAGCCTCTTTCCATGGAATGTTGTCTGGCTCCATCACAGTGAATGATTTGTCCAAACTTTGAGCCACAGCTGCACTGCTCAAGCCAAGGGCCAGAAGTGTTGACAGCAACAAATGGTGTTGAGGTGCGGGCATCTTGTGCTCCTTCAAGGATTGAGTCTGACTGATGGGGGATGGGTTGCGGGTGTCGGGTGCGTAAACCAAGTTGCCCTCGATCGCCCAAAACACATGGTCTAAGGACACGCCACCATTCCAACCGCCCAGGCGGTTGAGATCAAACCAAAGGTCAGCGCGAAGGCGAGAGAGAGTTTAGAAAAGTATTGCCGATCATCGTTCAATGGTGTGCGCTATGCCTGTTGCTGTACATGGTTCAGCATAGGGCATAAGCGTGCTCAGGGCAACTCCTGCACATCACAAGCTGCCATAGAGTTTTTGCGGTTGACCAAGCTGATGGCGACATAGGGTTCGACGGGCCAACTGCTGGAGACCACCAATTCGGGGTTGGCATAGTCCACCCATTTTTCGCCCTGGGTGGTTTCCCAGGCGCGCACGAAGCGCAATGTGTATGTCTCGTCTTTGAAGTTCAAACTGGCGGTGTCACCCTTGAATTGGATGGTGAACGGAAAACCTGAGAACACGGGGCCACAACTCAGTACTTTGGAATTCAACTGTGCAAAAGAAGACTGGCTGCATGCGAGTGCCAGTACAACCAACCATTTGTGAGTCATTTTTCCGCTCCTGTTGATTGGGCTTGAGCCCATTCACTGATTTGCTTGACCATGGGCTCGACCGCTTGTGGGTCACGTATGTCGCCCGCCAAGACATGTTGTCCCTTGCTTTGGCTGTATGTGACTGGCGACAGCTGTTTTACTGACGACCCAAATCTGGCAAACGCGTTTTTCACTTCTTCTGGGTCAATGGTTTGGTCAGCTTCGCTGAACAAAACCATCACAGGTGTTTTGAAAAGTGACAAATTACTCTCGCGTACTTTTTTGACCAGGGCCAACATGGGAAAGAGTGCCTTGGTGGGATAGCTTTGTGTCCAGCCTTGTGCATCGCGCGGGTTGTCTGAGGTGTAGGTGATCGTCTCGCCTGTCACTGCGTAAGCAATGCGCTGTCCCCAATGCCCGTTGATCAGCTCTGAGCGCTTGTCTTTCAAACCAAAGTTTGGCGAAATGAACACATGCGCATCCACCATTCCTGCTTCTGGTGACGTTCCCAACCAGGTGGACAAGGTCGATCCTGTCGAGCAGCTGATCACCAGCACTTTGCGACCCAGGGTTTTGCCAATCCGAACCGCTTCCAAGGTATCTGCCATCCAATCTTGGGCTGAAGCCTCAGCCATCGCGGCCCCTGTGCGCCCATGTCCTGTCAAACGGGTGTAAAACAGATTGGCCCCGAGTTGCTTGGCCACCAAATCGGCCACGGGTGCGGTTTCAAGGCGGCTGGCAGAAAAACCATGGACATAAACGACAGCCCATTCGGTGCGTTCCTGGTTGGCGTCTGCCCACACAATGCCTTTGGCAGCACCCGGTTTGATGTCACTCCACTGTGCTTCTGACTTCAGCAGCCAATCATCCAGCGCCCTTGTGCTGTCAGGCGGTGAAGACCTGGCCGAGGGGGTTTCAGGTCCAAATGCATTGGTAGGGCCAAGGAAAAAAACCAAGACCAACAAAGCCACGATGGCACCCAGCGATTTGAGAAGCCAATGTCCTGATTGGTTTAGGTGGGTGCTTGAATGGCTGTGCTTTGGCATGGGATCTCCTGGCAAGGGTCACTGGTTTTTGAATACGGGGGCGCGTTTGTTGAGAAAGGCATCCATGCCTTCTTTTTGGTCGTGTGTGGCAAACAAGGATTGGAATATGCGACGTTCAAACATCACACCATCAGACAAGCCGCTTTCAAAAGCGCGGTTGACAGATTCTTTGGCAGCTTTGACCGCGAGTTGAGAATGGCCGCAGATCATGAGGGCTGCAGCCAGACTTTCTTCCATGAGTTTGTCCAAGGGCACGATGCGGCTGACCAAACCAGAGCGTTCGGCTTCTTGGGCATCCATCATGCGGCCAGTGAGTGCCAGGTCCATGGCTTTGGCTTTGCCAATCGCCCGTGGCAAACGCTGCGTGCCCCCTGCGCCGGGGATGATGCCAATTTTGATTTCGGGTTGACCAAACTTGGCGTTGTCTGCGGCAATGATGAAGTCACACATCATGGCCAATTCACAGCCACCGCCCAAAGCAAATCCGCTCACCCCGGCAATCACGGGTTTGCGAATACTGCGAATGGTTTCCCAGTCGCGGGTGATGAAGTCATGGTTGTAGACCTCGGCGAAATTGAATTTCGCCATGGCCGCGATGTCAGCGCCTGCGGCAAAGGCTTTGTCACTGCCAGTGATGATGATGCAACCAATGGCGGTGTCGGCGTCAAAGGCTTTGAGTGCATGACCCAGCTCCACCATCAATTCGCCATTCAGGGCATTGAGCTGCTTGGGGCGATGGAGGGTGATGATGCCGACCTTGTCGGCTTCAGTGCGCACTTGAATGTGTTCGTAGGACATGCTGGTCTCCGCTGGGGTGTCTGAATCCACTCAACTATACCCAAGCGCAGTGCAATGCGTGGGGTGTTAAATTACCCCCAAATAAGGAGACAAACATGAGTGAACCCACTGTGGTGTATGAAGAGCGTGGTGCAGTCGCCGTGGTGACTTTGAACCGTCCCCAAGCCTTGAACAGCTTCACGCGGCAAATGCACCATGAACTCTGGGCTGCATTGGACAAAGCTGAAGCCAATGCCACCGTGCGAGCACTGGTGATCACTGGCGCCGGCCGTGGGTTTTGCGCGGGTGCGGATTTGGCAGAGTTCGATTTCGCCGACGGACCCAATTTGGTTGAGCGTGCAGACCCCGGTCCCATCATTGACCAAGCCTTCAATCCCACCACGCGTCGATTACAAAACCTGCGCATGCCCACCATCGCTGCGGTCAATGGGGTGGCTGCAGGTGCAGGCGCCTCCTTGGTCATGACTTGTGATGTGGCGATTGCAGCGCCAACCGCGAGTTTCATTCAAGCG
>CAJBOO010000054.1 GCA_903956845.1 uncultured Burkholderiales bacterium
GCCATCCACACCAGCTTGCAAGTCGCGCTGGCTGAAAAACGCTTGGGGCATGCGCCCAGCCTGGTGGTGCTTTGCGATGGCCGTCCCAACGTTGGCCTGCAAGGCACGGGTGGACGGGCGCAAGCCCTGGAGGATGCGCTCACTTTGGCGCAGCAATGGCGCGCTACCGGGTGGCCCGCGATTTGGCTAGACACCAGCGCGCGGCCTGAACCGCAAGCCGAACAACTCGCACAGGCCATGGGCGCACGTTATGTGCCCCTGCCCTTGGCCAATGGCAGCCGCATGGCTCAGGCTGTGCAAGCAGTGCAGCAAGGCAGCGCCCTGCCTGCCCCACCATCCCCCACCGCACCTGCTTGGCAACGCGCCAGCGCACCTGGCAACGCCCCGGTCTGGCGCCGTCCTGGGGCTTGAGGTCATGGACTGGGAACGTCTGAAAGACAACTGGCCACACAGCGATCTGAGCCGTTTTGTGCAAGCCGGTGGCGTGCGCTGGCATGTGCAACAAGCAGGCCACAGTGGCCCTCGGGTTTTGCTGTTGCATGGCACGGGGGCTTCATCCCACACCTGGCGCGACAGCCTGCTGCCCTTGGCCGCGACTGCGCAGGTCTTGGCCATCGATTTGCCCGGCCATGGGTTCAGCAGTTTGGCACCCGGCAACGGCATGTCGCTGCCCGGCATGGCCAGGGGCATTGGCGAATTGCTCGCCGCCCTGCATTGGCCTGTGGATGTGTTCATCGGCCATTCGGCTGGGGCCGCCATCGCCATGCAAATGGTGCTCGACCAGGGCTTGCAGCCTCAAGCCTTGATCGGCATCAACCCCGCTTGGCTGCCACTGCCGGGCTTGGCGGGCTTGTTGTTTCCGCCAGTCGCGAAATTGCTCGCCCTCACCCCCCTGGTGCCGCGTTGGTTTGCCAAACAAGCCAGCAGCCCAGGCATGCTCGACAAGCTGCTCGACAGCACGGGTTCACGCTTGGATGCGCGTGGTCAGGCCCTGTATGCCAGCTTGGTCGCCAGCCCCAGCCATGCACAAGGTGCCTTGCACATGATGGCCGCTTGGGACCTCTCTTCTGGTGCGGCCAAACTGCGTCGCTTGCAGTGCCCGGTGCATGTGTGGGTGGGCGAGAACGACCGCACCGTGCCACCCGCGCAAGCGCAAGAGGCCCTGGCCTTGCTGAGACACGCCACGCTCACCTCTTGGCCAGGCACGGGGCACTTGCTGCACGAAGAGCAGCCCGCAAAATGGGTGGAGGGCGTGACCTTGACACTCGCGGCGCTTGCCGCGCAACCGAAGGCCCGTGCCTGAAGCGGCTAGCACCCCAGCCCTGTTGAGCCTGGACCCCGCACCGTCAGTGCTGTGTCTTTCAGGTCTTGGCCATGCCCATCAGGTGCGCCATGTCTTTCAAGAAAATTTTCACGTGCGCCATGGGTTTTTTGCGCTCGAGTTTTTTGTTCATGTAAGAGTCAAAGGTGAGTTTTTGCACATCCTTGTCCTCGCACATCTTGACAAAACTCTCGCGGCGTTTTTCGGTGTGGTACCAAAAATACTGCATGACACCCAGCACCAAAAACACCAAGCCGTGCTCTTTCATGAAACGCTTGCGGGCTTGTTTCAAGGCCGCCGGGTTGACCTGGGTGATGCATTCATGCGCGGCTTCTGCGGCCAATCGGCCACCCAGCATGGCGTAGTAAATGCCTTCGCCTGAGGCGGGTGCGACCACGCCTGCGGCGTCGCCCGCGAGCACCACATCGCGGCCGTTGTCCCAGCGCGGCAAGGGTTTCATGGGCAAGGGCGCACCCTCACGGCGCAACACCGTGGCGTTGTGCAAACCGGCGGCATCGCGCAAACGGCCCACGGCCGAGCGCAATGAAAAGCCCTTGTCGGCGCTGCCCGTGCCCACGCTCATGGTGTCGCCGTGCGGGAACACCCAGCCGTAGAAGTCGGGTGACAAACTGCCCCGGTAATACACATCGCAGCGCGATGGGTCGGTGTCGGTTTGCACCATGTCGGGCGGTGTTCTCAATATCTCGTGGTAGGCAAACACATACTTGGTTTTTTCCGCGCCTGGCACGGCTTGCCGCGCCACTTCCGAGCGCGCACCATCGGCGCCAATCACCACGCGGCCTCGGGTGCTGGCGGGCATGTCCAAGCCATCGTCGGTGCGCACTGTGAAATGCACACGGCTGACGCCATCGGCGTCGCGGCTGAGTTTGTCAAACACACCGCGCTGACGCACCGCGCCATGCTGTTCGGCGCGGACCCGCAACCATTCGTCAAATTGGTCGCGGTTGACCATGCCCACATAACCGTTCTCGATCGGGATGTCGACCTTGTTGTCGCGGGGCGAGATCATGCGTGCCGCACGTGCCTTGGCCACCAGCAGTTCATCGGGGATTTCAAAGTCGCGGATCAAGCGAGGTGGAATCGCGCCACCGCAAGGTTTGATCCGCCCTTGTCGGTCCAGCAACAGCACGCGGTGGCCATAGCGTGCCAAGTCGTCTGCTGCCGTGGCGCCGGCTGGCCCACCACCCACCACCACCACGTCATAGGTATCGTGTTTCATTGTGTTACTCCTACCGTCGTTGCTTGTCTCAACGCAAACGCGCTGACCATCATTCCGGCGACCAACAAAGGCACGCCAAAGGCACTCAAATGCAAGGCTTTCGCCACAGGGTCTTTCATGAACCGGGTCATCAGCGGCACTTGCGCATAAATCAATAACAAGACCGCCGTGGCATGCGCGGTCAGGTGCCATGACAGCAACAGCGCAACCACGACAAACTGGGGCAACAGCATGACCCAACAGGCGGTGCCAGCCGCACGCTTGACGCCGAGCTGCACGGGCAGAGACCACACGCCCATTTGGCGGTCGCCCTCGATGGCTTTGAAATCGTTCAGGGTCATGATGCCGTGCGCGGCCACGCTGTAGAGAAAAGCCAGCAGCAGAATGCGCCACGCTGGCAGCGCGCCACCGAGCAACACCGCGGCACCCGTCACCCACGCCAATCCCTCATAGCTCAATCCACAAGCCGCGTTGCCCAACCAACCATCGCGCTTGAAGCGAAAGGGAGGCGCGCTGTAGCCCCAGGCCAACAGCAAACCCAACACCGTGGCTTTGAAGGCCCATTCGCCCAAGGGCCAGGCCCACAGCAGCGACAGTGCGGTCCAGGCGATGGCGATGTACAAGCCCCAACGACCGGGGATGCGGCCAGAGGGGATGGGGCGTTGTGGCTCGTTGATGGCATCCACATGCCGATCAAACCAATCGTTGACCGCTTGGCTGCTGGCGCAGACCATGGGGCCCGCCAACAGCATGCCCATGAGCAGCAAGACCCAGTTGTCTGCCAAAGACACCCCAGAAGACACCGCACCACAGGCAAAAGCCCACATGGGCGGAAACCAAGTGACGGGTTTGAGGAGCTCTGCAACAGCGGAGAGTTTGGGAAGCGGCATCTTCCCATTTTTCATTTGACAAGCAAAGTTGTCAATCAAAGTTGACGCTTTTTTGATGCGTCTAGGGTTTACTCTGAGTCGCCTTCGGACACCATGCCGTAGCGGTGCAACTTCACATAGAGGCTTTGGCGTGACAGTCCCAGCATCTCCGCCGCCGAGGCGCGGTTGTTGTGGGTCAGTTCAAGCGCGGCTTGGATACACATGCGCTCGATCATGGTGCTGGTTTCACCGACGATTTCTTTCATCGGCATGCGACCGACCAACTGCGACAACTGGGCCACCGAGTCGACCATGCCGCTGCCGGGCAA
>CAJBOO010000055.1 GCA_903956845.1 uncultured Burkholderiales bacterium
CTGCCTACGTGTTTTATTTCTTAGAAGCCATGACCGAGGCGGGGGTCAAAATGGGCTTGCCAGAAGCGCAGGCTTACCATTTGGCCAAAGCCACATTTGGCGGCGCGACCCACTTGGCGCGTCAATCGGCTGAATCACCCGAAGTGCTTCGGCAACGTGTGACCTCAAAAGGCGGCACCACTTATGCAGCGCTCACTTCAATGGCTGACGATCATGTCAAAGAAGCTTTCATCAAAGCCATGTTGGCCGCTCAAAAACGCGCCAGCGAATTGGGCGATGAGTTTGGCAAAGACTGAGTGCCTTTGAATCACGCTCTTACAAACTAACTGAATAAAAATTGCGATTCAAAGGTAACTGAGCGCCACGCCCGCAAAGGCTGCAAAGCCAACCCAATGGTTCAGCCGAAAGGCCTTGAAACAACCATCGCGCGTTCTGTCTTTGATCAGCACAAAGTGCCACGCTGCTTGAAGTGTTGCGGCGGTCAAACCTAGGATTAGCAAGGGTTTGTCAGATGCATCGAGTACCCAAGCCCAGACGCCCACAAAGGCGCCGTAAAAGCACATGATGGCCATCACATCCCATTGACCCAAGGTGATGGCCGATGTTTTCATGCCAATTTTTAAATCGTCATCGCGGTCCACCATGGCGTATTCGGTGTCATAGGCCAAGACCCAAAACAAATTGCCTGACAACAAAGCCCAAGCTTGCCATGGCACTTCACCTGTGACTGCTGCAAATGCCATGGGAATACCAAAACTGAATGCCACACCCAATACCGCTTGGGGCATGGCCACATGACGTTTGGCAAAAGGATAGGCAATGGCAACCGCCATGGCGGCAAAAGACCATGCAATGGTTTCGGTGCGTAAAGTAAGCACCAATGCAAAAGCCAGCAAAGCCAAGACGGCGCCCAACAGCAATGCTTCTTTCACACCGATGCGACCACTGGTGACTGGTCTCTCGGCAGTCCTCTTCACATGCTTGTCAAAGTCTCTGTCTGCCACATCGTTCAAACAACAGCCTGCGCTACGCATGAGAATGGTGCCGAGGGTGAACACGGCCAACAAATGCCAGCCCGGAAAACCGTCTGCCGCAACCCACAACGCCGACAAGGTGGGCCACAACAACAGCAACCAACCTGCGGGACGATTCCACCGAATCAAATCCAAATACAAGCTTATTTTTTCAAGCATGTCGGATGGTCTTTTTGAAGCAGCAATGGCCCATGCAAGGTCACGACAATCGGGCCACGCCTGGCAACTCGCATGCGTAAATGGCATTTCTTAAAGCAGCAATGGCTTCATAGCGGGTAAAGCTTTTGCGCCAAACCAAGACCACACGTCGCGTGGGAGGTAAGCCGCCTGCTTCATCGACAATGGGCAAATAACTGATGTCTGGGTCTTCGTGTTTTTTACGCTTGGCAGTTTCGGCCAATGCTTCAGAAGGCACTGACAAACGCGGCACCAAGGTCACGCCCATGCCAGCGGCCACCATGTGTTTGATGGTTTCCAAGGACGAGCCCTCAAAGCTTTTGCGAATGCCTTCGGCGTTGCTAGAGAATCTTGCAAATTCGGGGCAGACTTCCAACACATGGTCGCGGAAACAATGACCATTGCCCAGCAACAACATGGTTTCGTTTTTGAGTTGCTCGGCAGTGATGGTTTTTTTCTTGGCCAACATGTGCTTAACGGGCAAAGCGGCCATGAACGGTTCGTCGTACAAAGCAGCAACGGCCAATCCAGTATCGGGAAATGGTTCGGCCAAAATGGCGCAATCAATTTCACCGGTACGCAGCATTTCCATCAGTTTGACTGTGAAGTTTTCTTGCAGCATCAAAGGCATTTGCGGCGTTTTCTTCATGATTTGACGCATCAAATCGGGCAGCAAATAAGGTCCGATGGTGTAGATCACCCCCAAACGCAAGGTGCCCGCCAAGGGGTCTTTGCCGCGCTTGGCAATTTCTTTGATCTCTGCAGCCTGCTCCAACACAAGCTGCGCATGCCGAACAATTTCTTCGCCCAGTGGTGTCACATTGACGTCGTTGGCCTTGCGCTCGAACAACTTCACATCGAGTTCTTCTTCGAGCTTTTTGATGGCCACGGACAACGTGGGTTGCGAGACAAAGCATGCTTCGGCCGCTTTACCAAAGTGCCTTTCGCGGGCCACAGCC
>CAJBOO010000056.1 GCA_903956845.1 uncultured Burkholderiales bacterium
CTTGTTCATAGTCATCTTATAACCCAATCTGGTATTCAAGTCAACCGTTACCAACCTTGAAAGCCAGCGTCGTGTTCGTCAAGCTCTTGGTCCCATTCCAGCATTTCCTGGATGGCCTCTGGTTCCGTTACCTCCCAAGGATCCCACTGCATGGTGTTGTCCTCGGCCATCACACTCACACTGTAGTTCCAACGCTGAACGTACAGCTGATTGGTAACAGTGTGCTGCACAATCGCCATGTGCCCATACTCTTCGTAGCCGCTCCAGCTTCGAAAATAAAGCTCAAGAAAGTGGTCCGGCACGTTGGGATACAGCATGACCTGCCAATTGAGAGCTGTTGGCAAAAATGGTATGGTTGCCCACATGGCAGTCATGCGCCAAATGAACGTAGGCCATGATCCAGTTGTCATTGCCCAACTTGGTGACGCCGGTATCGCCAGGTGAGCCAATGTTGAACGTACAAAACTCGCGAATGGTATTGCGATCGCCAATGACCAACTCACAAGGTTCGCCCGCATATTTTTTGTCTTGCGGTACAGCACCCAATGAATTGAATTGGAAAATTTTGTTGTCTTTGCCAATGGTGGTGTGGCCCTCAATGACACAGTGACTGGCCACAGTGGTGCCCGCATCAATGCGAACATGGGGACCAATGACGGTGTAAGGCCCTACCGTGACACTGCTGTCAAGTTGAGCACCAGAATCAACTAGAGCTGTGGGGTGAATGCGCGTCATGCCGATGCCTTCTTGTTTAGGCAATCTTGCGCATGGTGCACATCAGTTCAGCTTCAACGGCAATCTCTTCACCCACTTTGGCGCGTGCCTTGAATTTAAAAATACCTGATTTCATGCGGTCGAGTTCAACTTCCAAAATCAGTTGGTCACCCGGCTCTACTGGGCGTTTGAAACGTGCGCCATCGATGCCTGCAAAGTAATAAACCGTTTTCTCATCGGGCGTCTCACCCAAGGTATCGAAAGCCAAAAGTGCTGCAGCTTGGGCCAGCGCCTCTAGCATCAAGACACCCGGCATGACGGGTCTGGAAGGAAAGTGTCCCGTGAAATAAGGCTCGTTGACCGAGACGTTTTTCAAGGCCTTGATGCGCACACCTTTTTCGATTTCTAAAACACGATCGACCAGCAAGATGGGAAAACGGTGCGGCAGTTGCTTGAGAATTTGATAAATGTCCATCATGATTATTTTTCCTGTACGGGAGACTGTTGAATGTGGGTCTCCACCAATTTGAGACGGTGACGAATTTGATGCAACTGCTTAAGGCTGGCGGCATTTTTTTCCCAGCTGGCATTGTCATCAATGGGAAACAGACCAGTGTATGAGCCTGGCTTGGTAATTGAGCGAGTGACGACAGAGGCCGCAGAAATATGCACACCATCGGCCAAACTGAGGTGCCCCAAAATAACGGCCCCGCCCCCCACAGTGCAATGCGCACCAATCCGGGCACTGCCAGCCACACCGACGCAGCCGGCCATGGCGGTGTGCTTGCCAATGTGCACGTTGTGGCCAATTTGAATGAGGTTGTCTAGCTTGACGCCGTCTTCGATGACGGTGTCATTGAGCGCACCGCGATCGATGCACGTGTTGGCACCAATTTCGACATCGTTGCCAATCTTGACCGCGCCCAATTGCTCAATTTTTTCCCAGGCACCTTGGTTGGGTGCAAAACCAAAACCATCGGCGCCAATGACAACCCCCGAGTGAACGATACAGCGCTGCCCCACTTCGCAGAACTCACCCAAAGTCACTCTGGATTTGAGTTGAGAATGATCACCCACTTTGGCACCACGCTCAACCACACACAATGGACCAATGATGGCCGAGTCGGCGATGATGGCATCAGGATGAACAACAGCGGAAGGATGAATGTTGGCAGCAGCCAGAGGCGCTGATAACTTTTTCCAATATTGCGTCAAGCGCGCAAAATAAAGATAGGGGTCGTCAGCCACGATGCAAGCACCGCGCGCACTGGCAAGGGCTTGAAACTGCGGCGCAACAATGACACACACGGCACGGGTCTGGCTGAGTTGAGATTGGTATTTGGGATGACTGAGAAAACTCAGGTCTTGGGGGCCCGCAGACTCTAGCGGCGCGATATGTTGAATGGAAGTTTGTGGACTGCCGTGCAGGGTTCCGCCTAAAGCTTTAACAATGTCGCCGAGCTGCACCACAAAGCAAGTCCACTTCTACCAGCAATTACTTGCCTGCTGAGGCATTGAGAGACTTGATGACTTTCTCTGTAATGTCGTGCTTGGGATTGATGTAAACCGCTTCTTGAAAAATAACGTCGTACTTTTCTGTTTC
>CAJBOO010000057.1 GCA_903956845.1 uncultured Burkholderiales bacterium
TTCGCCCACAATGCCGCGGCGAAACATCAAGACACAGATCACAAAAATCAAACCGGTGACGATGGTGACCGACTCGCCCAGACTGGCGAACCATTCAATGCCGGTGGCTTGGCTGATGGCAACGCCCATTTCGCCCATTTTGTTTTCCAGCAGAACAATGAAAAAAGCGCCCAAGATCGGCCCAATCACAGTGCCCAAACCACCCACCAACGTCATCAACACCACCAACCCAGAGGTACTCCAGTGGGCATCGGTCAGGGTTTCAAAACCCAAGACCAATACCTTGGTGGCACCCGCCATGCCTGCCAAGGCACCGGACAACACGAAGACCAACAATTTGTAGCGGTTGACGTCATAGCCCAGGGAGATGGTGCGTGGCTCGTTGTCTTTGATGGCACGCAACACATGACCAAAAGGTGAATGGATCGTGCGGTGAATGAGCCAAAAACCAAACAAAAAGACACCCAGGACGGTGTAGTAAAGATGCAAGTCATTGCTCAAGTCAACAAAGCCCAACAAGCGTCCCCTGGGAATGCCTTGCAAGCCATCTTCGCCACCGGTGAACGGTGCTTGCAACCACAGGAAATAAAGCATTTGTGACAGGGCCAAGGTGATCATGGTGAAGTAAATGCCTTGTCGACGAATCGCCAACGCACCCATCAACCAAGCGATGGCAGCACCAAAGGCTGTTCCTGCCAAGATACCCAGTTCAGGAGACCAGGCCATGTCACGCATGACATAGCCAGCCACATAGCCTGCACCACCCAAAAAAGCTGCGTGTCCAAACGAAAGCAAACCGGTGTAGCCAATCAGCAGATTGAAAGCGCAGGCAAACAATGCAAAGCACAACAGCTTCATCATGAACACGGGGTAGACGACCAAAGGCGCAGCCAGCCCAGCCAACAGCAACAGTGTGTAAATGATTGTCTTGCCCATGCGCTGTGCGTCTCGGTTATTTTTCTTTGCCAAACAAACCTGCAGGACGAACCCACAGAACCAAGGCCATGATGATGAACACTACCGTGCTGGAGGCCTCTGGGTAAAACACCTTGGTGAAACCTTCAATCACACCCAAGCCCAAGCCAGTCAAGATGGAGCCCATGATCGAACCCATGCCGCCGATGACCACCACCGCAAAGACCACAATGATCAGGTTGGAGCCCATCAAGGGAGCCACTTGGTAAACAGGTGCCGCCAACACGCCCGCGAAAGCCGCCAGGGCCACGCCAAAACCATAGGTGAGTGTGACCATCAAAGGCACATTCACACCAAACGCCTCCACCAAACGCGGGTTCTCGGTACCGGCCCTGAGGTATGAGCCCAATTTGGTTTTTTCAATCACAAACCATGTGGCAAAGCAAACCACCAATGACGCCACGACCACCCAAGTGCGGTAGATGGGCAAGACCATGAAACCCAGGTCGGTCGCACCTTGCAAACTCTCGGGCACGCTGTAAGACAACCCCGACGAGCCATAAATCGAACGAAAGATGCCTTCGATCATCAAGGTGATGCCAAAGGTCAGCAGCAAACCATACAAGTGGTCCAGTTTGTACAACCACTGCAACATGGATTTTTCAATGGCCATGCCCACCAAACCCACCACCAGGGGTGCCAACCACAGCATGGTCCAGTACGAGAGCTCAAAATAGGTCAAGCCCATCCAGGTGGCCATGGCCCCCATCATGAACATGGCGCCATGGGCAAAATTGATCACATTGAGCAAGCCAAAAATCACAGCCAGCCCCAAGCTCAGCATGGCGTAGAAAGACCCATTCACCAAGCCCAACAACAGCTGGCTCAATATGGCGGATAGAGGGATTCCAAAAATGTCCATCAGGTCTGTGTTGGGCTAGGTCAGTGTCTGCGGGGATGCTGGCTTACTTTTTCAGCAAAGCACACTTGGACTCCGCCAAAGGTGTGAAGGCTTGTGGGCCTGGCACCATGGTGAGTTGTTTGTAGTAGTCCCAAGGTTTGGTGGCTTCAGAAGGTTTTTTCACCTGCATCAAGAACATGTCATGGATCATGCGACCATCTTCTCGGATGAAACCATTTTTGGCGTACATGTCGTTGATTTTGGTTTTCTTGAGCACAGCCAACACTTTGTCTGAGTCGTCTGTTTTAGCTTCCTTGACAGCTTTGAGGTAGGTCAACGCGGCCGAGTAATTACCCGCTTGAACGCTGCTGGGCATGCGCTTGAATTTTTCGAAGAAACGCGCAGCAAATTTTCGGGTTTCTTCGTTTTGGTCCCAATACCAGCTGTCGGTGGTGAGCAACCCTTCGGTGTTTTTCAAGCCCAGGGCATGGACATCGTTGATGAACACCAACAAACCGGCGAGCTTCATCTTTTTGTCCACGCCAAATTCCTTGGCAGCTTTCATGCTGTTGACGAAGTCGCCACCCGCATTGGCCAAACCCAAGACCTGTGCCTTGGAGCTCTGCGCTTGCAATAAAA
>CAJBOO010000058.1 GCA_903956845.1 uncultured Burkholderiales bacterium
CACGTGGTTGGCAGCGTTTCGATCCAGGTGCTGCTCGTACATGGAAGTCATGGGGTCCCCATCAGTGGTGGTGTGAAGTGGTCGCTAGGTTGGACTCAGGCAGTTAGACACATTCCAGCCGTACAGCCATTCCATGGCATCGTAAAACCTTTCAGGGCTTCGACCTCGCCAGAGGTCGTTGCGGACTAAGCGCTCAACACCTTGGGCATGGTAGATGCGGCCCATTTCGCGAGAAGACAACACGATGCGAGCCGTGCGCGCAATCCGTGAGCGCTGGTAACGGTCAAACGCCTTGGGCACATCGTTGTCATGCGCTTTCAAGGCTTCACGCAAAGTCACTGCATCTTCAATGGCCATACAGGCCCCTTGCGCCATGTACTGAGTGGTGGGGTGTGCCGCGTCGCCCAGCAGCGTGGTTCGGCCAAAGGTCCAACGGTCGATCGGATCGCGGTCAGCGGTGGCCCAGCGTTTCCAGCTTTTGGGCAAGTCAATCAATTGACGTGCTTTTGGACATACCGCTTGAAAATAACTTTTCACCTCTTCAGGGCTGCCTTCGCTCACACCCCAAACTTCGGCTTGCCGACTGTGGAAGGTCACCACCACGTTGTATTGCTCGCCACCGCGCAAAGGGTAGTGCACCAAGTGACAGGCGGGGCCTACCCAAATACTCGCGGCGTTCCATTGCAGCGCCTGCGGGAAATCAGCCTTGTCCACCACGGCTCGGTAGACCACATGGCCTGTCACCCTGTGTGGGTCGTTGACAAAATGGGCGCGCACCACAGACTTCACGCCATCTGCGCCAATCAAGGCCAATCCTCGGTGCGCATGTCCGTGTTGATCGGTCAAGGTCACCGAGTCAGCGTCTTGGTGGATGTGTTGAACACACGTATGGGTGATCAATTGGACATGTCCACTCGCTTGAACACCTTCGAGCAGTGCGTTGTGGGCATCCACACGGTGGATCACGGCATATGGATTGCCAAACCGCTGCTGGAATGCAGCTCCTGTGGGAATGAAACCGACTTGGTATTCGTCGATGGCGTCATGCATGACCATGTAGTCTGTGTAGACCGCACGACTTCTGGCTTGTTCACCCACACCCAGGGCATCAAAGGCATGGAAAGCATTCGGTCCGAGTTGCATGCCCGCGCCAATTTCACCGATGCTGGCTGATTGCTCCAGCACCTTGACATGGAATCCTTGCTGAGCCAAGGCCAGCGCGGCAGCCAAGCCACCAATGCCACCACCAGCCACCAAGACGGGTAGGTTTGAATTCAAGTGAGACCAGTCTGCAAGCACATGGCCTTATTTTAGGCAGGCAGTGTCACACCCAGTTCTTGCAAGATGGAAGCGTTGTGCTGGCCAACACTGGGTATTGGCCCCATGGTGTAGCTGAAGGTGCTTTGCAACCCCGGAGGTAACAAAGCAGGCAAGGGGCCCACAGGGGAATCCACCTCGGTCCAGCGTTGCCGAGCTTTGAGTTGCGGGTGCGTCCACAGATCGGCCATGGCATTCATGCGCGCATTGGCAATCGGTGCTTGGTCCAAGCGTTCGATCACTTGTGCCGCAGTCAAGCCATGGAAGACCGAGTGGATGATGCCTGCCAGGGCTTCACGGTTGTGGTTTCGCAAGCTGTTGTTGTGAAATCGAACATCACTGGCCAAATCGGGGAGTTGCAACACCACTTCGCAAAACTTCACCCATTCGCGTTCATTTTGCAAGCCCAGCATCACGGTGCCACCATCGCCTGCGACAAAGGGGCCATAGGGGTAAATCGTTGCATGCGATGCGCCTGTGCGAGGCGGGGGATCAGCATCATCCATGGCGTAGTACATCGGGTAGCCCATCCACTCGGCCAATGACTCCAACATCGAGACATCGATGTGCGCACCTTCTCCGGTTTTATCGCGGTGAATCAGGGCTGACAAGATGTTGGTGTAGGCATACATGCCAGCGGCAATGTCGGCAATGGAGTTGCCGCTTTTGCTGGGATGCTCAGGCGTGCCCGTCACAGACAAATAGCCTGCTTCGCTTTGGATCAACAAGTCATAGGCTTTTTTATCGCGGTAAGGCCCCTCGTTGCCATAGCCAGAAATATCGCAAACGATGAGTCTCGGTTGCGCTTGACGAAGTTGCGCTGCATCGAGTCCCATGCGTGCAGTCGCACCGGGCGCGAGGTTTTGCACCAGCACATCCGCCTTGCCGATCAGTTGCTTGAGTACCTGAAGATGGCCCGGGTTTTTCAAGTCCAGCGCCAAACTTTCTTTGGAGCGGTTCACCCACACAAAGTGTGAAGACGCACCGCGTGCGCGTTGGTCATAACCTCGGGCGAAATCGCCCGACTCGGGCCTCTCTACCTTGATGACCCTGGCACCCAAATCGGCCAATTGACGGGTACAAAACGGCGCGGCAATGGCATGTTCAAGAGACACCACGGTCACATGGTCTAGCGGTTTGGCGGATTTAGGCATCATGGCAATGGACCTGTCAGGCTTGTTGAAACACCACAGTGGCATGCATGGCGGTGTCACCTTGGTGGTCTTCCACCCACAATTGGGCAGAGTGACCATCCGCAGACGGTGCGCCACACAAGCGCAAGCGACGCTGATCGGCGCACTCATACACTGGCTTGAGGGCCTTGTAGGTCAATGAAGCCACGGCAAGTGGGCAATGGCGTCGTAACAAGTGCATTAACCAGGTAACCAACAAGGGACCGTGCACCACCAAACCTGGGTAGCCTTCTGTTTCCGTGGCGTATTTGCGGTCGTAGTGGATGCGGTGGCTGTTGAAGGTGAGAGCCGAATAACGAAACAGCATCACATCGTCAGGGACCACGGCTTGCGACCAAGCAGGCGAGGGCAATTCAGGTGAAGCAGCCGCAGAAGCATGGACAGTTTGCAAGGGGCGGTAGACGATGTCGTGTATCTCAGTCAGCGCTAAGCCCTCGGCATGACTGATGTGGTGCTCGACTTGCACGAACAACAGCTCGCCTGAGCGTCCCACTTTGTGGTCCACCTTTCGAATGGCAGAAACCCGCTGGACGACTTGCCCTGAACGCAAAGGCGCATGCCAATGCACACGACCGCCGGCCCACATGCGTCGCGGCAAGGGCACGGGTGGCAAAAAGTTCCCTTTGCGAGGGTGACCATCTGGGCCAAGTTGACTTTGCGGTGTGTTGGGCAAGAAATACAACCAATGCCACACAGGAGGCAGCTCGGCGTCGGGCGCAGATGACGCATCGGCATCATCCAGCAAGGCTTGCATGCCTTGCAGGGGTGCGGCTGTGATGCAGTCTTGCAAGGTCTGTGTATGACCTTGCCAAGACTGCAAATGCGCCAACGCTTCTGCGCCGATCAAGTTCACTTGACGGCCGTGATTTTCAAAGCGCTGTTTTGCAACAGAGCAGGGTTGAGGGTTTTGACCCATTCAGGCGATTTCTGACCCACGGGCGTGGTGACCAGTTCAGCGGGCACCAACATCATTTGGTCCATCACTGCGAAGGGAAACTCCGGCACCCGCTTGGTGATGCCCAGCAACTGGTCTTCCAGGCCTTGGCCATCAGCGCGCATGCGAATCGGGCGACCATAGGCTTTGAATTCCATCGTGCGCATGGCCTCTGCGACTTGCTCCGTGCTGGGCCATTTGCCGCCATTGGTTTTGATGGCCTTGTCGTAACCGGCTTTCAAACCATACAACGCTTGAGCCATGTGGTAAGTCGAATAAATAGGGTAGGCGCCAGTTTTGGCTCGGAACTTTTGAATGAAGGCTTTGTGTTTGGGCTCGTTTTTGGTCTCTGGGTGAAGAAAATAATGGTCGCCACGCGCACCCACAATCACGCCTGCGGGCACGGCTGTGGCCAGACGTTCCAATGAACTTTCCAGCAAGGGAAGCACAAATTGTGTTTTTTGGTTGAACACACCACGCTGTGAGGCTTGGCGCACAAACGTATCCAGGTCACCGCCCCATGACGTGTTGAGCACCACGTCAGGCTTGAGTGCTTGCAAGCGGCTCAGTTCGGTCGAGAAATCTGCCGCCCCCATCTTGGGAAACATCTCCGCCACGACTTTCACATTGGGCTTGAAGACCCGCAAGGTATTGATGAAAATTTCCCAAGAATCACGTCCCCAGGCATAGTCTTGGTTGACCACGGCGATCGTTTCAAAATCAGGCTTGGTCTTGAGCAGGTACAGGACGGTTGCCACCATTTCGGTGGTGGCGTTGGCTTGGGTACGCACCACATATTGGTAACGTTTTTCTTCCAACAATTTTTCGGTGCCACAGTCCCAAGCGATGTTGAGTACCTTCAGGTCCTCAGCCACTGGCGCCACCACATTGCAGTTGCCGCTGGAAATGGCCGACAGCATGGTTTTGACACCTTGCTCTTGCACCACACGTCTGTACTCAGAAAGCATCTTGTCAGCGCCGACACCTTCATCGATGAAAGCTGCTGAGATTTTCACGCCGCCGATGCCGCCTTGAGCGTTGATGTCATCGATGATGATCTCTGCTGCATTTTTGGCAGGCACGCCAAACACCGAGGCTGGACCGGACAAGAAGGTGGTGATGCCGATTTTGAGTTCAGTGGGTTTGATTTGGGCATGCGCAGTCACGGCCAGGCCACTGAGCAAACTGGTCAACAACAGGGCAGGGATGATTTTCATGGTGTGTCTCCGTTAAAGGGATGTGAGGCGGGGCAACAAGTGGTCAAATGGTTCGGCCACCGTCGACGGGGAATTCAACTCCCGTGAAAAATTCGGCGGCATCGCTGGCCAAAAACACCGCAGCGGCAGCGACATCGCTGGCTTGGGCGAAACGTCCTAAAGGAATCGTGCCCATGAATTTGGCACGGTTCTCAGGGGTGTCTGGCAAACCCATGAAGTCTTCGAACAAGCCAGTCACGCCCATGACGGGGCAAATCGCATTCACACGGATTTTTTCTGGGCCCAGTTCAACCGCCATGGATTTGGACATGAGGTTGACCGCGCCTTTGGATGCGTTGTACCAAGTCAGGCCTGGACGGGGGCGTATGCCAGCCACCGATCCAATGTTCAAAATCACACCGCCACCTTTTTGCCGCAGGTGAGGCAAGACCGCGTGTGTCATGTGGAAAATAGATTTCACATTCACATTGAACACCTTGTCAAAGGTGGCTTCATCCACCTCGAGCATTGGCCGGTTTTTGTGGGTGGTGCCCGCGTTGTTGACGATGATGTCGGGGATGCCAAACGTGTTGACACAGTGCGCCACCAGGGCCTTGACTTGATCGGCTTTGCTCACATCGCAAGTGAAGGCGCTGGCGTGATTGCCCAAACTGGCCGCTACTTTGCTGGCTGCTGCCGCTTGAATATCGGCCACGATGACTTTTGCGCCTTCGCGCACAAAGGCTTGGGCAATGCCTTCGCCAAAGCCACCACCCGCACCGGTGATGATCGCAATTTTGTTGAGGAGTTGTGTCATTTGAATGCTTTCACTGCGTTGGTTTAACCGTGGAATTGAATAACTGTTTTGGTGGTGCTCATTTCTTCCAGGGCCATGAACCCTTTTTCCCTGCCATGACCACTGCGTTTGACCCCACCGAAAGGCAATTCAACGCCGCCGCCAGCACCAAAGGAGTTGACAAACACCTGCCCGCATTTCAAGGCCTTGGCCACCCGCTGTTGGCGCCCACCGTTTTCTGTCCACACCGCGGCCAACAAGCCATAGTCTGTGCCATTGGCCAGAGCGATGGCATGGGCTTCATCGGTGAAAGGCATGGCGGCCAAGACCGGGCCAAATACCTCCTCTTGAGCCAGTGGGTGCGCTGGAGGTACTGCTCCAAACAAAGTGGGTGTCACGTAATAGCCGTGGGTTGGGACGCCTGGGTCCACTTGTCCTTGCGCCAATACACGCAAACCAGACGATTGGGCCTGCGCGATGTAGCGATTCACACGTTGTTGTTGCGTCAGGTTGACGACGGGGCCGCAATCCAGGTTCATCTCGGGTGTGCCCACGCGCACCTTGGCAAATTTCTCAGCCACCAGGGCCATGAATTCATCATAAAAAGACTGCTGCACCAAGAGTCGGCTGCCTGCAGTGCAGGTTTGTCCTGTGTTTTGCACGATGCCACGCACCACGGTGCTGGCTGCCAACTCCAGGTTGGCATCGTCAAACACCAGGTGTGGTGACTTGCCACCCAGTTCCAACACACACTTGACTGCATTCAGGGCAGCGGCTTGTTGAATCAGCACACCCACTTCGTTAGACCCGGTGAAGCTGATGAAGTTGATGCCTGGGTGTTTGGCCAATGCGGCACCCGCTTCTTCGCCTACCCCACTGACCACATTCAAAGCGCCAGGGGGGAAGCCTGCAGACAGTGCCAACTCGGCAATGCGTAGGCAACTCAAGCAAGCATCTTCTGCGGGTTTCACCACCACCGCATTGCCCATGGCCAACGCGGGCCCAATGCTGCGACCCATCATTTGCGCGGGGTAATTCCAAGGAATGATGTGTGCGGTCACGCCCAAGGGTTCGCGCAGCAAGTTCACTTGGTAGCCGTTGAGGAAGGGAATCACTTCGCCATGAACCTTGTCGGCTGCCGAACCGTAGTATTCGAAATACCTGGCCAAGACCACCATGTCATTGCGCGCCGTGGTCATGGGTTTGCCCGTGTCCTTAGCCTCTAGCAAGGCGAGCTCTTCGGCATGCTCGGTCACTTGCTGGGCCAACTTCATCATCAATCGTCCACGTTCCAGCGCGGAGAGTTGACCCCAAGCACCATCGAGCGCCGAGCGCGCTGCTTGCACCGCCATGTCAATGTCGGCAGCTTCGCCGCGTGGGATCTGTTCAAACACATTGCCGTCAACTGGCGAATACACGTCGATGGTTTTGCCGCTGAGGGCTTGCAGTGCTTTGCCCCCG
>CAJBOO010000059.1 GCA_903956845.1 uncultured Burkholderiales bacterium
GATGACTTGACCGATCCCTCTCCCGCCACGACCTTTGCCCACTTGGACTCCACCGTGGTGCTGTCCCGTGACATCGCGTCATTGGGTATCTACCCAGCCGTCGATCCTTTGGACTCCACCAGCCGTCAGCTCGATCCCTTGGTGGTCGGTAACGACCACTACGAAACCGCGCGTGCGGTGCAAGGCACCTTGCAGCGCTACAAAGAACTTCGCGACATCATCGCGATTTTGGGCATGGACGAATTGGCGCCTGAAGACAAATTGGCCGTGGCCCGCGCTCGCAAGATCCAACGTTTCCTGAGCCAGCCTTTCCACGTGGCCGAGGTGTTCACTGGCTCTCCTGGCAAGTACGTGCCTTTGTCCGAAACCATCCGCGGCTTCAAGATGATCGTGGCTGGCGAATGCGACCACATGCCAGAACAAGCGTTCTACATGGTTGGCACCATCGATGAGGCCATCGAGAAGGCCAAGAAAATTTAATCCGGGCCTTTGCTCAGTACCTGACAAGGAAGCCCCATGAAAACCATGCAAGTAGATGTGGTCAGTGCAGAAGAGCTGATTTACTCTGGCGAAGCCACTTTCGTGGCTTTACCAGGTGAAGTCGGTGAACTCGGTATTTACCCACGCCACACGCCGCTTATCTCGCGCATCAAAGCCGGATCGGTGCGCATCCACAAGCCTGACGGCGAGCAAGAGTTTGTGTTCGTCGCAGGCGGTATTTTGGAAGTGCAACCCGACTCCGTCACCGTGCTGTCTGACACCGCTGTGCGCGGCAAAGACCTGGACGAAGAGCGTGCCAACGCTGCCAAAAAGGCCGCCGAAGAAAACCTCAAAAACGCCAAGACCGATGTGGACATCGCCTCAGCCCAAGCCGAGCTGATGGTGTTTGCTGCCCAACTGGCGGCTTTGCGCAAATACCGCGGTCAAAAATAAGCCAGCGTGCCCAAGGCCAAGCTTCAAGCAGCCACGGTTGGCGGTTCCGCTGACGACATTGAAGCGGCCTTTTACGAGGCTTTGCAAACGGGTGACATTGAACGCCTGATGGCTTGCTGGGCCGACGAAGAAGACATTGTGTGTGTGCATCCAGGCGGCCCCCGTTTGTTGGGTCCGCAAAGCATCCGCGACTCCTTCACCACCTTGTTTGCCAATGGCGTGATCACTGCTCAACCCGAGCATGTGCGCAAAATAGAAACCATCACCAGCGCGATGCACAACCTGGTCGAGCGCATCATTCTCGAGACGCCTCAGGGCACCCAAGAGGCCTATGTCTTGGCCACCAATGTCTACATGCGCACCGCCCAAGGATGGCGCATGGTGGCTCACCATGCCAGCCCTGGTACCCCACAAGAAATGTTGGCGCACATCGACGCCCTGCCCTCGGTATTGCACTGAACGACCATGGACGATCTGGTCCGCCAAGCGATGCGCAAATGGCCTCATGTGCCACATTGTGTCGGTTGGTTGGGGTTAGATGACCGTGGCGACTGGTACATGCGAGACGATGCCGTGCAAGCACAGGGCAACTTCGCGCATGCCAAGGGCAGCAAGTTGATGCACGGCAAACTGATTGCCTTCATCCAGCGCAACTACTCTTGTGATGAACATGGTCAGTGGTATTTCCAAAATGGACCGCAGCGCGTGTTCGTGGAACTCAGTTCCGCGCCCTTCGTCTGGCGCATCCAACACAATGGGCAGGTGACCGATGCCTTGCTGCAAGTGCAATCAGTCAAGGCATGCATCGAAGACGAAACGGGCCATGTGTATCTGCACACCGATCAAGGCTTAGGCTTGGTGCACAGCCAAGATGTCTGGCAGGCGGCGCAAGTGATCGAAGCGGGAGTGTGGCAGCCAAAAAAAATGCTCGCCAGCGAACTGGCAAGCACGTTTGGATTTGTGCGAAGCCCGCAAGCGCGGGCTGCAGGCATTACTTAGCAGCGGGTGCTGTGGGCTCTGGGAATTTGGCGCCAGCGGCATTGGCCATGTACACCACGGCACGTCCGATTTCAAAGTCGTCATGGTCGCCGCCACCTTGGGGGCCCATGGCATTTTTGCCTTTGAGGGCAGAGTTCAACAAAGCGGCATAACCGGTTTTGATGCGAGGTGCCCATGCAGCGGTATCACCCAACTTGGGAGCGCCAGCCGCGCCGCTCAAATGACAAGCACCGCATTGCGCCTTGAAGACCTCTTCGCCAGCTTTGGGTGCACGGTTGGCATCCTTGACTTGCACGGCACCGACTTTTTGCAAACGGGCCGCCACCGCTTCACCACTGTTGTCGGCGCCCGCGGCAGGCTTGTGTTGGGTGCCGACATAGTTCACCAAACCGATGATCACGAAGATGGGAACAATGAAAGACAACACAACCACGGTGAGGAATTGTTTGGGGGTTTTGACGGGGCCGGTGTGGGCTTCTTCGTGCTGATCGCTCATGGTGACTTTCTTAGGAAAAACGAATGCGAAATTATAGCCAGCCGACACCTACAATCACCCGCATGCGGCTGTAGCTCAGTGGATAGAGTATTGGCCTCCGAAGCCAAGGGTCGTGGGTTCGATCCCCGCCAGCCGCACCATCAACGCCAGCGCATGCGTTGCAGCAAAGCGTCCTTCAACACCGATTGGTGAAACAGGGCCGCCGCCACGTGCAATCCGATCAAGCCATAGCCGATGTTGCCAGCCAAGGCATGGGCTGCTTTGATTTGCTTGGCCAAGGCCTCGTCAGGCGCGATCAGTGCAGGTAATTCCAAACCAAAAAATGAAATGGGCTTGCCCGCTGCACTCAGCATCATCCATCCCATGAAGGGCATGATGGCCATGAACAGGTACAAAACCACGTGCCCCACACGTGAGGCGCGATGCAAAACCAAGCCCAAGCCTTGGGTCTGCGATGGCGGTGGTTGGGGGCTGAGGCGTTTGGCCAAGAGACGCACAAACACCAAGGCCAAGATGCACAGCCCGAACATGAAGTGCAAGGACTTCATGAATTCGCGCTCGGGCATGCCTTTGTCAAAGAGGACGCGCAATTCCATGGCGGCATACACCACGATGAACAAAGCAAACATCAGCCAATGCAAGGCAACCAGTGGACGGGCGTATCGGAAAGGGGTGTGGGTTGAAGTCATGCGCAGATCTTAAGCACAAGCATCAGGGCCGAAGTTGACCAAAGTCAGCAAACTGCGCTGCCAAGTCGGATTCCGCATGCTCCAACACAAAATACCTGAACGCCTCTGCGGCGGGCGACAACAGTTTGGACAAGGTGTGCACCACGTGCCAAGCCCGCACAACCGGGGCGCCCTTGACATTCAAGACGCACAGTTGCTGGGTTTGCAACTCCAAGCCGATGGTGTGCAGCGACAAAAAACTCAAGCCCAGGTTGGCTTTGACCGCTTGTTTGATGGCGTCATTGCTTTTGAGCTCCATGGTGAAGCGCGGTTGAAAACGCGCTTGGGTGAAATAGGCCTCCATGGCAGAGCGCGTGCCTGAACCCGGCTCCCGCACGATGAAAGACTGTTGGCGCAAATCCTCAGCTTGCAAACCAGACTCGCCCGCTAAGGGGTGGTCAGGTGACGCCACAAACACCAAGGGGTTGGCGGCAAAAGGCTCGGCACGGGTGGGGATTTCAGAGGGTGGACTGCCCATCACGGCAATGTCCACTTCGCTGTTTTGCAGCCACTGCACCAACTCGCTGCGGTTGCCCACATTCAGCACCAACTCGATGCCCTCATGCTCATTCAAAAACTTGCGCAGCAAAGCCGGGATGAAATAGGTGGTGGTGTCGACCATGCCGATGGTCAATTTGCCGGTCTCGATGCGTTGCAATCGGGCGGCGGCGTCTTCGGCGTCTTTGAGCAGGGCGAGCATTTTGCGGGCATAGACCAGCATGTACTCGCCACTGGTGGTCAGTGACACTTTTCGACCTTGACGCTCAAACAGCGGCATGCCCACAGCCGCTTCTAACTCCTTGATTTGCATAGTGATTGCAGGCGCAGACACATGCAAAGTCTCGGCTGCTTTGGCGAAACTGAGGTGGCGGGCGAC
>CAJBOO010000060.1 GCA_903956845.1 uncultured Burkholderiales bacterium
ATGGTTTCAGGCATGGCCATCTTGGTGCGATCGGTGGCGATGCGCAGTGATGCACCTTGTGCCAAGCCCATACCACCACCCATCACCACACCATCCATGAAAACAATGCAGGGTTTGCGGTAGTGGTGAATCAAATGGTTCAAGCGGTATTCTTCGGTGAAGAAATCTTCTAAAGCAGAATCGCCTGCCAATGCGGCGGTGTGAAAAAAGCGAATATCACCACCTGCACAAAACGCCCCAAACGCGCCCTCTTTGCCCATGCCGCGCATGGCCACAACTTGCACACGCGGGTCTTGCGCCCACGCCAACAGCACCTGGGTGAGGCTGCGCACCATGTCCAACGACAAAGCATTCAAGGCCTTGGCGCGGTTCAAGGTGATGAGCCCCACATTGTTTTGCACTTCGGCCAACACATCACCGTCTGGGATTGCAAAAGGATCATTCATGTTGCGTCTTCCTGCTTCGCGATTCGTTCCACGCCAAGGCGCACAGCACCAAGCCGCCGCCCACCAACACATTCAAGCCGGGCTCTTCACCCGCGCCCCACCAAGCCCAAGCGATGCCAAACAAGACCTCGAGCAAAGCCAACAAGGCCACCTCATGCGAGGCCAACACTTGCGCAGCCCGCACCGCAAACAAACATGGCAGCGCCAATTGAAACAAACCCAACACGGCCAACCACAGCAAGTCTGTCTCACTGGCCACCCCGGGCAATGCCAAGGGCGCGGTGTACATGCTAGACAAGACCGCACCCACCCACACGGCGGGCATGAAGTCTGGCGCTTGCTCGGCGCTTTGCAAATGGTGCGTCACCGTCCATTGGACGGCACCGGCCAACGGCACGCAAACCGCCACGGCCATGCCCTGCAGATGGTGCGCACCATCCAATTGGATTTGGCTGATGAACATGAAGGCCATGCCGGCACTGGCGGCCCCAATCGCCCACCAGGTGTGCATGGCCAACGGTTTTTTCAACCACCATCGTGACAACAAGGCGGTGAACATCGGACCCATCGCCATGGTGATGAGCACATTGGCCACCGTCGTCATCGTCAGTGCCAACATGAAGGCGGTGAACATCACCGACCAACAGACAGCGGAGAGCCAAAAGTTTTTTTCACGCCAAGGCAGTTGCGTGAACAATGCGCGGCCCTTGAACCACGGCAGCAACACACTGAGGGACAGCACCGTGAAAAAGCTGCGCCAAAAAGTGACTTCAAAGCCTTGGGCCTGGGTCATTTGACGCGACACCACCCCCGCGATGGACCACAGCAAGGTGGCCAGCACCATCAGCCCCAGGGCATGCGCATGGCTGAGCTTGAAGGCCATCGCTGCGAGGATCAGCCTTCGCGGCTGGCGCGTTTGCGTTCGTGCTCTTTCAAGTGACGCTTGCGCAAGCGAACGCTCTTGGGGGTGATCTCCACCAACTCGTCGTCTTCAATGAACTGCACACCGTACTCCAAGGTGAGTTGGATCGGTGGCGTGATCTTGATCGCGTCTTCTTTGCCGGACACGCGGAAGTTGGTCAGCTGTTTGGTGCGGGTGGCGTTCACCACCAAATCGTTGTCACGGCTGTGGATGCCCACGATCATGCCTTCGTACACCGGGTCATTGGGTTTGACAAACATGCGGCCACGGTCATCGAGTTTGCCCAAGGCGTAGGTGAAGATTTCGCCGTCGTCCATGGAAATCAGCACGCCGTTTTTGCGGCCACCGATGTCGCCCTTGTGCGGTTCATACTTGTCAAAGATGTTGGAAATCAAACCAGAGCCACGCGTCAAGTTCAAAAACTCGGTGGTGAAACCAATCAAACCGCGGGCGGGGATGCGGTATTCCAAACGCACCCGACCACGGCCATCGGGCTCCATGTTGGCCAATTCGCCTTTGCGCTCGCCCAGGGCTTGCATCACGCCGCCTTGGTGCTGCTCTTCAATGTCAGCGGTGACCAATTCGATGGGTTCGCACTTCTCGCCATTGATCTCACGGAAGACCACGCGCGGCTTAGAGACGGCCATTTCATAGCCTTCGCGACGCATGTTCTCCAACAAGATGGTCAGGTGCAATTCACCGCGACCCGCGACTTCAAAAATACCGTCTTCATCGGTTTCTTTGACACGCAGCGCCACGTTGTGTTGCAACTCTTTTTGCAGGCGGTCCCAGATTTGACGGCTGGTCACGTACTTGCCTTCGCGGCCAGCCAAGGGGCTGGTGTTCACGCAGAAATTCATGATCAGCGTGGGCTCGTCCACTTTCAACATGGGCAAGGGTGCTGGGTTCACGGGGTCGGTCACGGTCACGCCGATGCCGATTTCGTCGATGCCGTTGATCAGCACGATGTCGCCAGGGCCGGCTTCGGTGGCTTGGATGCGGTCCAGGCCTTGGAACTTCAACACCTGGTTGATGCGGCCTTTGACAGGCGTGCTGTCCGGGCCTTCCATCACCACCACGTCCATGTTGGGCTTGATGGTGCCGGCGCTGATGCGGCCCACGCCAATACGACCAACGAAAGTGGAGAAGTCCAAGGCTGAAATTTGCAGCTGCAAAGGCGCAGCCGGGTCGCCTTGTTGGGCGGGCACGTGCTTCAACACGGTGTCAAACAAGGCCGACATGTCGGGCCCCCATTGCTCGCCTTGGGGGCCTTCGTCGAGTGAGGACCAGCCGTTGATGCCGGAGGCGTACACAACAGGGAAATCGAGCTGTTCGTCGTTGGCACCGAGCTTGTCAAACAAATCGAAAGCCGCGTTGATCACCTTGCCGCAGTCGGCACCGGGCTTGTCCACCTTGTTGACCACGACGATCGGCTTCAAGCCCAAGGCCAAGGCTTTCTTGGTCACAAAGCGGGTTTGCGGCATCGGGCCTTCTTGCGCGTCGATCAACAGCACCACGCCGTCAACCATCGACAAAGCGCGTTCGACTTCGCCACCGAAGTCCGCGTGTCCGGGGGTGTCGACGATGTTGATGTGGGTGCCTTTCCAGCTGACGGCACAGTTTTTGGCCAAGATGGTGATGCCGCGTTCGCGTTCAATCGCGTTGTTGTCCATCACCGTGTCGACCACTTTTTCATGGTCGGCAAAGGTGCCGGACTGGCGCAGGAGTTGATCGACCATGGTGGTTTTGCCATGGTCAACGTGGGCAATGATGGCGATGTTTCGGATTTGTAAGGTCATGCTGCACTCTCGAGTAAAGATTGGATTTCTTGGGGATTCAACAAGCGCTCGGGAATCAATTCCCCAGCGCGAACATGGGCGGTGCCCAACAGGGCATGCGGGTTGGCACCGTACACAGCGACTTGGTCTTGGTCTGGCCAAGCACCGCGCCGACGCAAACCGCTGAGGAAGCGTCCTGCATCATCGGCTTGCAATGTGATCGGGTGATGACTGTCCAACAGCGCGTCGACGGAGCGCAACTGCTGGTGACGACCGGCTTCTGGCAGCGCCTCAAGCGCTTCCAGCGAAATGCACGCATCCACCTCAAAGCGGCCGCTTTGCACACGGCGCAAAGCGCTTAAAAACGCGCCGCAACCCAAGGCAATGCCAATGTCTTCGCCCAGGGTACGGATATAGGTGCCTTTGGAGCAATGGGCTTTAAGCCACACGCTTTGCACACCATCCACCGTGGGCAGCTGGCGAAGTTCAAGGGCGTGAATGGTGACGCGACGGGGTGCGCGCTCGACCTCGACTCCCTCGCGGGCGTACTCGTACAAAGCCTTGCCATCTTTCTTCAAGGCGCTGTGCATGGGTGGGACTTGCATCAACTCGCCAGTGAACAAGGCTTGGACTTGTTGCAGTTGTGCGGGGGTGAAGTTGACAGGCGCTTGGGCAATCACCTCACCCTCGGCGTCGCCGGTGCTGGTGCGTTGACCTAAGCGCAACACGGCTTCATAGGTTTTGTCCGCATCCAAATGCAATTGGCTGAACTTGGTGGCCGCACCAAAACACAGTGGCAAGACACCCGTGGCGCGAGGATCCAAGGTGCCGGTGTGGCCCGCTTTTTCGGCACGCAGCAACCACTTGGCCTTTTGCAAGGCTTGGTTGCTTGAGAGTCCAAGGGGTTTGTCCAACAGCAACACCCCATGCACGGGGCGCCGTTGCACCCGTGTGCGTGGCGTGTTCATGGGTTTACTCGGCGTCTTGGGCGCGGGAAGCCACCGCACGCGCAATCAATGCGTTCATGTCGGCAGCACGTTCAGGGGTACGGTCGTATTGGAAATGCAGCGTGGGCACGGTGTGAATGTGCAAACGTTTGAACAGGCCGTTGCGTAAAAAACCCGCGGCTTGGTTCAAGCCCTCGGCACAGGCTTCTGCGTCACCCACCAACACACTGAAAAACACCTTGGCATGCGCGTAGTCAGGCGTGACTTCCACCGATTGGATCGTCACCATGCCCAGACGCGGGTCTTTCAGCTCGCGAATCAGCTCGGCCAAATCACGCTGGATTTGGTCGGCAACGCGAAAACCGCGATGGGCTGTGGAAGACTTCTTGGCGGGCATGCGTTGGCTTTAAATCGTGCGAGCGACTTCCTTGATTTCGAAGAACTCGAGTTGATCGCCTTCTTGGATGTCGTTGTAGCCCTTCAGATTCAAACCGCACTCGAAGTTTTCTTTGACTTCGCGCACATCGTCCTTGAAACGTTTCAAGCTCTCGAGTTCGCCCGTGAAGATGACCACGTTGTCACGCAGCAAACGCAAACGCGCGTTGCGGCGAACGATGCCGGTCGTGACCATACAGCCCGCGATCGCGCCGATTTTGCTGATGCGGAAGACTTGGCGAATCTCGGCCATGCCGATGATTTCTTCCTTCTTGTCAGGCGTCAACATGCCCGACATGGCCGCTTTCAACTCATCGACAGCGTCGTAAATGATGTTGTAGTAGTGGATGTCCACGCCATTGCCTTCGGCCAATTTGCGCGCACCGGCATCGGC
>CAJBOO010000061.1 GCA_903956845.1 uncultured Burkholderiales bacterium
GCGGCAAAGCGCTCGATTTTGGTTTGCTCATAAGTGCGGATCATCACCAGGTCAACCATGCGGCTGATCACCTTGGCGCTGTCTTCGATGGGCTCGGCCCGGCCCAATTGCGAGTCGCCAGTGGTCAGGTGAACCACCGCGCCACCCATTTGGTACATGCCCGCTTCAAAGCTGATGCGGGTGCGGGTGGAGGCCTTCTCGAAAATCATGGCCAGGGTGCGGTCGGTCAGCGGTTGGTGCTTTTCATAGGCCTTGAATTTCGCCTTGATCAAGGCCGCACGGGTGAACAAATAGGCGTAGTCTTGCGCCGTCATGTCGGTGAACTGCAAATAGTGTTTCAGGGGCTGGCGCATGTCAGTCCTTTGGGGTGTTCAAAAACTGTTTCACCAGCGGCACCAAGATCGCCACCACTTGGTCGGCTTCGGCCTCGGTCATGATGAGGGCGGGCAGCAAGCGGATCACGCTGTCGGCGGTCACGCTGATCAGCAAACCTGCTTCCAAGGCCTGCGCCATCAGCGGGCCACAAGGCCGATCGAGTTCGATGCCGATCATCAAGCCTTGGCCCCGAATCTCTCTCACACCCGACATGCCTTGGAACTCGCGCTCGAAAGCGGCTTTGAAATGCAAACCCACTCGATGGGCGTTGCCCAGCAAATCGTCCTCTTCCATGATGCGCAGCGTTTCCACCCCTGCGCGCATGGCCAAGGGGTTGCCGCCAAAGGTGGTGCCATGGTTGCCGGGTTGGAAGATGCCGGCGGCCTTGGGGCCAGCCACCACCGCGCCGATGGGCACGCCAGAGCCCAATCCTTTGGCCAAGGGCATGACATCGGGCAGGACGCCAGCCCATTGGTGGGCAAACCATTTGCCGGTGCGACCGATGCCGCATTGCACCTCGTCGATCATCAGCAACCAGTCCTGTTGGTCGCACAGGGCCCGCACCTCGCGCAGGTAGTCGGCCCGCATCGGGTTGATGCCGCCTTCGCCTTGGATGGTCTCGAAAAACACGGCCACCACGTTCGGGTTGCCTTGGGTGGCTTTTTTCAAGGCAGCGATGTCGTTGAGCGGCACCCGAATGAATCCCTCGACCAGCGGGCCAAAGCCTTTTTGGATTTTCTCGTTGCCCGTGGCGCTGAGCGTGGCAATGGAACGGCCATGAAAGGCGCGTTCATAGACCACGATTTCGGGGCGTTCAATGCCCTTGTCATGACCAAACTTGCGTGCCATTTTCAGGGCAGCCTCGTTGGCTTCCAGGCCTGAGTTGCAAAAGAAGGCATTGCGCATGCCCGACAACTCGACCAGCTTGTCGGCCAGTTGCTGCTGCAAGGGGATGTGATAGTAGTTGCAGCTGTGCATCATGCGGCCCACCTGGTCTTGCAGGGCAGGGGTGAGCTTGGGGTGGGCGTGGCCCAAGGTGTTGACCGCGATGCCAGCCAAGGCGTCCAAATAAGACTTGCCGGCGGTGTCCCACACATGCACACCTCGGCCATGCGAGACCGTCATGGGCAGACGGCCATAGGTGTTCATCAGATGGGCGGCGGGATCGTGGGCGGCGGACATGGTGATTCCTTGGGGCAACAAAACGAAATCGGCTCTGCAGCCTGGTGGGCTGGAGCCGAGGACCCGATTCTAGGGGCATGGCGTGTCAGATGCCTGAAACCACCCGGCCCTAGAATGGTTTTGTGCAGAGCAACAATTCCAAAGAAATCATCATCCTGGGCGTGACCCGTGAAGGGCAGACTTTTCGCCCCAGCGACTGGGCCGAGCGCCTGGCAGGGGTGATGAGCAGCATCCGACCCGGCGGCGCGATCCCCGGTGACCACCTGAGTTATTCCCCTTGGTGCGTGCCCAACAGCCTGGATGGCCAAAAATGCGTCATCGTCCACCGCGACATCCGCGAGGCCAATGTCATGGCATGGGACTTCTTGATGGGTTTCGCCAAAGACAACAACCTGCAAATCATCCAAGCCCAAGCAGATTGAACTGCCCATGAAAAAACCGCCCCGAAGGGCGGTTTCTCATTTTTTCTTTGCCAACAGCGCACCGGTTTCAAACGGCAGCCTGCTTTCGGCAGGCCGGGCTGGTTGCCTGAGTCGTCAGGCGGCGAGTGCCAGGGTTTTCACCTTGGCGGCCAAGCGGCTCTTGTCGCGAGCAGCCTTGTTTTTGTGGAAGATTTTCTTGTCGGCAATGATGTCCACCACGGATTGCATCTTGCCAAACAGTTCAGCGGCTTTGACTTTGTCGCCTGCTTGAACGGCTTTTTCAACGTTTTTCACCGCGGTGCGGTATTTGGAGCGCAACGAGCTGTTGGCTTCGTTCAGTTTGACGTCTTGACGGGCGCGTTTGCGGCCCGACGCAAGGCGTGGGTTCTTTTTCTTGGGTTTGGCTGAGGCCATGGTAATTCCTTTGAGGGTTTGAGGATGATGCTGGCAAAGCCGTACATTGTAGCAAACCCCCAAGCCACGGCCATTTCCAGGACGCTACACTCGTCCGGTGAGCTTGTTCAAGTCCGCCTCTACCGTCTCCTTGCTGACCCTGTTGTCACGCATCACAGGCTTCGTGCGCGAGACCTTGATCGCCAGCGCTTTCGGGGCCAGTGCCCTGACCGATGCCTTCCGGGTGGCGTTTCTCATCCCCAATTTGTTCCGTCGCTTGTTCGCCGAAGGCGCATTCAGCCAGGCTTTCGTGCCCGTCTTGGCAGCCACCCGCGCTGAGCAGGGCGACGCCGCCACGAAAACCTTGATCGACAAAGTGGCCACGGTGCTGGCCTGGTCAGTGCTGCTCACCAGCCTCTTGGGCGTGTTGGCCGCGCCAGGTTTGGTCTGGCTCATGGCCAGCGGTTTGCAGCAAACGCCTACGGGCATGACGACCGCGGTCAACCTCACCCGCTACATGTTTCCCTACATCGCTTTCATGTCCATGGTGGCCTTGTCGGCGGGCATCTTGAACACTTGGCGGCGATTCGCCGTTCCCGCGGCCACGCCTGTGTTGCTCAATGTCAGCATGATCTTGGCGGCTTGGCTGGGCGCACCTTGGCTGGCGTCGCAGGGCATCGAGCCCATCTATGCCTTGGCGGTCGGGGTGATGCTGGGCGGCGTGTTGCAGTTGGCGGTGCAAATCCCCGCGCTCAAGCGGCTCGGACTGCTGCCGCGCATCGCGTTGTCGCCTGCTGGTATCCGCGACGCTTGGAACGATGGCGGTACCCGTCGCATCCTGGGTCTGATGGGTCCTGCCTTGTTGGGCGTGGGCGTGGCGCAGCTGTCTTTGCTGATCAACACCCAGATCGCCTCGCACCTGACCCCGGGCAGCGTGAGCTGGGTGAATTACGCCGACCGCTTGATGGAGTTTCCGATCGCTTTGTTGGGCGTGGCCCTGGGGGTGGTGCTCATGCCCCAGTTGTCTGCGGCCAAAGCCAGCGGCGACAGCGAGCGTTACAGCGCCATGCTGGACTGGGGTTTGCGTTGGGTGGTGTTATTGGCTTGGCCGTGCGCCGTGGCCTTGGTGGTGTTTGCCCAGCCCCTGGTGGCGGTGATTTACCACTATGGTGCATTCACGGCACACGATGTGGTGCAAACCACGGCCGCGTTGACGGGCTATGGCGTGGGCCTGTTGGGCTTGGTCGCGATCAAGGTGCTGGCGCCCGGTTTTTATGCCAACCAAGACACCCGCACGCCTGTGCAGATCGCGGTCATGGTGTTGGTGTTCACCCAAATCATGAACTGGCTGCTGGTGCCTTACCTCGCGCATGCCGCGCTCACCTTGTCGATTGGCTTGGGTGCCTTGCTCAACGCCCTGAGTCTGCTCATTGGCTTGAGGATGCAAGGCAAATACCAACCCTTGGCTGGTTGGTTCAAGCTGGTCATGCAGGTGTTGTTGGCCTCTGCAGTGTTTGGCGGATTGTTGATCTGGGCTGCGCAGCAATGGGACTGGACGGCTTTGCAATCGCAAGCCCTGTGGCGTGTCGGTTTGATGACTGGCGTGGGGGCAGGTGCCGGTGTGGTTTATTTCGCTACTCTGAGGGGTCTTGGGGTGGACTTGCGTGCGCTGTGGCGGCGCTGAAGGCATGATGCGAGCATGGATTACAAATTAAAGTTGCCCACGGCACTCGACTACTTCACCACCTTGGTGCAAAGCGATGACGAGTTTCCCTTGCTGGAAACCGCGGTCAGCCTGGCTCAGGACGAATACCCCGGCCTGGACATACAGCAAGTGCTGAGCGAGGTAGACCAACTCAGCGCCAAGCTCAAGCGTCGCTTGATGCCCGAGGCGGACCCCTTGGACAAGCTGCGTGAATTGAACCAGTTTTTCTACCAAGAGTTGCGCTTTGGCGGCAACATTAACCATTACGACGACCCGAACAACAGCTACCTCAACCGCGTGTTGGAGCGCCGCTTGGGCATCCCCATCAGCTTGGCCGTGCTGTGGCTCGAGCTAGGACACAGCCTGGGTTTGAAAGTGCATGGCGTGGGCTTTCCGGGCCATTTTTTGGTCAAACTGGACCTCACCTATCCCCAAGAAGGCCATGTGGTGCTCGACCCGTTCAGTGGCGAATCCTTGAGCCGAGACGACCTGGCCGAGCGCTTGATCCCTTGGCTGCATGGCGCCAAGCCTGGTCGACCCAGTGCGGTGTCAGATGATGCGCTGTCGTTTCACCTGGAGCCCGCTTCGCCCCGCGACATCATTGCCCGGATGTTGCGCAATTTGCAGGAAATCTACCGACGCTTGGGCGATCAAGCGCGACTGGCCAAAGTGCAGGCGCGTTTGGCGGTGTTGTTGCCGCCTTAGCAGGCGCGGCTGACAGCGGGGCAGCCAGGCCCCGCGCCACTCAGGCCTGGATCACGACCGGTGCCGTGTTGCCGCGCTCGGCAATCACACCGATTTGATACACCTGCTCACCCCTGTCCGCCAAGGTCTTGGCGCAAGCCCCAGCCGCCGCCGCGTCAAGCACCAGCACCATGCCGATGCCGTTGTTGAAAGTGCGGCACATCTCGGCTTCGTCAATGCCCGCAGTGGTTTGCAGCCAGCTGAACAACTCGGTGCGCGGCCAGCTGCTGCGCACCAAATGCGCCGCACAAGCCTCAGGCAGCACGCGCGGGATGTTCTCGGTCAAGCCACCACCCGTGATGTGCGCCAAGGCTTTGATCGGGTGGTCTTTCAAGGCCGCCAACACGCTTTTCACATACAAGCGGGTCGGGGCCATCAAGGCTTGTTTGAATGGCAAACCGTCCAAAGTGGCGGGCAGGTCAGAAGCGGCGCGGTCAATGCATTTGCGCACCAAGCTAAAGCCATTGGAATGCACGCCGCTGGAGGCCAAACCCAACACCACATCACCAGGCTTGACATCTTGCCCGGTGAGGATCTTGCTTTTCTCGACCACGCCCACCGCAAAACCGGCCAGGTCGTATTCGCCAGCGGGGTACATGCCGGGCATTTCAGCGGTTTCGCCGCCAATCAGGGCACAGCCAGAGAGCTCGCAGCCCTTGGCAATGCCACCGACCACGGCCGCAGCGGTGTCGACATCGAGCTTGCCGCAGGCGAAGTAGTCAAGGAAAAACAAGGGCTCAGCGCCTTGCACCAGCACGTCGTTCACGCTCATGGCCACCAAATCGATGCCCACGGTGTCGTGCATCTGCCATTCAAACGCCAACTTGAGCTTGGTGCCCACGCCGTCGGTGCCGCTGACCAGCACGGGTTCTGTGTAGTTTTTGGGCACCTCGAACAAGGCGCCAAATCCACCGATGCCTGCCAACACGCCTTCACGCATGGTTTTCTTGGCCAAGGGCTTGATGCGTTCAACCAAGGCGTCGCCAGCGTCAATGTCAACGCCAGCGTCTTTGTAGGAAAGGGGAGTGTTCATGTGCACGGTGCGCCAATGCGCCAAGGGGTCGGTCGATAGAATCAGGGGATTCTAATTGCCGGGTCTCCCGCCGCCTGATGTTCACATCCCCTGACAACCGTTGGTACGCCGCTTGGCTGCTCATCCTTGCCGCCTTGCTGTGGCTGCTGTGGTGGCTCACCCCCGTGCTGACGCCGTTTTTGGTGGCCGCTGTCATGGCCTACATCCTGTCGCCCATGGTGACGCAACTCGACGAGTGGCTGGGGGGCCAGTTGCCCCGCGTGTGGCTGGTGGTGCTGGTCGAGTTCGTGTTTTTGGTCCTGCTGGTGGCCTTGGTGGCCATGGTGGTGCCGGTGTTTTTCAAAGAAGCCGCGCGGATGCAAGACCAGTTGCCAGGCTTGCTGGCGAAACTTCAAACCCAAGTCGCACCCACCTTGGCCAGTTGGGGCGTGGAATTCAGCGTTGACCCGCAGGCCTTCAAGTCTTTCTTGAGTGACCACGTGGCCTCGATGTGGGAAAACGGTTTGTCTTCCGTGCTCACGTCTTTGCAAATTGGCGGCAGCGTGGCGCTGGCGCTGATTGGCAACCTGGTGTTGATCCCCGTGGCTTTGTTTTACCTGCTGCTCGACGGCCACCATGCGCTGGCGCATTTGCGCGATTGGATACCGGTCAAAGCCAAGGACAGCGTGGCTGGTTTTGTGCAAGAGGCTGACACCGTGCTCGGCGAATACGTGCGCGGGCAGTTGATGGTGATGTTGATCTTGTCGGTCTACTACGTGCTCGGGCTGTCCTTGTTCGGCTTGTCAGTGGCTTGGCCGATTGGCATCTTCACCGGCTTGGCGGTGTTTGTGCCTTATGTGGGTTTTGGCGTGGGTTTGTTGTTGGCCGCGTTGGCGGGCTTTTTGGAGATGGCCCCGATGCAAGCAGGCATCATGTTGGCGGTTGTTTTTGGTCTGGGGCAACTCATCGAAAGCTTCATCTTGACGCCTCGCCTGATTGGTGAGCGCATTGGCTTACACCCCCTGACCGTGATTTTTGCTTTGCTGGCCTTTGGTCAGCTGCTGGGCTTTGTGGGTGTCTTGATGGCCTTGCCTGCCAGTGCGGTCTTGTTGGTTGCCTTGCGCCGTTTACGCACCCGCTATTTCAGCAGCCGTTTATATGAAGGCTGAGCGCGCATGAAACAAATCGCGCTCGACATCGGGGTGTCGGTCGGCCCGAGCTTGGCCAACTTTTATCCCGGTCACAACGCAGCCGCCTTGGCCCACCTCGAGCTCTGGATGGCGGGCAGCACCCGTTCGCCCGTGCCCACCTACCTGTGGGGCGAACACGGTTGTGGCAAAACCCATCTGCTCACCGCGGTGGCCGAGCACATCCGCGCGCAAGGTGCGTTGGTGGGTTGGATCGACGCGAACACCGAACAACCGACGGCCTTCAACCCCGAATGGGAAGTGCTGGTCTTGGACGATGTACAGCGGTTTTCAGCCGTGCAACAACACGCTGCTTTCAATTGGTTTGTCAATGCCGCCACGCCTGGCGCATCACGCCAACCTTGGGTGTTGGCCGCGGGCACGGTGCCGCCGCCAGACCTGCATTTGCGAGAAGACCTGCGCACCCGCCTCGGTTGGGGCCATGTCTTTCACCTCCAACTCCTGGACGACGACCAGCGGCGTGAGGTGCTGCTGCGCCACGCCCAGGCCTTGGGCATGACGCTTAACCACGATGTGTTGGACTACCTTTTGTCACGCTTTAGCCGCGACTTGGGGCATTTGATGGATTTGTTGCAACGCTTGGACACCTATGCCTTGCAAACCCAGCGTCCCCTCACCATCCCCTTGTTGCGGGCCATGCTTGATGAGTTGTGAACCATGAACCTCGCGCTGTTTGACCTGGACCACACCTTGCTCCCACTGGACTCTGACCAGTCGTGGGGCGAGTTCACCTTGTCGTTGGGATGGGTTGACCCCGCCACCTTCAAAGCCAAAAACGATGGTTTTTATGCTGACTATCAAGCCGGGTGTTTGGATATCCATGACTATGTCCGTTTTTCCACCGCCGCGGTCCGCCAGCAAGGGCATGCGGCAGCCAATGCCGCCCACGCCCAGTTCATGGCCCAAGTGATTCGTCCCGCCTTGCTGCCCGCTGCGCTGGCGCTGGTGGACGAGCACCGCCGCCGTGGCGACACCTTGGTGATGGTCACCGCCACCAATGAATTCGTTACCCGCCCGATTGCCCAGGCCTTTGGAATGGAAGTCTTGTTGGCGGTCGAACTCGAGCGCGATGCAGACGGCCTTTTCACGGGTGAGATCCAAGGCGTACCCACGCTGCGCGAGGGCAAGGTCACGCGTGTGGAGCAGTGGTTGGCCAGCCAAGGCCTGACCCTGGCCGATGTGCATGCCACTTTCTACAGCGATTCGATGAACGACCTGCCCTTGCTGGACAAGGTGCAAACACCGGTGGTGACCAATGGCAGTCCAGCCCTGCGGCAAATCGCGATGGAGCGCGGATGGCGTATCCTCGACCTTTTCGAGAACACATGATCAAAAAAATCATCGACCGCTTGCTGGGCAAACCCAGCGCCGCGCCCAAAGCCACCTTTGGCAAACGACGCGTCATCAGCGAAAAAGAACACCGCATTGACCATGAACTGGTTGATGACCGCGCCTTGAACGTGGTGCGAACCCTGCAAGAACGGGGCTTTGAGGCTTACATCGTGGGCGGCGCCGTGCGCGATCTGCTGGTGGGCTTGAAGCCCAAAGACTTCGATGTCGCCACCAACGCCACGCCCGAAGAAGTCAAGGCTTGTTTTCGCCGTGCCTTCATCATCGGACGGCGTTTTCGCATCGTGCACGTGGTGCACGGCCGAGGCCGCGACCACGAGGTGATCGAGGTCTCCACCTTCCGCGCTTACCTGGACAGCCAAGATGCCGAGCAGGTCAGTGGCAACGAACGCACCAGCAAAAAAGCCCTCTCCAACATGACCCACGCGGTGGATGCCAGCGGCCGCGTGCTGCGCGACAACGTGTGGGGCCCACAAGACGAAGACGCGGCCCGCCGCGATTTCACCGTCAACGCCATGTACTACGACCCGCACACCGGGGACGTGATCGACTACCACCACGGCTTTGAAGACGCCCAAAAGCGGGTGATCCGCATGATCGGCGACCCGGCCGCTCGCTACCGTGAAGACCCGGTGCGCATCATCCGCGCGGTCCGTTTCTCCGCCAAACTCAACCGGCTCGGCTTCAAGCTCGAGCCGCGCACGGCCAAACCCTTGAAAGCCATGTTGTCCTTGCTGGCCGATGTGCCGCAAAGCCGTTTGTTCGATGAGATGCTCAAGCTGGTGCAAACCGGGCATGCTTTGGCCAGCATCCAGCAACTCAAGGTGTTGGGACTCGCCAAAGGCATTTACCCATTGCTGGACGTGATGGTCGAGCGCGCAGACACGCCTTTTGTCAGCGCCGCTTTCCAAGACACCGACCGCCGCGTGGGCGAAGGCAAACCCGTGGCACCCAGCTTTTTGCTGGCTTGCGTGTTGTGGGCGGATGTGCGCGAGGGCTGGCATGCACGCACAGGCCAAATGCCGATTTACCCTGCCTTGCAAGAGGCGATCGAGGACGTGTTCAATGCCCGCATTGGCGACGTCTCTGGCCGAGGCAAGTTGGCTGGCGACATGCGTGAAATTTGGACCATGCAACCCCGCTTTGACAAACGCACCGGTAGCGGCCCGTTTGGCCTGGTGGACCAGGCCCGCTTCCGCGCAGGCTTTGATTTCTTGTGCCTGCGGGCCGAGGTCGGCGAGGTGGACATCGAGTTGGCCGACTGGTGGGAAGAGTTTCAGCATGCCAATGACGATGCCCGCATCAGTTTGATTCAAGCCGTCAAACCCGCGCCCCGCGCAGTCCGTGCCGACGGGAGTGAAGCGTCCCGCAAGCGCACCCGACGTCGTCGCAAACCGGCTGGCGGCGCAGCCGATGGCAACCAGCCTGCGTGAGCCTGTCAGCGCCTTCGTGGCGCTGGGGGCCAATTTGGGCCATCCTGCCCAAGCCGTGTCGAAGGCACTCACAGACTTGGCTCAGTTGCCCCACACCCAAGTCAAGGCCGTTTCCGAGTTGTACGAAAGTGCACCGCATCAGGCCGACGGGCCGATGTATGTCAATGCGGTGGTCGCGCTCAGCACTTCATTGAACGCGTTTGAATTGCTGCAAGCCTTGCAGGCGATGGAGCAACAAGCGGGCAGGCAGCGCAGTGTGCAAAACGCCCCGCGCACCTTGGACCTGGACCTGCTTTTTTTTGGGCACGCACAACTCAGCAGTGCTTACCTGACCGTGCCGCATCCCCGCTGGCAAGAGCGGGCTTTCGTGTTGTTGCCCTTGCAAGACGTCGCACCTGAACGGGTGGACGCGCACATGCTGGCGCGGGTGGCAGATCAGCCGATTCAACGATCGGTTTCGGTGATCTGCGACTCAAAGTAGCGTTGGAAGCCATAAGCCAGGCTCGACAGCATGGCGGTAGTGCCAACCATCATGGACAACACCAAAGCGATGATGGTGAACCAATTGGTCAAGCCCGCGCTGGCTTGGGGGTCAGCATCGGGGTTGTAGCGCTGGTTCCAATGCTCAGCCGACATCAGGCCCCAGGCCAGGGCATGCAAGGCACTCGCGGCAATGGTCAGCCCCAAGATCGGCAGCAAACACCAACTCAAAGGGTCATCCAGTCCCATGGTTTCGGCACGTTCAAAGCCGTACAAGCCCAAAAAGGTCATGACCACCATCACCCAGCCCCAAGCGTCTTTCAGGCCATACATGTAAAAGCGGTTCAAGCCCAAGGGCCCCAGGACCAAGCTCAACCAAGTCGCCAGTGTTTTGTTTTTCATGGGTGGGATTATCGGCTCGATTGCCGGGCTGAACAGGCGGCTCGGGCTGGCAGGGGTTTGGCGGTCTATAATCTCAGGCTTTTCAGCGAGCGCTGGCCGGGTGGTCAAGTCGCGTGTCTCATCGCTGAATCAAAGTCTGCACCCAAGGATAAACCATGGTCGTCATCCGACTTTCTCGCGGCGGTTCTAAAGCCCGTCCGTTTTTCAACATCGTCGTCGCCGACAAACGCGTTCGTCGCGATGGTCGTTTCATCGAGCGCGTGGGCTTTTACAACCCCATCGCAGCCGGTGGCGAAGAGCGTTTGCGCATTGCCCAAGACCGCCTGAGTTACTGGGTGGGCGTGGGTGCTCAAACCTCTTCCACCGTTGACCGTTTGATCAAGCAGGCCGGCAAAACAGCCGCCTGATCGCCAAATGCAGCCCGCTTGGGAGCCTGCTGAATTACCAGCGGACGCCATCGAAGTCGGGCGCATTTTGGATGCTTGGGGGCTCAAGGGCTGGGTCAAGGTCCTCCCCCACAGCGCTTCGCCTGAAGCGCTGTTTTCTTCCAAACGTTGGTTTTTGCAGCCCAATGAACGCGGTGCCTCCCCTTTTGAAGGCACGGTGTTGTTGCGCATCCGCGAGGCCAAAGAACACTCAGACAGCGTGGTTGCGCTGGCCCACGACTTGGACGACCGAGACGTGGCCCAGAGCCTCAAAGGTGCGCGCATTTTTGTACAGCGTTCCTCTTTTCCCTCTACCGCTACCGATGAATACTATTGGGTCGACCTGATCGGCCTGGCGGTGCGTAACCGGGAAGGCGTTGAACTGGGCACTGTCAAAGAGCTGCTCTCCACCGGCCCCCAAACGGTTTTGGTGCTGACCCAGGCCAACCCCGACCCGGCTGGCAAACCCCTGGAACACATGATCCCTTTTGTCAACGCATTCATCGACCAAGTGGATTTGCCAGCCAAGCACATCCTGGTCGATTGGCAAGCCGATTACTGAGGCACAGCGGATGCGGGTTGACATCATCACTTTGTTCCCCGAGCTGATCCAAGCTTTCTTAAGCGTCGGGGTTACCCGTCGCGCTTATGACGGCGGTTTGGTGCAAGTCCATTGCTGGAACCCGCGTGATTTCACAGACAGCAACTACCGCCGGGTTGACGACCGTCCCTTTGGTGGCGGCCCAGGCATGGTGATGTTGGCCGAGCCTTTGGCGGCTTGCCTGCAAGCCATCCGTGAGCAGCGTGGGCAAGACCGCCAGACCGCGCCCTTGGTCTATTTCTCGCCCGTGGGGCAGGCTTTGTCGCAAGCGGTGGTCAGCCAAGCTGCGGCATCTGCCGGAGCTGTGCTGCTGTGTGGGCGCTACGAGGGCGTGGACCAGCGCTTCATTGACACCCATGTTGATCTGCAAATCAGCCTCGGCGACTTCGTGCTCTCAGGCGGCGAATTGGCGGCCCTGGCCTGGCTGGACGCGGTGGCCCGCTTGCAGCCTGGGGTGTTGCATGACGAGGAAAGCCATTTGCAAGACAGTTTCACGCCCGCGCTCAGCGGCCTGTTGGACTGTCCCCACTACACCCGCCCGGACAGCTGGCAGGGGCAGGGCGTGCCAGCTCCCCTGTTGTCGGGGCACCATGCCCAAATCGCCCAGTGGCGACGGCAGCAAAGCCTCTTGCTCACAGCCAGACTGCGCCCCGCGCTGATCGACCAGGCCCGCGGACAAGGCTTGCTGAGCGCCCTGGACGAAAAAACCCTCAAGTCCGCTGAATAGGTCTGCAAGACCTGGATGGGGGCGGTCGGGGGTGGCTGGCTCAGGCTGGTTATAATGTTGGGCTCTGATCCTCTGGATGGCCGCCCGTGCATGACAAGTCATCACAGGCCTTTTGTGTAGCGCATCCATGATCGTTGTGAGGAAATCATGAATCTCATCCAAATCCTGGAACAAGAAGAAATCGCCCGCATGGGCAAAAAAATCCCCGTTTTCGCGCCTGGCGACACCGTCGTGGTCAGCGTCAACGTGGTTGAAGGTACCCGCAAGCGGGTTCAGGCCTTCGAAGGCGTGGTGATTGCCAAGCGCAACCGTGGCATCAACAGCAACTTCATCGTGCGCAAAATGTCCAGCGGCGAAGGCGTGGAGCGTACGTTCCAAACCTACAGCCCCTTGATCGCTGGCATTGAAGTCAAACGCCGTGGTGATGTGCGTCGTGCCAAGCTCTACTATTTGCGCGATCGCAGCGGCAAGTCTGCACGTATCAAAGAAAAACTCACGGCCAAGGCTACTCCTGCTGCAGCCAAGTAAGCAGGGTTTGACCCAGCCACAGGCCGCCCCAGTTCACGCTGCGGCGGCTTTTTCATGAGCACCACCCCCGTCACCCCCTTCGTCTCCTTGACGCAAATCCCTCAGTTTTCCCCGGAAGCAGCCGAGGTCTTGGGGGTGGATGACCATTTGCCCCGCATCGCTATCGAACGCCTGCATGCAACTGCCTTGCAGGCGTATTTCGCCGACCCGCCGGTCTGGACAACACCGATCCATGAGCCGCCCATGACCCAGCGCGTGCCCGCACCTGCTTCGGTGCTGTTGGGCATCGTCATGCGGGCCGAGCCCATGGTGCTGTTGACATTGCGCACTTCCCACCTGTCCAACCATTCAGGGCAAATCGCTTTTCCTGGTGGGCGACAAGATGCACAGGATGCGGATGAAACAGCGGCTGCATTAAGGGAAGCGCAGGAAGAAGTGGGGCTGCATCCCCAGTTTGTGCAGGTGTTGGGTTGTTTGCCTTTGTACGTCACAGGCACCGGCTTCAAGGTCACGCCAGTGGTGGGTTTGATCGACCCGGCGATGCGGTTGCAAGCCAATCCGCACGAGGTGGCCGAGGTGTTTGAGGTGCCATTGCTGCATTTGATGAACCCCGCGAACCACCGTCGACATGCGGTGGAATGGCAAGGCGTGCGCCGCGAATGGTTCTCCATGCCCTACCAAGACGAGCAAACCACCCGCATGATTTGGGGTGCCACCGCAGGGATCTTGCGCAATTTCTACCAATTTTTGCAAGCCAAATCCTGAGCCTGTGGGCCTGGCTGGTGTCTTCACTATCATTGGGGCATGAGTTTCCTTGCCCTTTTATTTGCCTTGTTGCTCGAGCAGGTTCGCCCGCTGGCCTCTGGCCATGGACTGGAGAAAGTCTTTGGCTGGTGGGCTGACTGGTTGCGGCAGACTTTGGATGCAGGTGATGCGCGTCACGCCTGGACCACATGGGGGCTGGCTGTTGGCTTGCCCTGCCTCTTGGCCGTTCTCGTGCATTGGGCCTTGCTGTGGTGGGCTGGGTGGTTTTTCGCCATGCTCTGGAGCTTTGCGGTGCTTTACGCCACCTTGGGTTTTCGCCGCTTCAGCCACCATTTCACAGGCATCCGCGATGCCCTGAGCACCGGTGACGACGAACTGGCCCGGGAGTTGTTGCGGCAATGGCAAGGCGAGCTGGACCTGGACATGCCGCGCAGCGACATCGTGCGGCATGTGATTGAGCATTCCTCGGTGGCCGCACACCGCCACGTCTTTGGTGTGATCACCTGGTTTTCTGTGTTGGCTGCCTTGGGCCTGGGGCCCGTGGGCGCTTTGGTCTTCAGGCTGTCGGCCATGTTGTCCAAAGATTGGGTGGCAACCCCCGCCGGCATGGGTGAGGATGCTGCCCATTGCAGTCCCGCGTTGCAATCGGTCACCGCCTATGCATGGGACCGGGTGGATTGGGTACCTGCGCGATTGACCGCACTGTCCTATGCGGTGGTGGGTAATTTCGAAGATGCGGTCGATGCTTGGCGACAAGACGCCGCTCACTTTCCCCATCCCAACGATGGCGTGGTCTTGGCCGCCACCGCTGGCGCAATCAATGTACGCTTGGGCGGCTCGGGTTTGCGCCAGTCCTTGAATGACACCGTGGACACCGATCCGGTGGTCGAACCCACGTCGGGTCGTCCTGCTGACCTGGCGCATTTGCGCAGCATGGTTGGCTTGGTCTGGCGTGCCGTGGTGATGTGGATGGTGTTGCTGGCCTTGATGACCCTGGCCCGTTTATTGGGCTGACAGGCTTCAGTAATTTTTAGGCGCCGACAACTCAGCAAACAACTGGGTGTAAATCGCGTAGCGCCCTGGATCAATCAAGCCTTGTTGCAAAGCCGTTCTCACGCCGCAATCGGGTTCGTGAACGTGGCTGCAGTTGTGAAATTTGCAATGGTCTGCATGGGCACCGATGTCCGGCATGCAAGTCGCTAACTCGGTGGCTGCGATGTGGTGTAGACCGAATTCCTGAAAGCCAGGCGAATCCATCAAAGCGGTGGTTTTGTCTTCGTCGGTCCAATACCAGGTGGTGGATGTGGTGGTGTGTTTGCCCGATTGCAGTGCTTTGGAGATGATGTTGGTGGCGGCATTGGCCTCGGGAACCAATCGGTTGATCAAGGTGCTTTTGCCGGCACCCGAGGGGCCAAGCACCAAGGTCACGCGGTTGGCCAATTCCATGCGGAGTGCTTGTAAGTCATCGCTGGCATTGCGCAGGCCCAGGGGGAGCACCAGAGTGCCTGCCTCGCGGTAGGCTCGCAAACGATCCCATGCCAGCGCAAAAGGCGTTTCCAAGTCTTGTTTGTTCAAAGCGATCAGCGCTCGGATGCCTGCATGTTGCGCCGCGATCAGCGCACGTGCAACTTGGCTGGACGAAAAATCGGGTTCAGCAGCCACCAGCACCAGCACCTGGTCCAGGTTGGCTGCAAACGATTTGGTCCGTATCTCGTCTTGTCGGTAAAACAGGTTGCGCCTGGGTTCGATCGACTCGACGCTGCCTTCGTCTTCAGAAGGTGACCATTGCACTTGGTCACCCACCACGGCTTGGTTTTTTTTGCCGCGGGGATGGCACAAACGTCGCTCACCTTGCGCATCCTCAACCACGACATGTCGGCCATGGCTGGCCACCACGCGCCCCCAATGCGTCATGTGGTTAAACGCGCCAAGCGTTGTGATGCTGGGGGGTGAGAGTGGTAGAAAGCCACGAACAAAGGGTCAGGGGTCAGTGTCGACGCGTTGTCTTTGTAAAGTTTGATCAAGGCTTGTTGAAGGTCTTTGCCGCTGGCGTGTTCGCAGGCGAATGCATCTGCCTCAAATTCATGCTTGCGCGAACGAGCCGCACGCAGGGGGGTGGTGATGAAGGTTAGCAACGGCACCACTTGCATGAACAGCAGCAAAGCCAGTGCGGCGTTCGACGCGGTCAAGTGTGGCTGAACCCCCAGGCCGGTATAGAACCAGGTTTGCGTGCTGAGCCAGCCCAACGCAGCCAAGCCCAGCAAGGTCACCCAAAAACTGCGCAGCAATGATTTGGGGATGTGGTTGAGTTTGGCGTGCCCGAGTTCGTGGGCCAACACAGCTTCCATTTCCGTGGGGCTCAATTGTTTGAGCAAGGTGTCAAAGAACACCACCCGTTTTTGCTTGCCCAGCCCTGTGAAGAATGCGTTGGAGTGCGCTGACCGGCGGCTGCCGTCCATCACAAAGAAACCGTCTGATTTGAAGCCGGTGCGTTGCATCAAGGCGTCCACACGCGCTTTGAGTTGAGCGTCATCCAGAGGTTGAAAGGTGTTGAACAAGGGCATGATGAAATGAGGAGCAATCCACATCACGAACAATTGGTAAGCCACCAGCAAACCCCAGGCCATCAGCCACCAAGCTTGGCCGCCGGTTTCCATCAAAAACAACACGGCCCACAGCAAGGGCAAGCCCAAAATGGCACCCACAGCCATGCCTTTGAGCATGTCACTGAACCACAAACCTACCGTCATCTTGTTGAAGCCGTAGTGTTGTTCGATCTTGAATGTCTGCACATAGGACAAGGGCAGGTTGATCAGACCAGAAATCAGCATGAAGCTGGCAACCAAAGCCAGTTGTTGCAGCATGCCTGAACCAAGGACCTCGGAGAGCCAGCCGTCCAGCAAACTCAAGCCGCCCATGAGTGTCCATGCAAGCAAGAGCAAGGCATCGATGGCCAAGTCCCAATGACCCAAGCGCAACTTGCTCAGCGTGTAGTCCGCGGCCTTTTGATGGGTAGGCAAGTCGATGGCCTCTTTGAAAGCGGCGGGCACCTCGTTACGGTGTGTGGCCACATGCCGAATTTGACGGTTGGCCAGCCACAACTTGAGCCCCAAATTGAGCAGCAACATACCAGCAAACGCCAAGGTGAAAGAGAAAGAGATGTTCATGGATCAAGTTTAGGCCTTTTCGTGTGAGCGCATGCCCCGTGTGGTCATGGTCGAGTCTGCACAGGGTTTGGGGGACAATCCGTGAATGACATCACCTTCAGACCCGACCTCCACGCTGCCTGTGCCCACCTTGCCCAAGTCTGATCACAATTTGGTCTGGCTTGATTGCGAAATGTCAGGCTTGGACCCTGAAAAAGAACGTCTGCTTGAAATCGCCGTTGTCATCACCGGCCCCCAGCTCTCGCCACGCATTGAAGGACCGGTCTTGGTGATTCACCAAAGCGATGCCTTGCTCGCTGGCATGGATGCGTGGAACAAAGGCACGCATGGCAAAAGTGGCTTGATCGACAAAGTCAAAGCATCCAAGCTGGACGAGGCGCAGGCCGAACAGATACTCATCGATTTCATCAAGCAATACGTCAGCAAAAGTGTGGCACCGATGTGTGGCAACACGATTGGCCAAGACAGGCGCTTTTTACACAAATACATGCCCAAGCTCGAAGGCTGGTTTCACTACCGCAACCTGGATGTGAGCACCCTCAAAGAGCTGTCTAAACGCTGGAAGCCAGAGGTTTATGCCTCTTTTAAAAAGCAGCAAAGCCACACCGCGTTAGCGGATGTGCATGAGTCAATCGATGAACTCGAGCATTACCGCACGCATTTCTTGAAACTGTAAGCATTCATTTCGGGGAGTGAATGCAGATTCATTTCTATGCGAGAATACCCTTGGTTGTGCTGACAAAGCGCAACATTGCTACATCTGCCTCACACCTTGGGTTCGCACAGAACCGCGTTGCAAACACTTTGCAGCATGCTTTGTTTGAAGGTTGATGTTTTTACAACCTTTGAATGGAGCCACCTCACCTTTTCAGGTGGTGGTTAAAACATGATTGACGATTTGAATTCCCGCGCCTCGACCGAAACCGTCTTGGAGCACACTGCCCACGACGCCCCAGAACCCACGACATCGACCCCGGCTGCGAAAGCGCCCGTGAACAATGCCTTTGCCGACATGGGCTTGGCCCCTGAGCTGCTGGCCGCGGTTCGTGACCTGAACTTCACACAACCCACCCCCGTTCAGCTCAAAGCCATTCCCATGGCCTTGCAAGCAGATGCATCTTTGCCTTCGATTGACCTGTTGGTCTCCAGCCAAACAGGCAGCGGCAAAACCGCTGCGTTTTTGCTACCGGTGTTGCACACTTTGTTGGTCGAGCGCCAAGCCCAAGAGCAGGCCGAAGCTGACGAATGGCAGAAAAAAGTAGAAGACGCGAAAGCCAAGGGCGAAGAACTGCCTAAAAAGCCTCGCCGCAAAAACCCCACTGATGCACGTCATGTGAAACCCGCCATGCCTGGCGCATTGGTGTTGTGCCCCACCCGTGAATTGGCCCAACAAGTAGCCAAGGACGCGATCGATTTGGTGCGCCATTGCAAAGGTTTGCGCATCGCCTGTGTGGTGGGCGGCATGCCTTACGCCATGCAAATCGCACGTTTGCACAATGCCGACTTGGTGGTGGCCACCCCTGGCCGTTTGCTTGACTTGCAGCGCTCCAAACAGCTTCACTTGAACAAGGTTCAATTTTTGGTGGTGGACGAAGCCGACCGCATGTTGGACTTGGGCTTTGCCGATGATTTGGCTGACATCCATAAGCTGACCGAACAACGCCGCCAAACCATGATGTTCAGCGCTACATTTGCTCCCCGCATTCAGCAATTGGCAGTGCGCATCATGCGCACGCCTCAAAAAGTGCAAATCGATTCACCGCAAGAAAAGCACAACAACATCAAGCAGATTTTGTTTTGGGCTGACAACGCACACCACAAGCGCAAGTTGCTCGATCATTGGTTGCGCGACACCAACATCGATCAAGCGATTGTCTTTGCCAGCACTCAAATCGAATGTGATGGCTTGGCCGAAGACCTGCAGCAAGTGGGTTTCTCAGCCGTGGCCTTGCACGGGGCGCTCAGCCAAGGTTTGCGCAACCGACGTTTGCAAGCACTGCGTGATGGCCGCGTTCAAATTTTGGTGGCCACCGATGTGGCCGCACGCGGCATTGATGTCCCCAGCATCAGTCACGTGTTCAACTTTGGCTTGCCCATGAAGCAAGAAGACTATGTGCACCGCATTGGCCGCACGGGCCGTGCAGGCCGCGATGGCCTGGCGGTCACTTTTGCTGAATGGCGTGACCGCCGCAAGATCCTGGACATTGAACATTTCACCCAACAGACGTTGTCGGCTGAAATGATCCCAGGCTTGGAGCCCACACAACGCGCCCCTCGCGCCCCTTCACACGAGCCTCGTCGAGGCGGTGGTGGCAAGCCAGGCGGCAAGCCTGGTGGCGCAGGCCGCACTTTCGCTGGCGCCAAACGCGGCTCGAGCTTCAAGCCACGCGGCGCCCCTCGCGGCTGAACCGCCCGAACCTGGTCAACGCATTCAACGCTCTTTCAGCGAGCCGTTGAGTGTTTTGATCACAGGTTTGAGCAGGTAAGTCATCAAACTGCGTGTGCCGGTTTTGATGTCAATGCCCGCAGTCATGCCAGGTTTGATTTCGATGAGCCCTGACTTGGGGTTGACCTGTTCTTTGGCTATCTTGATGTTGACCTTGTAATACACCAAAGGTTGTCCCGTCAGCGGGTGTACCGCTGGCATACCTGCCAAGGTGTTTTCAGACAAGCTGTCCGGGCTGATGTCAACCAATTCGCCTTGCAGCGAGCCATACACACTGACATCAAAGGAGTCCAGACTCACACTGACTGGTTGGCCAGGCACCAATTGCGCCACATCTGCGGGTTGGATTTTGGCCTCGATGAAAACAGCATCTCCGACGGGCGCGATCTGCATCAATTCATCCCCGGGGCGCAAAACGCCCCCGAGTGTGAAGATCTTCACGCTTTTCACAATGCCGTCCATCGGTGCTTTGACGTCGGTGTGCGATAAGACACTTTCTGCTCCATTGCGCCGCTGGGCTTGGCTGGCCAATTCGTCTTCGATCCGGGTTAACTCCGCGCGTGCATCTTGCAGGTACTTGTTTTTCGTGGCTGTGATTCGGCTTTGCAATTCAGTGACTTGGCGTTTGGCGCGCAACACATCCAACTCGCTGCCGTCCCCGGTTCGCAGCAAGTTTTCATTCATGCTTTTTTCTGCCTCGGCCATGCGCATGGCGTCCATGGTGAGTTGAATTTCCTCCTCCAAAGTCTGCTTCTTCTGAAAATGCAGGCCCGTCTGCGCTTGGACAAACTCGGGGAAGTCGTTGAATTCCGGTCCGTAAACAGGGTCTTGTTGGGCGATCTCAGCCTTTGCTCGCACTTGAGCTGCTTTCAGGGCCATGAGCCGGGCCAGACTTTCATCCAACCCTGCTTGTGCGCGCTCTTTTTCCAGAACCGCCAAGAGTTGGCCCGCCTTCACCGCCTGTCCCTCTCTCGTATGCAATTGCTTCAAAACGCCGCCATCTGCCGTTTGAACCACTTGCGTGCGCGCACTCAAAATGACTTGCCCGGTGCTGCGCACGGTTTGATCAATCTCAAAGTACGAGGCCCAAGCGATGAACACCACAACCAAGCTCACCAATAGCCAAATCATATGGCTGGCATGCCGCGACTCATCATCCATGTCGATCGCGCTCATGAGGCATGCCCAACAGGACGGAGGTGTGGCGCTTGTCTGGGGTTTTGCAATTTGGCGATAACTTGGTCTTTGGGGCCATCCAACACCACCTGCCCGTTGGCCACCACGATCAAGCGGTCGACCAAGGGCAGTAACTCGGACTTGTGCGTGACCATCACCAAGGTGTCAGTGGGTTTGAGCGCTTGCGAAAGCGCTTGCAACACCTGGTTTTCAGTGTGCTTGTCCATGGAAGAGGTGGGTTCATCCAACAGCCAAATATGGGGTTTGCGCAAAAAAATACGTGTCAAGTTGGCCAGTTGTTTTTGTCCCGCTGACAAGCCCAAGCCACCTTCAGAAATCTCGTGCATCAAGCCCTTGGGGTGTTTGCTGATGACGTGTTGCATGAGGCCTGTTTGGCCTGCCATGTCCAAAATGGCTTGGTCACCGGGATCCAGCATGCCCAGGATCAGGTTTTCACGCAAAGTGCCCGCAAACAAACGCCCCTCTTGTTGAAGAAATGACAGCTTGTCAGCCAAGACAGATTTGCTGATTTGGGAGATATCAAGTTGGTCAAGCAAGACCCTTCCTTGATGGGGCTTGTACATGCCAGACAACAATCGCAGCAAGGTGGTCTTGCCTGAACCGATGGTGCCTAAGATGCCTACTTTTTCACCAGGTCGGATCACCAACTCTCGCAGCTGCAAGGCTTTTTGAGTGCCGTGATATCCCGTGCTGATGTCCTCTAATTTGAAATGTCCTTGAATCACTTCGGGTGCCATCGGATGCGTCTGATCGGGATGGTCGCTTTCCAGTGACCACATGCGGTCCAAGCCCTTGACAGTGGCTTTGACTTGGCCCCACTGCATCAACATGGACGGGATCAATGACACAGGGGACAAAATCCGCCCGGCCAAAATGGTGCAAGCAACCAGTCCACCCATGGTCATCTCACCCATGGCAATCAACACCGCACCTGTTGCAACCAAGGCGACGTAGGAGAGCTGTTGCATGGTCGCTGTGGTGTGCTGGTTGCGCTCTGTGATTCGCCGCATGTCCAATTCACTTTCTCTAGCGGCATCGGACACATGCATCCAACGGTTCAGCATGCGCCACCCTGACTGACCAGATTTGATGGTTTCAGCGCCTTCGATGGCCTCCACCAGCAAACCTGTTTTGGCATGGGTCAACGAGGTACTTTGCAAAATCAGGTTTTCGATTTTTTGGCGGCTAACCATGCCAATGACGCAGGCCGCCAGAAAGAAAAAAACCGGCACGATCACCAAGTAGCTGTGGGCAATGAGTGGGATCAACATCAAAAACAGCAAAACAAAGGGCACATCCACCAGCAGGTGTGTGGTCAGCGATGTCATGAATGCACGGATAGATTGGTAGGCGTTGAGTTGACTGGCCATGCTGCCAAGGCTGGCGGGCATTTGGTCCATGCGAATCGACAGCAGACGCAAAAAAACAGCCCGTGACAAACGCTGATCTACGCTTTCTACCAAGCTGTCGTAAATGCGACTGCGGGCATGCTTGAGGATCCACTCAAAAAGAATCGAAATGCACACACCAATGGTCAAAACCGTCAGCGTTTGCAAGGCGCTGGATGGGATCACGCGGTTGTAAATTTGCATCGTGTACAAAGATGTGGCGATGGCCAGCAAATTCAAAGTCACCGAGCCGATGCAAATCACGGCTAACTTTCGTTGGTGTGTATGGATTTCTCGTCGGATCAGTTGGTAAACAGGGCTTTCAGAGGTATCGATCTGTTCCTTCAAACTGAACCGGAACAAGGTCAAACCGGTGATCTTGGGATCGGGCAAAACGGTTTCAACCAACTTGGCTTGTTTCGAATCCCACATGTCAATCACCCATTGGCGTTGCGCATTCATGCCTCGCACGACAAACCAGCCTTTGTCAGTTTGGTGTCCCAGCAGAGGCATGTCCGCAGGGTCTGGCAGGCGGACCACCTTGGCAAGCGGAATGGCCATCTTGGTGCACAGTTGATGCATCAACTCAACGAGATGGGTTTGCTTGCGTTGCCCCAACTCATGAATGGCTTGAATCAATGCGTTTGTGTCTATCGCTTGTTGCTGCACGTGTGCCAAACGCACAATGCATGCTGTCAGGGAATGGTGGGTGCTCATGGTTGGGTGTCCATGTCGGCCAGGTCACTGGCGGTGAGTGTTTTGAGGTTCCATGCAGTTTGAATTTCCGCACCTTTGAGGTCCGCTATTTGTGCTTCATGCATGGCCACATCGCGTGCGGCTGTGATCAGGTCTAACCAGCTTTTGCGACCGGCAGCGAACTGCCGCTCGAAAGATTCCAAGGCCAGTTGCGAGGAAGCCAGGGCACTTGATAACAAGCGTCTTCTCTCAGGAAATGACTTATGCAATTGGTAGGCGTTGACAATTTTTTCGCGCAATGCACGACGCTGGCTCAGGGTTTCCATCTCGGCGGAATCTTCCAAGGCCTTGGCCGATGCGATTGCACTCATGCTGGACAAGCCTGCCCCCAGCTTGGTTGACACGCTAAGGAAAACACGGTTTTCTGGCGACGTGTTGTTGATGGAGAAATGGCCTATTTGACGCTCAACACGCAAAGCAATGTCCGGCAGGAGCGCGGCTTCGCGCTCTTGTGTGCCAGCTCGTTGAACGCCCGCTTGGGCATGGATTTTTTGCAGGGCAGGGGACCGGGCCTCGGCGTCTTGCAGCAGGCTGTCCAAGTGGAGTTCGCCCGTGAAAGGGGCGGCAGCTTGCAAGGACAGTTGATCGGCTGGCAATGGCATGTCCAACTGTTCACGCAAGCGATTCAATGCCAATTCAGCTTGCAGCGAAGCTGAAAACACTTCGGATGCCGTGGCGTCAAGGCGCCCTTGGACCAAACTCAAATCGCTGGCAGAACTGACGCCCTGGTTGATGCGATTTTTGGCGGTTTGCAGCAATTTCTCGTGGAGCACCAAGCTTCGCCGCCAAGCTTGTGTTTTCAGCTCAGCAGCCAGCCAGTCGGCATAAGACTGGATGACTTGGAGGCTGACTTGCTGACGAGCCTCAAGCACATTGGCTTGGGCGATTCTGAGTTGCGCTTTTGCCCGGTTAATTTGCGCTGTCAAAGCGCCACCTGTGTAAAGGGGTTGCGACAACCTGAGCGTGGTGACTGTGTCATCTGCCTGATAGCTGGTGTCGTTGCCCGACGCCTTGACCCCTTCGATGGACAGCGATGGTGTCGGGTACCTTTGCCATTCAGCCGCTTCCAAGGACCGTTGGGCTGCCCGTTGCGCGGCCAATCCTGCTTTGAGGTTGGGGTGGTTTTGCATACCCGTTTCGATCAAATCGGCCAATGCCAATGGTTGGGCTGAACACCAGCTGGCGGTCAACATGAACAGCCAGCCGCTGAACCAGCCCCTCCAGGCCCGGTACCCGGTTCCCTGATCGGCTTGCTTGAAATCTTTCGGCGAGACCGAATTTGCCATGATGTTGTTCAATTGCAATACCTCCAATGGGAGGCAATTATGGGTGAATCAGCTATTTAATGAGTACCTTGTTATTCATATTTAAGCAAAATAACAACATTTAGGAATCATTTACGGTATTGCTAAATAATCGATTAATTCAATAAATTCATCATCAACTAGAATTTTTTTCAATTAAATCAAGAGCTTCAAGAAAAAAGTTAATTTATATTTAAACTTTGCTAAGATGGGAATCAAGGAGCAAGCATGGCCAATCAATCAGATTCACTCGAGAGCGTCGTCATTGGTGACGGCGTGGTTGTCAAAGGTGCCTTCACCGTACCGTCAAAAGCCGTCATCAATGGTGTCATTGAAGGTGATTTGACGGCAGAAGAGGTGCTGATCGGTCCAACTGGGCGCATCACTGGCCGCGTGTCTGCCAAAGTCATCGACGTGCGCGGCCAACTGCACAACACCATCGTCAGTGAAAAAAGCCTGATCGTCAGGGCCACCGGCAAAATTGTCGGTAAAATCCATTATTCCGAAATTGAAATTGAAAAAGGCGGCGAAATTGAGGGAACCCTCAGCCAAGGCGCTGAACCCTCTGCCTCTGCACCAGCCGCCATCAGCCAGCCCGCAGCGCCAGCCATTCAACAGGCCAAGCCCCCTGCACCTGGGAACTGATCCAGCTACTTGATTTTTTATGCGTTCACCCCGCTCGTTTTTTCTGCACCTGCCCAAGCTGCCCAGCTTGGTCAAGCACGTGTGGACGCGTGAATACCAAGATGTCAAGCTGATCTTGGAGCAAAGCGGAGACCTCAAATATTTCAACATCCCCGGCGGTTTTCAGCGCATCGTTGCGCGGGGCTCCGTGGTGGCTGGTTTTGCCCTGACTGGCACCATCATTTTTCTCTTGACCACCACCTTGGTTCTGGGTGTGAGCAGGGCTCGCTTAGAACGTTCCCATGAAGAGGTCTACCGCGCCTTGCTGAGCAGCACCAACGATGGTGGCTCGGGCGACGCCTCTTTGAATGAAGAGCAAATGGTCACCTTGGCCCAAACCATCCGCGACCGCGACATGAGCATCCGCCGCTTTGTCGAAACCTCGATGGTCACCGTTTCAGAAGAAAACGACACCCTCAAGGCGCAACTCGAAACGAGTGGCCTGACCGAAAAGATCGTCAAAATCATTCAGCAAAATTCTGCCAATGGTGGTTTCAGTTTGGACACCGACTTGCAGTCCAACCCCCTGCTGCGCGGCAAAGTCGCAGAAGAGTTGTCCACCAACCGCGCTTTGCGCGAGGTGTTGTATGCATTGCCCAACCGCATGCCGGTGGCCAATTTCAACGTGTCTTCCGACTTTGGTATCCGTAAACACCCCTTGAACGGCAAAACCCACTTCCATACGGGTTTGGACCTGATGAGCGAGACGGGCGACGACAAGGTGTTTGCTGTCAAGCCGGGCGTGGTCGTGATGTCAGAATTCCACCCCCAATATGGCAACACCGTCATGATCAGGCATCTGAACGGTGTCGAGTCACTTTATGCCCACTTGGCGCAACTGAGTGTCAAAGTGGGCGACAAGGTCACCACCGAGACTTTGTTGGGCTATATTGGCAACACAGGCTCTTCTTCCACCGGGAAGCACCTACACTTGGAAATTTTGGTTGGCGGTTACCCCGTCAATCCACAAAAAGTGATCCGCACCGCTCAGTATGTTCAACAAATCCAAAACAGCAAACAATAATGCAAACCAAGTTGCGCAGACTGAACCCTTCCAGGTCCCGCCTGCATCCGCAACCTTGCCAGCTGAGCCTCCAGCGCTCGCACAACCCCAGAGAAACAACATGATGGACATCATCTCCTCCAATGCAGCCAAACCTTCCATCTTGAGCGAAGGTTTTTCGTTTCGTGGCGAAATTTCTGCCAAGGGTGCCATCCATGTGGAAGGCTCTCTGAACGGTCAAGTGCAAGTGGACGAACTCACCATCGGTTCGCGTGGCCAGGTCGAGGGGGTGGTCACCTGCTCGAGTCTGCACATCAAAGGCAAATTTTCAGGGACTGCCACCTGCAGCGAGTTGATCGTGACATCTTCAGCCTCTGTCGATGGCCACGTGGTCTACCAAACCCTGTCAGTTCAAAAGGGCGCATCCATCAAAGGTGAGTTGCTGCTGGTCAAATAAACCAGCGCAAGCCTTGTCAAAGGGTTTGAATGTCAGACATTTCGCAAATTGACGGTGCCGCAGTTCGATTAAAGCGCGAATCCCAGGGGTGGGTGCTGAACGATTTGGCGACCCGTGCGTGTTTGTCTGTCAAACAAATCAGGCAAATTGAAGAAGGCGGCATGAGTGCCTTCTACAGCGAAAGCGTCAAGCTGACCGCGGCCAGAAAAGTGGCTTCCCTGCTCGACATGACCGAGGCGCAATTGTTTGGTCAAGAACTCCCGCCCCTTGTGCCTGCTTCGGATGATGCTGGCTTTGGCGATGACTTGACCACCTTGGTCGATACCTCCCAGCCCGCCTCAGGTGGCCGCGCTTTCCAGCCTCAGTTGGACCATGCGCCGATCACGCGCAGTGAAGCCTTGCATGTGCTGGCCCAACCGCCAGAACACTTGGAAGAGACGCAGGCAGACCCAACGATGGAAGGTGAGGTCTCAGCGCCCACCGCAGAGCCTTCGTTGGCCGTCCCCGCGGGTGATACCAGTGCATCCGAAGCCCCTCAAGATGACAGCCAACCCGCCAGTGGTGGCTTCAGCGTGTTGAAAGTGGTGGCTTTGTTCGTGGTTGCATTGGCTGCAGCTGCGCTTGTGCAAACCAAGGTGCTGGAGAAAAAAGCAGACGAGCCTGCCACAGACGCCACCTTGCCTGTGCCCGCTGAGACTTCCATCGCACCGAACCAAGCAACCCCCGAGACAGGGACGCCTGCCACCCCAGCCCATTTGACAGAGACAGCCCCAGCGGCAGTCAAACCCAGCGCCCCTGAGGCCGCGGCAACCCCAGCAGGGGTTTCCTCACCGACCAGCGCCACCCCCCCCGCATCGGCGCCAGCTGCCAGCCAATAAATCGCTGCCTCGCCAAGCGCTTAGGCTTACTGTTCAGCGCCCATGGCCAAGGCCAAGTCTTTGGAGGTGTTGCGTTCTTCGGCGGATGCGCCCAGCAGCGGCCAGCCGCGCATGTGCAGGTGGCTGATGTCCGATAAGGCCTGAATCCATGCTGGGCTGTCGTTCAGGCACTCGATGTAATGGAAGGTGCTGCCCCCTTCTTCCAAGAAGGCGGTCTTGACCTCCATGGCAATTTCTTCCAGGGTCTCCAAACAGTCGCTGACAAAACCTGGGCACACTAAATCGACCGAGCGGGTGCCTTGGCGGGCCATTTCTCGCACCGATGGTTCGGTGTAGGGTTCGAGCCATTTCGCCTTTCCGAAGCGGGATTGAAAGCAAATCTTGTATTGCGATTTGTCCAATTGCAATGCCTCAGCCAATAAACGACCGGTTTTATGGCATTCGCAGTGGTAAGGGTCGCCAAGTTGGAGGGTGCGGGCTGGCACACCATGAAAGCTCATGACCAATTGTTCAGCGCGCCCGTGCACCGCCCAATGCGCCTTGATTTTCTCAGCCAAGGCTTGGATGTAGCCTGGGTGGTCGTGGTAGCGGTTGATGAAGCGAAATTCAGGCACGTTGCGGGTGCGCATGCCCCAGGCATAAACCGCATCAAACACACTCGCCGAGGTGGTGGCTGAATACTGGGGATAGGCTGGCAACACCAACACGCGGGTCACACCCTCGGCTTTCAGGGCATCAAGCACGTCAGGGATGGCAGGGCTGCCGTAGCGCATGGCATAGCGCACTTGCACACCTTGTGCCTGCAGTTGGGTGTGCAATGCCTTGGCTTGGCGCTCGGTCCAGACCTTGAGTGGCGATCCTTCAGGCGTCCAAATGCTGGCGTATTTGTGGGCTGATTTGGCGGGGCGCACCCGCAAAATGATGCCATGCAAGATGGCCAGCCAGAGCAAACGGGGGATTTCAACCACCCGGGGATCGCTTAAAAACTCTGCCAAATAGCGTCGCAAAGCGGAGGCGGTGGGGGCGTCTGGGGTGCCCAGGTTGCAGTAAATAACAGCGGTTTGACTGGCTTGGCCATGGGCATAGGGAGGCTCGGCCGTGAAGCGGGGATTTGATGTCATGCGGTATTTTCGCCCATGTGCTGACCCGCCATGGATTCGGCGGCCTGAATCCCGGACCGAACAGCCCCTTCGAGGGTCGCCGGGTAGGGGCCAGCCACGTAATCGCCACAGGCCCAGACACCCTCAGCGACCACGGTTCCTGGGCGAACCAGGCCTGGTGTGCACGCAAACGTGGCGCGCTTTTCAACCACCGTGGTCAAGTGCGTGAGTTGCTTCAAGCCCAACTGGGCATGCGCTTGCCACAAGGCTGCTTGGGTGGTGTCGTCTCGGTTGAGTGAGCAATGACTCACCACCATGGCCAGCACGCCTCGCCACTGCGCTTGGCCGCTCAAACGTCCTTTGTCAAAGGCAAACTGCGCGACCGCTCCCGGGCCAGTTGGCAAGGCCAACATGGGGCTTGGCCAAATCAGGGGTTCTGGCGTGTGCAAGTAAACCGTGGCGATCGCGGTGTGGGCCAAAGCTGACGCTTGGGCGGACCAGGCGGGTGCCAAGCGGTGGGTCAGTTCGGCAGCTTGCCAAGCCGGACAGGCCAAGAGCACCGGGGTGTCTGAGGGCAGGGTGCTCACCAAGTGGTGGGTGACGATGTCTGCCCCTTGGGCCAGTAACCACCGTTCAGCGGCGTCTGGCAGCAGTTGGCCCAGGTCATGGCGCGGCAAGAGCAGATCACTGCTGCCAGCACCTGCGAACAAAGCGTCCGACAAGACCCGCAAAAAAACCTCTGCGCTGGCTTCGGTGCTATCAATGTTCAGCGCCGACACGCACAGCGGCTCGATCAGGTCTTGCATCACGCGTGGCGTCAGCAGCGTGCAGACCTGCGCCACGGATGCCAAGGGCGCACAGGCAAAGCCTGCGCGTTGCCATGCCAAGGATTGACGAACCAAAGCAAGTTTGTCTCTCCAAGACCATCCCTTGGCCATGGCAACGCCTGCCAACAGGTGCCAGGGGCTGGGCAGGTCTGGCAGGCGCAGACCCGCCCCATCCAAGCTCTGCAAGTTCAATGGGGTTCGGTGAAAGGCGTGGGCCTCGTCCAGTCCCAAGCTGTGCAGCAAGTCCAGGGTTTGGCGGTAAGCCCCAATCAAGATGTGTTGCCCGTTGTCCAGGGCCAAGCCTTGGTGGACCACCCGCCTGGCGCGTCCGCCAAGTTGGGGGGCTGCCTCGAGCAATCGAACACGGAAACCCAGTTGGCTTGCTCGCACCGCGGCAGCCAGCCCGGCCCAGCCGCCACCAACCACGGTGACAGCTTTCAAAAGCGCCCCAAGGCTTGCATCTTCCAAGCCAGCCACAGTTTGCGAACAGGGGTCAATGCCACACGCTGCTGCAGCACAGGGAAATGAGCGGTTTCGATTTCGTGCAACAAAGTGCGGTAGATGCTGGCCATCATCAAACCGGGTTTTTGTGTGCGCTTGTCAGCCTCTGGCAGCAAGGCCAGCGCTTGGTCATACAGGTCATGGGCGCGGGCTGCTTGGAATTGCATCAAGGCTTGGAAAGCAGGGGAATCTCGGCGTTGTAAGACATCGTTGGCGGTGACTTGGAATTGCTGCAAATCCGTCATCGGCAGGTAGATGCGTCCGCGCATGGCGTCTTCGCCCACGTCGCGGATGATGTTGGTGAGCTGAAAAGCCAGTCCCAAGGTGTGGGCGTATTCGGTGGTTTTGGCATGGGTTTGACCAAAAATATGAGCAGCCACCTCACCCACCACACCCGCCACCAAGTGGCAGTATTGCTGTAGGCCAGCAAAGTCGAGGTAACGGGTTTGGCTCAAGTCCATCTGACAGCCCAGGATCACCTGCTGCAAGTGGTGCTCGGTGATGTTGAATTCACCCGCCAGTGGCATCAAGGCTTGCATGACCGGATGCTGTGCTTGTCCAGCGAAACTGCGCTGTACCTCTTGTTGCCACCAGTGCAATTTGTGGGCCGCCACACCGGCGTCTTGCACCTCGTCAACCACATCATCCACTTCGCGGCAAAAGGCGTAAAAAGCGGTGATGGCCGCCCGCCGAGGCGGTGGCAAAAACAAAAAGGCGTAATAAAAGCTGCTGCCGGATGCAGCAGCTTTTGCTTGGACGTATTGCTGGGGCGTCATGGGCGGGATTGTGGCATCCAGCAAGCGCGCCAGAACATCCAGAGGAGGTCTGGGGCATGCAACCGAGGGCGTTGCACCCGGGTGTCGATGGCTTGTATTTTGTCGAGGATGCGCAAGCCACCTTGCACCACCAGCCGCAGCTCCCATCCCGCCCGACCTGGCAAGCGGTGGACCAGGGGCGCGCCCTGCTGCATCAATTGCCGGGCAAACTGTATTTCAGCCCCAAGCTCAGCGTGGTCGGGCAAGTAAAAACGCCCACGCGGCTGGTCCACGCTCAGGTCTTGCCAAAAATTGATGAGTTGCAAGGCGCTGCAAACCGCGTCACTGCGCTGCAATGACAAGGCATCGTTGACGCCATAGAGGTGCAGCAACAAGCGACCGATGGGGTTGGCCGAGCGGCTGGCGTAATCGAGCAACTCGGCGCGGGAGGCATAGCGCCTGGCGTCCCGGGTGAACACCACATCTTGGGTGAACGCATCGAGCAGGGCGAGCAGCTGCTCAACTGGCAATGCAAAAGCGGATATTTGCTGGTGCAGCGCCTGGAACATGCCCGGCCAGCGGACACTTTCAACACCAGGCTGGTTCAGACCGTTAAGCAAGTCTGCGCGCAGCGCTGCCAAGGTCTGAAGACGCTCGTCCGCACTGGCCTCGCCTTCATCCGCCACATCGTCAGCGGTGCGGGCAAAGTGGTAAATCGCCACAATCGGGGGCCGCAACCGGGGTGGACACAGCCAGGAAGCGACCGGAAAGTTCTCATAGTGGTTGACAGATGGCATGGTCTTTCCATTGTCGCTTGACATTCGGGGCTTTCGAAATTAGATTACTAACCAGTCAGTCATTAATATTCTTGAGGATCCCCCATGTTTCGTTTGATTTCCATCCCCCTGTTGATGGGCTTGGTGGCCTGCGCGCCCGCGCCTGCGCCGCAAGAACCCGTGCGCGCTGTGAAAGTGCTGCCAGTTGGACAGACTGCGTTGACCACACAAGCCATCTATGCAGGCGAGGTCAAGGCCCGGGTGGAAACGCGTTTGGGTTTTCGGGTGGCCGGCAAAGTGGTTGCCCGCCATGTCGAGTTAGGCCAAAAGGTGCGGGCCGGTCAGTTGCTGGCCCAGGTGGATGCCCAAGATTACCGTTTGTCGGTGGACGCAGCCAAAGCGCAGGTCCAGGCCGCGCAAACCAACCGTGACTTGGCAGGCGCGGACTTCAAACGCTACAAAGAACTGCGCGACAAAGGTTTCATCAGCAGCGCCGAGCTCGAGCGACGTGAAACCACCTTGAAAGCGGCCCAGGCTCAACTCGACCAGGCCCAAGCCCAACTCTCTGGCCAAGGCAACCAACTCGGTTACAGCCAATTGCTGGCAGACAAGGCGGGCGTGATCACCGGGGTGGACGCTGAAGTGGGACAGGTGGTGAGTGCGGGCATGCCGGTGTTGAGGCTGGCGCAAGACGGCCAACGCGATGTGCTGTTTGCCGTGCCAGAAGACAAACTGTCGCAGGTCAAAGTGGGCCAAACCGTCCATATCCAATCTTGGGGCAGCCAAGCCACCCAAACAGCCGTGGTGCATGAAATCGCCGCCAGTGCCGACCCCGTGACCCGCACCTTCTCGGTCCGTGTCGCCTTGAAAGACACCACTGCCCCCCTGGGTAGCACCGTGTCCGTCATGCTCAGCCCCCAAGTCGCTGCCACGCAGGTCATCACCTTGCCCACCACGGCCATTCGCCAAGAGGCTGGCAAAACATCGGTGTGGGTGCTCGACACCGCCACCATGACGGTCAAGTCCACCCCGATCGAGGTGGCCTCGGTGCAGGGCAATGAAGTGGTGGTCAGTTCAGGCTTGTCGGTGGGCCAACAGGTGGTGGCGGCTGGCGTGCATGTGCTGACACCTGGCCAAAAGGTCACGGTTTACCAACCCGCAGGTACCAAGCCATGAAGGGGCATGACGCGCACAGCAGCGGTTTCAACCTGTCTGCATGGGCCTTGAATCATCCGGCTTTGACCCGTTACTTGATGTTGGTGCTGTTGGTCTTGGGCGTGACAGCCTATTTCCAGCTGGGACAAGACGAAGACCCGCCTTTCACCTTTCGAGCCATGGTGGTGCGAACCTACTGGCCGGGCGCAACCGCCCAACAAGTGGCCGAGCAGGTCACTGACAAGCTGGAGCGGACCCTGCAAGAAGCGCCTTACGCGGACAAGATCCGCAGCTATTCCAAGCCAGGCGAATCGCAAATCATTTTTCAGATCAAAGACTCGTCGCGTGGCGCGGATGTGGCCGATGTCTGGTATCAGGTGCGCAAAAAAATCGGCGACATGCGCGGCACCTTGCCGCAAGGTGTGCAAGGCCCGTTTTTCAACGATGAATTTGGCGATGTCTATGGCGTGATTTATGGCCTGTCCTCGGAGGGTTTCAGCCAGGCGGAAATGAAGGACTTGGGCGAAAAAGTACGTCAGCAGTTGCTGCGCGTCAAAGACGTGTCCAAGGTCGAGCTGTTCGGGGTGCAAGACGAAAAAATCTTCATCGAGATCCCGCAAAAGCGCCTGGCGCAGTTGGGCATCGACATGGGTGCGGTGCTGGCGCAATTGGGACAGCAAAACGCGGTCGAGAGCGCTGGCGCCTTGCAAACCCCCACCGACGTCGTGCAGGTACGGGTGGCGGGGCAGTTCCAAGCGATTGACCAGCTCAAAACCATGCCTATCCGAGGGGCTTCAGGCCAACAACTCCGACTGGGTGACATCGCGCAGATCCGTCGTGACTATGTCGACCCCGCCACGGTCAAGGTGCGCCACCAGGGCAAAGAAGTGATCGCGGTTGGCGTGTCCATGGTCAAGGGCGGCGACATCATCGCCTTGGGCAAATCGCTGGACAAAACGATTCAGCAGGTGCAGATCGGTTTGCCTGTCGGTGTGCAACTCAGTCAGATCCAAAACCAACCCAAAGCAGTCAGCCGCTCGGTGGGTGAATTCATCAACGTGTTGATCGAGGCGGTGGTCATCGTGTTGTTGGTCAGCTTCATCTCCTTGGGCTGGCACAAGGGTGGCCGTTTTGGTTGGTACATCGACATGCGCCCGGGTTTGGTGGTGGGCATCACGATTCCGCTGGTGTTGGCCATGACTTTTTTGGTCATGTACTACTGGGGCATTGGTTTACACAAAATTTCCTTGGGCTCGCTCATCATCGCGCTGGGCCTCTTGGTGGACGACGCGATCATCGCGGTCGAGATGATGGTGCGCAAGATGGAGGAAGGCTTTGACAAGGTCCGAGCTGCCACCTACGCCTATGACGTCACCGCCATGCCCATGTTGACAGGCACCTTGATCACCGCTGCGGGTTTTTTGCCGATCGGTTTGGCCAAGTCGGTGACCGGTGAATACACCTTTGCGATTTTCGCGGTCACTGTCATCGCTTTGTTGCTGAGTTGGTGGGTGTCGGTGTTTTTCGTGCCCTACCTTGGCACGTTGCTGCTCAAGGTCAAGCCGCACAAAGCGGGCGACGCGCCCGCTGAATTGTTTGATTCCACTTTTTATGTGCTGTTTCGTGCCGCGGTGAATGGGTGCGTCAAACACCGCTGGTTGACCATCGGCGCCACCGTGCTGATTTTCGCCTTGGGCATTTTTGGCATGGGCAAGGTGCAACAGCAGTTTTTCCCCGATTCCAGCCGCCCCGAGATCATGATGGACATTTGGTCGCCTGAAGGCACCTCGTTCCAAGCCAATGAAGCTGTCAGCCAGCGCGTGGAAAAAGCCTTGATGGCCATGGACGGGGTGGAATCGGTGAGCGTGTGGGTAGGCTCGGGCGTGCCCCGTTTTTACCTGCCGCTGGACCAAATTTTCCCGCAGACCAATGTGGCGCAATTCATGGTCATTCCGCGTGACCTCCAGCAGCGTGAACTGATCCGCACGCGCTTACCCGCATTCATGGCCACCGAATTCCCTGAAGTGCGTGCCCGCGTGAAGTTGCTCCCCAATGGACCGCCAGTGCCGTTTCCGGTTCAATTCCGCGTCTCGGGGCCGGACCCCCTGGTGCTGCGCCAGCGCGCAGATGAGGTCAAGGCTGCCATGCGCGCCAACGCCAACACCCGTGGCGTGAACGACAACTGGAATGAATCGGTCAAGGTATTGCGTCTGGCGGTCGACCAAGACAAAGCCCGTGTGCTGGGTGTGAGCAGCCAATCGATCGCCCAAACCACCCGCACTTTGCTCACCGGCTCGACCGTGGGCCAGTTCCGTGAAGGCGACCGCTTGATCGACATCGTGCTGCGCCAACCGCAAAGCGAACGCCAAACCATGGCCGACTTGTCGCAGGCTTATGTGCCCACCGCCAGCGGCCGCGCCATTCCCTTGCTGCAAATCGCCAAACCAGTCTTCGATTGGGAGCCTGGGGTGATGTGGCGCGAAAACCGTGAATACGCCATCACCGTTCAATCCGACATCGTTGAAGGCCTGCAAGGTGCCACGGTCACCGCACAGTTGCAACCTGAGCTCAAGGCCTTGGAGGCCAAATGGGGTCAACCCGACTACCGCATCAGCGTGGCGGGTGCGGTCGAAGAGAGCGCCAAGGGCTCTGCGTCCATCGCCGCCGGTGTGCCTTTGATGCTGTTTGTCACTTTCACCCTGCTGATGTTGCAGCTGCAAAGCTTCAGCCGCTCGTTGCTGGTGTTTTTGACCGGTCCTTTGGGGATTGCAGGGGTGGCCATGGCCTTGCTGATTTTGGGCCGGCCCTTTGGATTCGTGGCCTTGCTGGGCGTGATCGCCTTGTTGGGCATGATTCAGCGCAATTCGGTGATCTTGATCGACCAAATTGAGCAAGACCGAGCCCGTGGCGTACCGGCCTGGGATGCGGTCGTCGAATCCGCGGTCAGGCGCTTGCGCCCGATCGTATTGACCGCCGCAGCGGCCGTTTTGGCCATGATCCCCCTGTCCCGCAGTGCCTTTTGGGGTCCGATGGCGGTGGCGATCATGGGCGGCCTGATCATTGCCACGGTCTTGACCCTGCTGGCCTTGCCCGCGATGTACGCGGCTTGGTTCAGGGTCAAGCGCTGAATCACGGCGGGCAAGGCGGGTAGAATTTCGGTCTGACCGATTTTCGATGGGCGGTCTGTTCACGCAGACTGCCCTTTGCTTTTTTTTTGATCCCGCGCGGGTGGCGAAATTGGTAGACGCACCAGGTTTAGGTCCTGACGCCAGCAATGGTGTGGGGGTTCGAGTCCCCCCCCGCGCACCATTGGCCCCCGCAGCCCATGCGCAATTGATTTATTTTGGAGAAGCCAGATGGCCGTGAACGTTGAAACCCTCGAAAAACTAGAACGCAAAATCACCCTGACTTTGCCCACCTCTGTCATCCAA
>CAJBOO010000062.1 GCA_903956845.1 uncultured Burkholderiales bacterium
AGGCGGTGCTGAAACGTGGATTGCCCAGATTGCACGGGCGCCAAGGTGAACACCTGGGGCTTGACTGCTTGACGCAAATCAAGGACCAAGCGCACCGTGGTCGCATTGAATTGGCCCACCCGCACACCCATGATGAACGGGTCGTCGCTGCGCACCTTGCCCACCAATTCACGCAATGCAGCGTTCAATTCAATGCCTTCTATGTCCACGGCCAGACGAGGCGGTTGTTCGACAAAGGTTTGGTGGGTGCGCAAAGCCGTGTCTGATTCGATCGTGACCCGTGTGTAGTCCGCCGCAGGCCAAACCCGCACGGCCACAATCCCTGCACCACGAGCCAACTGAGCGCGCCCAAGCAGCAGCACCACACTGCTGCCCTTGAGCCACTGGCGGCGTGACCAAGTCATGGAAGCCACGCCAAGAGTGCTTGACCCAAGCGGGTGGACGCTTCGAGCCGAACCGTTCGGCTCAGGTCGGTGTTGACCTGCAGATGCACCTGCAGGTCAGGGGCAGGCAAAGCACCGGCGGCCTTGTCGGGCCATTCGCAGAGTTTCAAACCAGGGCTGGCAAACACCTCGCGAAAACCTGCGTCCTCCCATTCGCGTGGGTCAGTGAAGCGGTAAAAATCAAAGTGCCAGATGGCTTGTGGCGATGGGCCCAGCATGAGCTCATAAGGTTCAACCACCGCATATGTGGGGCTTTTGATGCGCCCAGTCACACCCATGGCCCGCAGCAGGTGTCGAACCAAGGTGGTTTTGCCCGCGCCCAAATCGCCTTGCAAATACACCAAGGCATGGCCCCACTCAGGGAGCTGAACCAAGGCTTGGGCGAATGCTTCGCAAGCTTGTTCATCTGGCCAGTGCAGTGTTTTTACAATCGGCATTTCATTCCAAAGGCTATCGTGTCCATCCAACCGCAGCAGTTGCTCGCGTCCCTGCAAACTTGGGGACGGCAATTGGGATTCTCCCAAATTGGCGTGGCCCCGGTAGACCTGTCTGCAGCCGAGCCTGGTTTGCTTGCTTGGTTAGACAAAGGTTTTCATGGCGACATGGCTTACATGGCCTCGCATGGCCTGCGTCGCGCACGGCCCGCCGAGCTGGTGCCTGGCACGCTGAGCGTCATCACCGCACGGATGGATTACCTGCCCCGACCGCATCCCTGGCAAGCTAAGGATGAGACAAACGAGTGGGTACCGATGGAATGGGCACGTTTGCATGACCCGCAAGCTGCCGTGGTGTCGGTGTATGCCAGGGGACGCGATTACCACAAGGTCATGCGTCAACGCTTGCAGCAACTCGCGGACCTACTGCAAGCAGAGCTGGGACCCCTGGGTCATCGGGTGTTTTGCGATTCGGCACCGGTGCTGGAAGCTGAATTGGCGGTGCGCAGTGGGATGGGGTGGCGTGGCAAACACAGCTTGGTATTGCAGCGTGACGCAGGTTCATTTTTCTTTTTAGGCGAATTGTTCGTCGACCTGGCCATGACGGCCACGCCCCCTGTGAGCGACCACTGTGGCAGTTGCACATCATGCATCGATGTGTGTCCGACCCAAGCCATCGTGGCGCCATACCAATTGGATGCGCGGCGCTGCATTTCCTATTTGACGATCGAACATGCCGGGCCGATTCCGCTGGAGTTCAGGCCTTTGATGGGCAACCGCATTTATGGCTGTGACGATTGCCAGCTCGTTTGCCCGTGGAACAAGTTTGCCAAACGCAGTGCCTTACCTGATTTCGATGAACGCCATGGACTGGGCTCGGCACAACTGGTGTCCTTGTTTGCTTGGACAGCAGAAGACTTTGACCGTTATACCCAAGGCAGTGCGATCAGGCGCATTGGCCACGAGCGTTGGTTGCGCAACATCGCGGTGGCCTTGGGCAACGCGGTCAGCACCACCGCAGACCCTGCCCTGCATGCTGAGTTGTGTCATGCGCTAGAAAGCCGTCTTGGACATGAAAGTGCTTTGGTCAGAGAGCATGTGCAATGGGCGCTGTCAGTCAATCGTCAGATAGCAGAGTGGAGGCCTGTTGACTTGACATAGATCAAGCGTTGGTGGCTTGATGTTCTCTAAGCTGGCGGACATGAATTCCGCTTATGCCTTGCTCGACGATCCGCAGAGCTGGGCCGCTTTCAGCCATCCCGCCCATGCGGCAGTGGCGTCGACCACTGAATCCAGCGCTGATACCTGGCAGTCCCAGGTGGTGGTGCATGGGATGCATTGCGCCGCTTGCGCGCTGAATGTAGAAGCCGCCTTGTGTGCCGTGCCTGGTGTCAAAGAAGTCGTGGTCAATGGTGCTACCCACCGAGCTCAGATCACTTGGTCCGCCACGGAGGTGCGCCCCTCGGCTTGGCTGGAGGCCTTGGTCCATGCGGGCTACCAAGCCGTCCCTGCCAATGACTTCAGTGCTCGCCAAGCAGGTCAAAGCGAAGTGCGCCAACAACTCTGGCGATGGTTGGTGGCGGGTTTTTGCATGATGCAAGTCATGATGTACGCCTTGCCGGCTTATGTCTCTGCACCCGAGGACATCACGCCCAACATGCTCAACCTCTTGCGCTGGGCATCTTGGGTGTTGACCTTGCCGGTCATGTTTTTCGCCACCGATGTGTTCACCGCTGCCGCGTGGCGCGACCTCAAACAGGGTCGCATCAGCATGGACCTGCCCGTGGCCATCGGCATTTGGGTGACCTTCATCGTCAGTTCAGCCGCCGTGTTTGACCCCAAGGGTTGGTTGGGCAGCGAGGTCTATTTCGATTCGCTCACCATGTTTGTGTTCTTTTTGCTCACGGGCCGTTGGATGGAGTCTCGTTTGCGTGAGCGTACCGCTGGCGCACTTGAGGCGTTGATCAACCGATTGCCAACCACAGTGCACCGCTTTCATGCCAATGGCACTTTGGAAAAAGTGGGTTTGCACCAACTCAAGGCAGGCGATTTGTTGCAAATCCATCCAGGTGAGGTGATCGCGGCTGATGGGATCTTGGTGCAAGGGCACACCTGGGTTGAAGAGGCTTTGCTCACAGGAGAGTCGGCGCCCTTGCAGCGCAACATCGGTGACCCTTTGTTGGCAGGCTCGCATAACCTGCGTGAAACCGTTCAGATGCGGGTGGAAAAGTTCGGCGATGCCACCCGCTATGCCGACATCGTGAATTTGATGCAAAGCGCCTCCCTGCACAAACCTCGGTTGGCTTTGTTGGCCGATCGGATTGCCAAACCATTTTTGTGGGCGGTGTTGTTGGCTGCCGGCCTGAGTGCCGCGCTGACATGGTCCGACTCACCTGGCCAGGCCTTGATGGTGGCTGTGGCGGTATTGATCGTGACCTGTCCGTGTGCCTTGTCTTTGGCTACGCCGGCAGCGATGTTGGCCGCGGCAGGGCGTTTGGCGCGTCAAGGCGTCTTGCTTCGGGATGTGCAGTCGCTTGAGACTTTGTCTCAGGTCAATGCCGTGGTGTTTGACAAAACCGGGACCTTGACCCGTGACCAGATGCGTTTGCAAGCCATCTTCACCCCCCAAGGCAAGTGGGATGCGCATCACATGCCCACAGGATTGGCGCTTGATCATTTGCAATTGGCTGCACATTTGGCGCAGCATTCATCACACCCCTACGCACGAGCCGTCATGGCATTGGCAAGTCAGCCATGGGTTGAGATGACATTGGAAGAGGTGCAAGAGCATGTCGGCCAAGGCTTGTCTGCCATTGGACGCAGCCTGGATGGCACAACAAGCAGGGCGTTTCGATTGGGTTCCCTGGCGTTTTGCCAAGCCTGGCAGCCTGGTTGCTTGGTGCCCGTCCAAGCTAGGGCTGCACAAGTGCATGTGTGTGATGAGCATGCGTGGTTGGCTTCATTTTCGTTCGAAGAGACGGTGCGTCTGGATGCATTGCCCACCATCGAACAGCTCAAGTCACTGGGCATGGCGGTGTATGTGATGTCGGGCGACAAGCCCCAAGCCGTGGCGCGGGTGGGGGACATCTTGGGTTTGCCTGCATCGCATGTGTTTGCCAGCTGCTCGCCTCAAGACAAGTTGTTGCATTTGCAAACACTGCAGGCCCAAGGTTTGCGGGTAGCCATGGTCGGCGACGGTTTCAATGACATGCCCGTGCTGGCGGGTGCCCATGTGTCCTTTGCTTTTGGGCAAGCCGTGCCCTTGGCCCAAGCCCGCTCAGACGTGGTGGTGCAAGGTCAACATTTGCAAGCCATTGCAGACACGGTTGCATTAGCCCAACGAACCCAAGTGGTGGTGCGCCACAACCTGGTCTGGGCAGCGCTTTACAACGCGGTCTGCGTGCCATTGGCCTTCATGGGCTATCTGCCACCTTGGTTGGCAGGACTGGGCATGGCCTTGAGTTCCCTGTGGGTAGTGCTGTATTCGATGCAATTGAGCCTGCCAACCCATCCCCAGTTGATGACCACAGAGGCGGCATGACATGGATATTTTGTACTTGCTCATTCCCTTGTCGGTGGTCTTGGTGTTGTTGGTGTTGTTGGGCTTGTATTGGGCGATCAACAAAGGGCAATTTGACGCGTTAGAGGGCGAAGGAGAGCGAATTCTTCGCAACGATTGACCTAAGTCAACCCGTGTGTTGCTGGTCAAAACGATACTGAATCAATGTAAGTGAAAGGCAGTTCATGAGTTCTTCTAATCAAAACAACTACAGCGACACGGTGGTGAGGCAGTTCGCCATCATGACAGTCGTCTGGGGGGTGGTCGGCATGTTGGTGGGCTTGATCATCGCCGCGCAACTGGCCTGGCCTGAGCTGAATTTCGGCATTCCTTGGCTCAGCTACGGACGCTTAAGGCCGTTGCATACCAATGCCGTGATATTTGCGTTTGGTGGCTCAGCGCTGTTTGCGTCAACCTATTACGTGGTGCAGCGAACCGGACAAACGCGGTTGTTCGCGCCTGGCTTGGCCGCATTCACATTTTGGGGTTGGACCTTGGTGATCGTGGCGGCTGCCATCAGCCTGCCCATGGGATACACCACAGGCAAAGAATACGCTGAACTCGAATGGCCTATAGACATCCTGATCACCTTGGTCTGGGTGTCGTTTGCCATTGTGTTTTTTGGCACCATCGCCAAACGCAAGGTCAAACACATTTACGTGGCCAATTGGTTTTTTGGCGCTTTCATCTTGACCGTGGCCGTGTTGCACTTGGTCAACAGTGCGGAAATACCTGCTGGGTGGATGAAGTCCTACTCAGCCTATGCTGGCGTGCAAGACGCGATGGTGCAGTGGTGGTACGGCCACAATGCCGTGGGCTTTTTTCTCACCGCGGGCTTCCTGGGCATGATGTATTACTTCGTGCCCAAGCAAGCCGAGCGCCCGGTTTATTCCTACCGGCTGTCCATCGTCCATTTTTGGGCACTGATCTTCACTTACATGTGGGCTGGCCCTCACCACCTGCACTACACCGCCTTGCCCGACTGGACGCAGTCATTGGGCATGGTGTTCTCGTTGATTCTGTTGGCACCCAGTTGGGGCGGCATGATCAACGGTGTCATGACCTTGTCTGGCGCCTGGCACAAGTTGCGTGACGACCCTGTGTTGCGCTTCATGATCGTGTCACTGTCTTTTTATGGCATGAGTACGTTTGAAGGACCCATGATGTCCATCAAGACCGTCAATGCACTTAGCCACTACACCGACTGGACCGTGGGACACGTTCACTCTGGCGCATTGGGGTGGGTTGGTTTGATTTCCATGGGCACGATTTACTTTTTGATTCCCCGATTGTTTGGCGAGAAAAAAATGTACAGCGTGCCAGCCATTGAGTTGCATTTCTGGACAGCCACGATTGGCATCGTGCTCTACATCGCAGCGATGTGGATTGCCGGGGTCATGCAGGGCCTGATGTGGCGCTCGATCAATGAAGACGGCACCCTCACCTACACCTTTGTGGAGAGTGTGAAGGCAACCTATCCCTACTACGTGGTGCGGGTTTTAGGGGGTGCTTTGTACCTGTTCGGCATGTTGGTGATGTTGTGGAATGTGCTCATGACTGCTTTCAAGGGGCATGTTGAACCCGTGGCCATTCCCACTGTTGTCGCTCACGCTTGAGGAAATAACCATGTCTGACAATTCATCTCAAGGCTTCAGCCACGAAAAAATCGAGACCAACAGTTTGCTGATGGTCGTGCTCATCGTCTTGGTCATCGCCATCGGCGGTTTGATCGAAATCGTGCCTTTGTTTTTTCAAAAGTCCACGACCCAGCCCATCGAAGGGATCAAGCCCTACACCGCATTGCAATTGGCTGGGCGCGATGTGTACGTGCGCGAGGGTTGTTACAACTGCCATTCGCAAATGATCCGCCCCTTCCGTTCGGAAACCTTGCGCTACGGTCATTATTCGGTGGCTGGAGAGTTTGTATACGACCACCCCTTCCAATGGGGCAGCAAGCGCACCGGCCCTGACTTGCATCGTGTGGGCGGCAAATACAGCGACGACTGGCATCGGGTTCACCTGGTTAATCCACGCGATTTGGTGCCTGAGTCCAACATGCCGGCCTATCCTTGGTTGGAGAAAGACCTGGTGGATGCCAAGTCATTGCCAGCGCACATGAAGGCATTGCGTGTCGTGGGTGTGCCATACACCGACGAAGAGATCGCCCAATCGGCAGATGCTGTGCGGGGCAAATCCGAGTTGGACGCGCTGATTGCTTATTTGCAAAACATGGGCCGTGCGCTCAAGTAAGGGGACGCCATGGACACCATCACCACTTTGCGCGTTGTCGCTACCGTTTTGAGTTTCATGTGTTTCATGGGCATGTTGGTTTGGGTGTTGGATCGCCGCAAAGACCGTCGATTCGATGAAGCTGCCCAATTGCCTTTTTTGGATGAGTAAGGATTGCCATGAGTGACTTCAATAGTTCGTTTTGGTCCAGTTACGTGGCCATTGTTTCCTTGGTTGGCATCTTTGCCTGTTTGGTGTTGCTGTGGGTCACTGCACGCAAAAAATCCGTGGGTCAAGCAGACAACACCACCGGCCATGTCTGGGATGAGGACTTGCGAGAAATGAACAACCCCTTGCCCTTGTGGTGGGTGGGCTTGTTCATTCTCACCGTCTTGTTTGGCCTGGGGTACTTGTTTTTATACCCTGGCTTGGGTGCTTATGCCGGTAGCAAAGCGTGGTCTTCACAAACCGAATACGAGAGCGAGGTGGCTGAAGCCAATGCGGCCTTGGCCCCCTTGTACGCCAAGTTTGATGCATTGCCAGTGACAGAAGTGGCACGTGACCCGCAGGCCCACGCCATTGGCGAGCGACTGTTCATGAACAACTGCGCTCAATGTCATGGCTCGGATGCGCAGGGCTCCAAGGGCTATCCTAATTTGACTGATGGCGACTGGTTGTATGGCGGATCGCCTGACAAAATCAAGGAGAGCATCACGCTGGGTCGGGTGGGCAACATGCCCCCCATGGCGCAGGCTGTGGGCTCACCAGATGATGTCAAGCAGTTGGCGCAATATGTCCTGAGTTTGTCTGGCAGTCCCCATGACTCTCTCAAAGCTGGCTTTGGCAAACCCAAGTTTGGTGCTTGTGCGGCTTGCCATGGAATGGATGGCAAAGGCAACCAATCCGTCGGCGCACCGAATTTGACCGACAAAATATGGTTGCACGGCTGGGGTGAGGCGGCCATCGTGGCCATGGTCAATGGCGGCAAGCAAAACATCATGCCTGCACAACAAGACCGGTTGAGCACATCCCAGATCCATGTGTTGACCAGCTATGTCTGGTCCATGTCCAACGCACCAGAAGCGGCCAAGCCTTGAGTCCAGATCCCCATGACAAGAAGGTGATCCCCATCCATGCGGCTGACGAGTCTGACTCGTCAGCGTTTTTGTATGCGGCGACACCCAAAATTTATCCACGCACGGTTCAAGGGATTTTTGCCCATTGGCGATGGGTGGGTGTGTTCATCACCCAGTTGGTGTTTTATGGCCTGCCATGGCTCGAGTGGGGGCAGCGTCAAGCGGTGTTGTTTGACTTGGGGGCCAGGCGCTTTTATGTGTTTGGTTTGGTGCTGTATCCCCAAGACTTCATTTACTTGACAGGACTGCTGGTTGTCAGCGCTTTGTCTTTGTTTTTGTTTACGGCCGTGGCTGGACGATTATGGTGCGGCTATGCATGTCCGCAAACCGTGTACAGCGAAATTTTCATGTATATCGAACGCAAGGTGGAGGGCGATCGCACTGCCCGCATGCGTTTGGATGCAGGCAACTTCACCATGGAGAAACTGGTCAAAAAAACCTACAAACACATTGTTTGGCTGGGATTTTCGATATGGACAGGCTTCACCTTTGTGGGCTATTTCACGCCTATTCACGAATTGGGCATGGAGTTCTTTCAAAGCCGAATGGGTTCGTGGGAGGTTTTTTGGGTGTTTTTCTATGGCTTGGCGACCTATGGCAACGCAGGTTTCATGCGCGAGCAAGTGTGCAAATACATGTGTCCCTATGCGCGCTTCCAAAGTGCCATGTTCGACCACGACACCTTGATCGTGACCTACGACGACCGGCGGGGAGAACCCAGGGGCCATCGTCCTCACAGCGTGGCGTTGGCAGACTCAAGCATGGGTGCTTGCATCGATTGCAATCTGTGTGTGCAGGTATGTCCCACAGGTATCGATATTCGCAATGGCTTGCAATACGAATGCATCGGCTGCGGTGCTTGTGCCGATGTGTGTGACGGCGTGATGGACAAAATGGGGTATGAGCGTGGGTTGGTGCGTTATTCCACCCAAAACGCTATGAATAACGGCTGGTCGACCATGACCATGTTGAAAAGCGTTTTTCGCCCCCGAGTCTTGATTTACACCGCGATACTCTGGACCTTGATTTTTGCCTTGGGCATCAGTTTGTACCTGCGTACACCTTTGAAAGTGGACGTGGTCAAGGACCGTGGAATGCCTCGTTACAGCCAAATCGGTGAAATTGAAAATGTCTACCGTCTGCAGTTGATGAACGCCACTGAAAGCCGACTGCACTTGAAGATTGAGGTCAGGGGTGTGCCCGAGATTGAGATCGAATCGGAAGATGACATCGTGGTTGAAGCTGCGCAGTCAAGGTGGGTGCCTGTGAGGGTCGAGTTACCGCATGACGCACTCAAACCTGGCTCACACAAAATATGGTTTGACATCACCAATGAAGACGGCAGCATGCATGTGACAGAAGCCTCCGTTTTTGTGGTGCCTCGGTGATATTTGAAAAAGGAATGGACATGCATTCAACACCTGCAACGCCTGTAGCCGCTTGGTGGCGCTTTGGCCACGTATGGATGATCATTTCAGGCCCCTTGCTCGTGGTGGTGGCCAGCTTGATCTCTGCATTTTTTGCTTTTCAAGGCAATGACACCGCTTTGCAAGACGACCCCGTGGCTATCCGAGCTGCGCACGACATGCAGATGGCCAAAGATCGGGGCATGGCGCCCGCCATGCAGGCGCGAAACCATGCGGTTACGCCGACGGGTCAGGCTTGGACCAAGAAACCCTGAAAACCGATGTATTTAGCAGCTTGCCGGTGCATTGACCAGCAGCTGAAGGGCGTCGGGTTTGAGGATGCGCAGGTTTTTTTGCTTGACCTCAAGGATGCCTTCTTCGACAAATTTTGAAAACGTCCGGCTGACCGTCTCGATCTTCAGACCCAGATAGCTGCCAATCTCCTCACGGGTCATGCGCAACACCAACTCGGTTTTGGAAAATCCCCTGGCATGCAAGCGTTGGGTGAGGTTGAGCAGGAAGGCGGCCAGCCGTTCCTCGGCTCGCATGCTGCCCAGCATCATCATCACGCTGTGCTCGCGCACGATTTCCCTGCTCATGATTTTATGGACGTGGTGTTGCAACGCACTGACTTCACGCGACAGCTCTTCGATTTGGTTGAAGGGCATGACGCAAACTTCAGCGTTTTCCAATGCCACGGCATCGCAAGTGTGGCGATCACTGACGATGCCATCCAAGCCCATGATTTCACCGGCCATCTGAAAGCCCGTGACTTGCTCCCTGCCGTCTTCTAAGGTCACACTGGTTTTGAAAAAGCCTGATCGAATGGCATACAGAGAGCTGAATGAGCCGCCCAGGTGGTAGAGGGAATCGCCTCGTGTGACTTTTCGGCGTGTGCCCACGATTTCATCGATGCGGTCCAGGTCTCTGGGACTCAGGTCCACTGGCATGCAAAGCTCGCGCAGATTGCAGTTGGAGCAGGCAACTTTGAAACTTTGTGGATTCATGAATGGCACTTGTTTGATTTAGCTCAAATGCAGAAACATCAAGCAAGTGCACATTATGAACCCTTACCTTGATCAACATGCTCATATCTACAGAACTCTTGCATCGATTCGATGTGCCAGGTCCTCGGTACACCTCGTACCCGACCGCTGATCGGTTTGTGGAGGCTCATGGTGAGGCCCAATACATCCTTGCCCTCGCCGAACGACAGCACAGTGCCAGGGCCCATGCTGTTGGGCTTTCGTTGTATGTGCACATCCCGTTTTGTGCATCTTTGTGCTATTACTGTGCATGCAACAAAATCATCACGGGCAACTACGATAGGGCCTTAACGTACCTACAAAGCCTGAAAAAAGAAATTCAACTGCTCATCCCGCACTTGGGCAAAGGCCAGAAAGTGTCGCAGCTGCATTTGGGGGGTGGCACACCTACCTATTTCAGAGACCCTGAGTTGGTTGATTTGATGCAAACCATCAAAGCGTCGTTCAGCTTGCAACCCGGGGGTGAGTATTCGATCGAGGTTGACCCGCGTACGGTTGACGAACAACGTTTGCAAACTTTGTTTGACATCGGTTTTAATCGCCTGAGTTTGGGTGTTCAGGACTTTGATCACCAAGTCCAATTGGCTGTTCACCGAGAGCAAACGGCAGAACAGGTCGAAACCTTGATGCAAGCAGCCCGACGCATGGGATTTGAATCGATCAATTTGGATTTGATTTATGGCTTGCCCAAGCAAACCGAAGTTTCTTGGGCCAAGACCTTGCGCACCGTCACACAGCTTCGGCCTGACCGTGTGGCCTTGTATGGCTACGCCCATTTGCCAGCCCGATTCAAACCGCAGCGGCACATCGTGCCAAGCACCTTGCCAAAGGCAGAAAACAAGACCGCCATGCTCGCCATGGCTCTGCAAGCCATGCAAGATGCAGGCTATGTCTATATCGGCATGGACCACTTTGCTTTGCCTGAAGACCCCTTGAGCATTGCCAAGCGGCAAGGCCGCTTGCACCGTAATTTCCAGGGTTACAGCACCCAGCCCGATTGCGATTTGGTTGCCTTGGGCGTGTCATCCATTGGCAGCATTGGCCCTGGCTATGTGCAAAACGCGAAATCGCTCGACGATTACGAAGACTTGCTCAGCCAGGGGCGCTTGCCCGTGGTCAGGGGCATTGCCTTGTCGCGGGATGACTTGGCAAGGCGCTCTGTCATCATGGCCTTGATGTGTCAGGGTCGCGTGCACCTGGAGTCGGTGGAGTTGGCTCACCTGTTGGATTTCAAGACATACTTCGCCAGCGAACTCATGCAATTACAAGCCATGGCGACGCAAGGCTTGGTCAAGCTCACCGAGCAGGACATTGAAGTGACAGAGCTGGGTTGGTATTTTGTGCGTGCAGTGGCCATGGTGTTTGACCGCTATGTGCAAACAGACGAACAACGGGCGCACTTCTCTAAAATCCTTTGATGAAAACAACTTTGTTGATCACCGCAGCCACGATGGGCTTGGTCGGTGGTCCTCATTGCGTGGCCATGTGTGGCGCGGCCTGTTTGGGCATCGCTCGGTGGCGCACTGGGCGGCCCTGGTCAAGCTTGTTGCTCTTCCAATTCGGTCGCTTGCTTGGTTATGCCATGTTGGGTGGTTTGGCTGCGGCATCCATGCAAACCTTGGGTTGGCTCTCGGTGCAAAGTGCCGCCTTCAGACCCGCATGGACGATGGTGCATGTGATGGCAGTCCTGCTCGGCTTGGTGTTGCTGTGGCGCGCCGACCAACCGCTCTGGTTATCCCAGTGGGCGCAAGGTGTGTGGCATCGGGTGGCGTCCCCTGCCAAGCGCGAAGCCTTTCAAGCGCATGCATGGGGTCCTGTGGTGTTGGGCATGGCTTGGGCATTGTTGCCATGCGGTTTGTTGTACTCGGCCTTGATGGTGGCCTTGTTCAGCGGCAGTGCCATGGACGGCGCGGTGGTCATGGTGGCGTTTGCCTTGGGTGGAGGCTTCATGCTGACCATCTTTCCCTGGCTGTGGTTCAAGTTGTTATCGCGTCAAACCATTTCTGCGCGTTGGTCCAGCCTGGGTACCCGCATCGCAGGGCTGACCCTGAGTGCCACGGCAGGGTGGGGCTTGTGGATGGGGTTGGTGCATGACCAAGCGCCGTGGTGTGTGCAAGCCGTTGCATGAAGACTCACTTGTTTTCTTGACATGCATCAAACGCCAGCAGCCTCATGTGCGTAAGCTGAACCCATGAGCCGATGTCGGTTCTGTTGTTCGATGCATTCAAAGGAAACAATCATGTTCAAGCACATCTTGCTCGCCACCGATGGCTCTCATTTGTCTCAAAAAGCGGTCCACAGCGCGATAGCCATGGCCTTGGCTTTCAAGGCCGATCTGCTGGCCGTGAAGGTGATTCCTCACTACATACAAACTTACTTCGAGGGGTCGCTGGCCATCAATGACGTGGATGTCAAGCAGATTGAAGCCGAGTGGGCTGCCAGTGCAGAGAAGGTGCTCAAGCAAGTCGCTGAGCAAGCCAAGGCCAAGGGATTGAGCATCACCACCGAAGTAGTCAAGTCAGACGACATTGCCCAAGGGTTGATCGACACGGCTGAAAACCACGCCAGCGATCTGATTGTGATGGCTTCCCATGGGCGCAAGGGCATCAAACGCTTATTGCTAGGCAGTGAAACCACCAGCGTCCTGACGCACGCCAAGTTGCCAGTGTTGGTGTTGCGTTAACTGTTCAAGCCTCGGTAGAGCATGGAGCTGGCCAAGGCGTAGAGCAAGAGCGCAAAGAGTTTTTTCAATTTGCTCACCGGCCAGCGGTGTGCCATGCGGGCTCCCATGGGTGCTGTGAACACGGTGCTCACGCAAATCACCAGCAGGGCAGGCAACCAGATATAGCCATAGGACAGGTCGGGTGTGCCCGTGACCGACCATCCGCTGATCACATAGCCCATGGCGTTGAACAAAGCGATGGGAAAGCCCAACGCAGCACTGGTGGCGACCACTTGGCGCATAGGCACGTTGCACCAGACCATGAAGGGCACGCTGATGAATGCGCCACCCGCACCAACCAAGCCTGAAAACACGCCTATGAAAGTACCCGCCAGCCATTGACCAAGCGTGCCTGGCATCTCGCGAGAGGGCTTGGGTTTGCGGTCCAAGAGCATTTGCGTGGCTGAGAATGCGGTGAAGCCACTGAAGACCAGGGCGAGCACCGCGCCTTTGATCAAAGAAAACAACCAAATGCTGGCGACCAAACTGCCCAAGATCAAACCAGGTGCCAAGCCTTTGACCAAGTCCCATCTAACTGCACCGAGCTGGTGGTGCATGCGCGTACTGGCCAACGATGTCACCACGATGGTGGACATGCCTGTGGCGATGGCCATTTTGACGGCCAATGCGTTTTCCAGGTCCAAACCGTTGTGGAACATGAAAGTGAGGATGGGGATGAGGACCAGCCCACCACCGACACCCAGTAAGCCTGCCAAGAACCCTGTGAAGATGCCCAAGAAGGCCAGGGCCAGCAATATCCAAGTCAACGGTGAATCCAATCAGTGAGAAGGGGTGTCTGCAAGGTTCCACCGGATCGTCATCCTGAACGAAAGGTTCAGGTGGGCGAGGTCAGTAGGGTGTTGGGTTCATCTGACGCGAGATGATCACGCTCACCAAACGATGTTCCAAGCCCGGGGCTCCAGAGAGCATTGGTTCAAGAAATATAAAACCCGGCAGACTTGCAGACAGCTGCATTCTAGGAGCTTAGAGCAAATGCCCGTCTTGGCCCAGTGCATTGTCCAGGCGGTGCAGCAGGTTGTGCAAGTTATGGGAAGAGGTGTTGGGCTCTGAAGGGGCAGCAGAAAAATCGCTGAGCTCGAAAGCAAGGTTGAGCGCGGCCAACACCGCAATGCGGTCGCGGGCCTTGATCTTGCCAGCGTCACGTATCTTGCACATGGCTTCGTCAACCTTGCGCACCGCAGTGTGGAAGCGCTCTTCTGCACCAGGGGGGCAACCCAGGATATAGCTTTGCCCCATGATTTGCACTTCGACCTGGCTCATGCACCGTCCTTGATTTCGACAGGGATGCGGTCCAGCAAGCCATCGATTCGACTGCGGGCAGCTTGCAAACGGGATTTCAGCGAATCGCGTTCTTGCGTCAATGCCTCAACCTGGCCCACCAACAAGTCGTTGGTGCGTTTGAGTTCTTCGTAGCGAACGATCAAACGCTCGACGCGTTCGAGCACAGGGTCTAAGGGGGATGTTTCTGACATGTTTGGCATTTTAGGGGGCGAACAGTCGCTTGTGGCTAGAATGCGCTCGTTGGTGCTCGCGGTGTGGTTCACATGCCGCAGTTCAACGGGAAGCAGAAGTTTTCGCTCTACCAAGTACTTCTTTTTTGTACATGGCTTGAGTCGATGACCAGCCTGCGCTGCCCCCGCAACGGTCAAGCGAACGAAGTGTTCATCGCACTTCCGCCCTGTTCTACATAGCCACTGAGTGCCTTGAACAAGCATTTGGGAAGGCGGACAAGGTTGTTTTCGCCAGCCCGGATACCGGCCAACAAGGTGGAGCCGCGTTTATTCGTGGCTTCTTAACGCTCATGCACTGTCGGGGAAGGCGGTGAGAGCACTTTGGCTGGTATGCATCATGAATCTCTCTGTTTCTTCCTTTCAGGGCTTGAAGGCCTTGTCCATTGCCTGTTTCTTTTGTTCAAACCTTGCGTTCTCGCAAGAACAACCATTGAAGCCCACTGTCGTTACCGCCAGTCGCACAGAGCAAATTGTGGCTGATGTGATCCCACACACAACCGTTTTAGGCAGAGGCGCCATTGAGCAATCGCAATTGATGGACTTGCCCTCGTTGTTGGCGCGGGAAGCGGGTTTTCAATTCACACAAAACGGCGGACGTGGCATGCAAGCGAGTGCTTTTTTGCGGGGCGCTGCCTCTATGCAAGTGTTGGTGCTGGTGGATGGCGTACCGATGACCAAACAAGACACCACCGGGGCTGTCAGTCTTGAACACATCATGTTGGATCAAGTTGATCGCATCGAAATTGTCCGAGGAAATGTTTCGGCCATTTACGGAAGTGGGGCTGTGGGCGGTGTGATTCAAATTTTCACAAGACAGGGATCTGCTCAGCCTTCTGCTTTTGCGACCACTGAAACAGGCAGCCTTGGATCCCTGCGTTTATTGCTCGGCACTCAGGGCGCAATCGGCGCTTGGCGATACGCTTTGTCAGCAGGTAGCAGCAGCACAAATGGGATCAGTGCCATGAATCCTCTGCAAGGCAGCAACATCAATCCAGACAGTGATGGGTACGAAAATAAAAGCCTTAGCCTCAATATGTCATACCAAATCGGACCTGATTCAACCATAGGACTGCGCACCCATGCCACTGACGGTCGATTTGCGTATGACACAGCTTATGGCAGCACTGATATGGATAAAGGAACCACCCACATTCGCAGCCAAAGTGTTTTTTGGAATACCCAAGTCGCACCAACATGGTTGAGTAAAGTCAATCTGACTGACTTGATTGAAAAAAATACCACATCCAATATCAGTGCCAACTCATTTAGCACGCTGTCTCAAACACATCAGCAGTTGGTTTCGTGGGTCAATGAAATTCGTTTGAACCATTCGACAGCAACATTCGGTGGGGATATTCAAAACCAGTCAGTCAAGGCCTTGGATGACACAGGGTTCACAACGCCTTTGCAAAAAAGCCGATCTGCAACTGCTGTGTATGGGGGTTGGCTCTACTCTGAAGGCTTGAACAGTCTTCAAGCAAACATCAGACACGACCAAGTTCAAAGCACAGGCACCAACAACTCCGCGTATTTGGGCTTCGGTCGAGAATTCGCTTCTGAGTGGAAATTCACCATGGCTTATTCAACCGCATTCAACGTGGCCCCGATTGGCTATCTGTTTGATCCAACTTATGGCAATCCCGGCCTGAAGCCTGAAAAAGCAGCGACCCAAGAGGTAGGCGTTCAATGGCAGCATGGCAGTCAATTGCTTCGCAGCACATTGTTCAGTACCCGCACCAAAGATCTCTTGCTTTTTGACCCAACGATCAATGCGCCCAATGGTTCATTTTCCAACGTATCGAGCGCCAAAAATGCAGGCCTTGAATCCAGTTACACCGCCAGCTTCCAACAAACCGACCTCAGAGCCAGTTTGACGTTGCAAAACCC
>CAJBOO010000063.1 GCA_903956845.1 uncultured Burkholderiales bacterium
CAGGCAGCATGCCCACGTGCGGCATGATGGACAGACCAACAGAGACAGTGCCTTGCATATCGCCTTGGCTTTGCCCCAGCTCTTCAGTGGCGCGCTTGAGCTGGTTCATGGCCATGGCCGCGCGTTCATAAAAAAGTTTGCCGGCAGACGTCAGCACCATGCCACGAACTTCTCTTTCAAACAGGGTTACCCCCAGTTCACGCTCCAAGGTGCGGATGCTTCGGGTGAGGGCTGGTTGTGCCAATTCCAAATGGCGTGCAGCTGAACGCAAGCTGCCGTGCTTGACGATGGCCACCAAATCTCTGAGTTGAGTGAGTTTCATGGGTGAATATCAAATTTGCATCACTCATTGAATTTTGCCATCTTTTTTTTATACCCCTGATGTTGAAAACTGCCCCCAAAGCGGCGTCATTGCTTGGCTAAATGGCCATTGCGCGACAAGCAGGATCACATCAGAAGGAACAGACATGAGCGATAGAAAAAAAGCCTTGGTCACCGGTGGCGCAACCGGCATTGGAAGAAGCGCTGTCTTGGCTTTGGCCAAAGCAGGTTATGACGTGGCCATCAACTATGCTTCCAGTGCCAAAGCTGCACAGGCCACTGCCCAAGAGGCCAATGCCTTGGGCGCCAAAACCCTGTTGTTGCAATGTGATGTCAGTGAGGATGCAGCAGTGCGCGTCATGATGGCTGAGATTGAAAAGCAATTCGGCCACTTGGATGCATTGATCAGCAACGCTGGCACCACAGCCACATGGAAAGTCAAAGACCTTGAAAGCCTGGACATGGCCGAATGGGACCGCACTTTTGCCGTGAATGTGCGAGGCACTTTCCAAGTGGCGCGTGCAGCTGTGCCCTTGCTGAAAAAGGGCCACAACCCCAGCATTGTGAATACCGCCAGCATCGTCGGTTTGCGACCCGGCCCACAACCGCTGCCATACGCCGCCAGCAAAGCCGCCGTCGTCAACCTGACCAAAACCTTGGCTTGGAATTTGGGCCCCGATATTCGTGTCAATGCAGTGGCACCAGGTTGGATGGAGGGCGATTGGATGGAGCGCATGCTGGGCGACAAGTACGACGATTTGATGGGCAAGCGCGCCAAGGCGACGCCACTCAAACGCTGCGTCACGGCAGACGATGTGGCCGAGACCATGTTGAATCTGATTCAGTCCAATCGATTCGTCACCGGTGAAATCATCGTCATTGACGGTGGCTTCACCAGTTCTACTTGAAGGAGTGCTCACCATGTTGCAAGGTTTTGTTCCATTTCCCTCGGAGTTTGTCCAACGTTATCGTGCCAATGGGTATTGGCAAGACAAGTCATTGGCTCAAGAGTTTGACGCGGTTTACAAACGATTTGCCGATCGGGTATTGCTGGTCGATGGCGATCATGCATTTACTTATGCAGACATCGATCGCATCACCACCAATCTCGCTTTGAACCTGCTGTCCATTGGCTTGAAGCCCTTAGACCGCGTGGTGCCTGTATTGCCCAATGTTCACGAGTTCGTGCTTTTGTACCTGGCGTTGCAAAAAATGGGTGGCATCCCGATTGCTGCGTTGGTGACGCATCGGTTTGCTGAAATAAACCAATTTGTGAATTTGTCGGGTGCAACCACCTGCGTCTACCCTGAGACTTCAGGCGACTTCAGCTTCTCGCCCATCATTGACAGGGTGCAACAAGAAAACCCAGCGATGAAGATTCGCATTGTGTTGGGCCACCCGAAAGAGGGCGAGCATTCACTGAGGGATTTGATTGACAAGCCGGCAACACTGCCCATGTCTGCATTGGCGCAGATTCAGATTGATCCCATGGATCCCTGCATCTTTCAATTGTCTGGTGGGACCACAGGCATACCCAAATTGATACCGCGCACCAACAATGACTACGCCTACAACTCCAAAGTGGCTGCCGAAGTCTGTGATTTGGATGCCGAATCCGTTTTGCTCTTGGTTCTGCCTATTGCACACAACTTGCCCTTGGCATGTCCTGGCATTCAAGGCTATATGTTCAAAGGTGCCAAGGTGGTTTTGCACCACAACACCCGACCTGCAGAAATGTTTGCCTTGATTCAAAAACACAAGGTGACACACCTCAAGGTGGTGCCCGCACTCTTGATTCGCTTGATCAATGATCCCAGTGTCACAGAGCACGACTTGTCGAGCTTGAAGATCATCCAAAGTGGTGGGCAGCGCATGCAACCAGAAGTGCGCGCTAAAACGCGGCAGTTGATACCCGGTGTTTTTGTTCAAGAAAACTTTGGCATGTCAGAAGGAACCTTGATGTTTGTGCGCTCCAGTGACCCCGAAGTGGTCAAGTTGGAAACCTGTGGCCGACCTGTGTGTCCAGACGATGAAGTGAAACTGCTGGATGAAGAGGACAACGAAGTAGCCATGGGGGAGGTGGGTGAGTTGACGGTTCGCGGCCCCTACACACTGCGGGGCTACTTTGGTGTGCCAGAGTACAACGCCAAGCAATTCACGTCCGATGGTTTTTACCGTTCCGGCGATTTGATGCGCATGCACCCCTCAGGCAACTATGTGGTGGAAGGACGCAAGAAAGACCTGATCAACCGAGGCGGTGAAAAAATCAGTGCCGAAGAAGTGGAAAACCTGATCCTCATGCACCCTGCTGTGCAAAACGTCGCCTGCGTCCCCATGCCGGATGACAACATGGGCGAAAAAATGTGCGCTTATGTGATATTGCGCGCAGGACAGACACTGGAATTCAAAGAGCTGATTGCCTTTTTACTCACCAAAGAAATTGCCAAGTTCAAGCTGCCTGAGCGCCTGGAAAAGCTAAACGATTTCCCCGTCTCAACCTTTGGCAAAGTATCCAAAAAAGCCTTGGTTGAAATGATCTCAAGCAAACTCCAAGCAGAAAAAGCTTGATGGTTCAAACATAAAAGAAGAAAGAGACAAGCCATGCGCATCATCGATTTGCACTGCTACCCCGGAACACAAACCTGGATTGATTCACAAGGTCCCTACCCAGAGGCCTTGGCCACTTATTGGAAGCGAGACTGGGTGGCCAAGAGTGAAGAAGATGTGATTGCTGAATTCACAACTGCTGGCGTTGATGCTTGCTTGGTTGCGCTGGATTTGGAAACCACGGTGGCCACGCCACCCTGCACCAACGAGTATGTGCATGCCATGTGGCAGCGTCATCCAAAGCGCGTCATTCAATGCTGGGGTGCTGTCGAACCCGCCAAAGGTGAAATGGCCATTCGCCAAGCGAAAAAGGCCGTTGAAGAATTGGGGTTCATAGGCTTTCACTTTCACCCCATCATGCAGCACTTTGCGGTGAATGACAGACGCCATTACGACCTGTTTGAAGTCATCAACGAATTGGGTGCGGCTGTGATGATTGATGTGGGTACCACGGGCATGGGCGCAGGCATGCCCGGCGGCAACGGCGCACGCGTGCGCCATGCCCATCCCTCGCACATCGACGATCTGGCGGCTGATTTTCCGAAGATGAACATCATCATGGCCCATCCTGGCTGGCCATGGGTGGAGGAAACCACGGCAGTGGCTTTGCACAAAGGCAATGTATTTTGGGAAATGTCTGGGTGGGCACCCAAACACTTTCCTGGCAACCTGAAAGTCGATATACGTGGTCGACTGCAAGACAAAATCATGTTCGGCAGTGACTATCCAAGCCTGCCCTATGAGCGCATTTTCAAAGAATGGCATGAGCTTGGCTACAAAGACGAGGTGATGGAAAAAATCATGCACGGCAATGCCGAGCGGGTGTTGGGACTGTGATGCTTCAGGCTTTCATTTGTGATGGCATTCGCACACCAGTGGGTCGCTACGGCGGTGCGCTTTCGGGTATTCGAACCGATGATTTAGGGGCACTGCCGATCAAAGCCCTGATGGCAAGACACCCCCAGCTTGACTGGGCCCAGCTTGAAGAGGTTTATTACGGTTGTGTCAACCAAGCTGGTGAAGACAACCGAAATGTGGCGCGGATGAGTGCATTGTTGGCTGGGTTGCCGGTCAGCGTGGCTGCAGCCACGGTGAATCGATTGTGCGGCTCGGGCTTAGAAGCCATTGCCAGTGCTGCCAGGGGAATCATGACGGGCCAACTCGACTTGGCCATGGCGGGAGGTGTGGAGAGCATGAGTCGCGCCCCCTTGGTCATGCCCAAGGCCAGCAGCGCATTTTCAAGACATGCTGAAATTCACGACTCCACCATTGGATGGCGTTTTGTGAACCCTGAGATGCAAAGAATGTATGGAATCGATGCCATGGG
>CAJBOO010000064.1 GCA_903956845.1 uncultured Burkholderiales bacterium
AGCTTCGCCATGATGAAGAGCGTCGGCGACCATCTCTTGCCAGCCTATGTGCCCTTGGTTGAAAAACGCAAAGACATGCCCTATGGTGAGCGAGAGCGACAACACCAGTTGTATCGCCGAGGCCGATATGTTGAGTTCAACCTGGTGTGGGACCGCGGGACCCATTTTGGGCTGCAGTCGGGCGGTCGAACCGAATCGATTTTGCTGTCCATGCCCTCTCTGGTGAGTTGGTCGTACCAGCACCAACCCGAGCCTGGCTCCCCTGAAGACCAACTCACTTCGTACTATCTCCAAGGGAGAAATTGGGTCTGAACCAGCCACAACCCAATCGCATTGGCCTGTTCGGCGGTGCATTTGACCCCCCCCATTTGGCCCATCGAGCGCTGGCCGAGGCCGCCATTGACCAACTCCAGCTCGATGCTTTGCATGTGTTGCCCACGGGTGACGCTTGGCACAAACCGCGCGGTCTGAGCGCAGCCAATCACCGCTTGGCCATGACCCAGTTGGCCTTTGCGGACCTGGCACATGCGCAAGTTGACCCGCTTGAGATGCAACGCACGGGGCCCAGTTACACCGTGGACAGCTTGGCCGCGCTGCGAAGCCGTTTTCCCCAAGCCTCTTTTTTTGTTGTCATGGGTGCGGATCAGGCTGCCAACTTCACCACTTGGCACCGATGGACAGAGATTGCCCAATGGGCGCAGTTGGCCGTGGCTGATCGGCCCTTAGAGCAGCAGGCAGGCTCGGCACCCCATGAGTGGCACAATCCTGAACTTACGCGCTGTGTGCATCTGCGCTTGCCCTTGATTCCCCTGAGTGCCACCGATATCCGATCGCGTTGTGCCAAAGGCCTGTCTTTAGACGATGCGCTGAGCCCTGCAGTGATTCAATACATTCAACAAAACCATTTATACACGGACCAACATGACCGAAGCCTCTGAGAAAAAAGACGTTCAAAAACTGCAACGCGTGGTGATTGACAGTTTGGAAGACATCAAGGCTCAGGACATCCAAGCCTTCAACACCGAGCATCTGTCGGCCTTGTTTGAACGGGTCATCATTGCCAGTGGCACCTCGAACCGCCAAACCAAAGCCTTGGCCGCCAGCGTTCGTGACGAAGTACGCGACGCTGGTTTTGGCAAGCCTCGCATCGAGGGGGAAGAAAACGGTGAATGGATCATTGTCGATTGCGGCGCGGTGGTGGTGCACATCATGCAACCGTCGATTCGCCAGTACTACCACCTGGAAGAAATTTGGGGTGAGAAGCCTGTGCGATTGAAGTTGGGCTCTGCCAAACCTCCCATGCCAGTCAAAGTGATTGCGCCTCCCGAACCCACAGGCAAAGCCGCCAAAAAAGCGCCCGCCAAGAAGTCGAGTAAGCCTGCCAGCAAGACCAAGCCTGGTCTAGCACCTAAAGCCACTGCAGCGCCTGCCAAAAAAGCAAGTACTGCTAAGCCAGCCGCGCCCAAACCAGTGGCCAAAGTGCCCGCGAAAAAGGTCGCTGCTCAAAAATCGTCGGCCGCCAAACCCACCGCCAAAAAGTCACCCCGCGCCAAGGCATGAAGCTGTGGGTGGTTGCCGTCGGACAGCGTGTGCCCGATTGGGCGCAAACCGCCTGGGACGACTATGCCAAGCGATTTCCGCCCGACATCAAGCTCACTCTCAAAACGGTCAAAACCGAACCCAGGGGATCACGCACGACTTCACAGATTTGGGCCGCAGAGCGTGCCCGCATCGATGCAGCCATCCCTAAAGACTGCCATCGTGTGTGGTTGGATGAAAAGGGCAAACGCCTCACCACCAAAGCCTTGTCTCAGCGATGGTTGGCTTGGCAAGCGCAAGCACAAGATGTGGCCCTGATCATTGGTGGCCCTGACGGTTTTGACCCTGCCATTCGCGACGCTGGCCACGACTTGATCAGCTTGTCTGACATGACCTTGCCGCATGCCATGGTGCGTGTCTTTTTGGTCGAGCAGCTTTACCGTGCTTGGTCTTTGTTGAACAACCACCCCTACCACCGCGAATGACTTACCCTCTGATTTACCTGGCTTCACAAAGCCCGCGCCGTCAGCAATTACTGGCACAAATTGGGGTGCCTTTTGAAGTCTTGTTGCCTGAAGACACTTTGGTGGCCGAAGCTTTGGAAGCTGTGTTGCCCGGTGAAACGGCTCTGGCATATGTGAAGCGCGTGACCGTGCTCAAACTCCAAGCGGCGAGGGCGCAACTCAAAGCGTCCAGACAAGTGGTGCACCCCATTTTGTGTGCGGACACCACGGTGGTGTTGAACGGCGAGATTTTGGGTAAACCTCAAGATAGCGACGACGCCAGCCGCATGTTGCATCGTTTGGCGGGACAAACCCACTGGGTCTTGACCGCTATCGCTGTGTCCGAGGGCCGGCGAACGCACCGCGCTGTGAGTCGATCCAAGGTCAGTTTTGCGCCATTGAGCACTGCTCAAATTCAAGCCTATGTCGACAGTGGTGAACCGATGGGCAAGGCCGGAGCCTACGCGATACAGGGCAAGGCCAGTACATTTGTGAAAAGCATCCAGGGTAGTTACTCTGGCATCATGGGGTTGCCTTTGTTTGAAACGGCTACCTTGCTCCAGAAAATGGCAGAGGCATGAGCA
>CAJBOO010000065.1 GCA_903956845.1 uncultured Burkholderiales bacterium
AAGCGCGCAGCCGCAAAGAAGCCGCGCCAACCTTTTCGCCAGACGGCTTGTATTTCGCTGGCCCGGTCTATGCACCTGCATGGGGTCTGCCCGAACACACGCCCTCTTATGATTGGCTACCTGGCCAATGCCCATGACACATATCCCCATCAAAATCTGCGGCCTGACCCGCGAACAAGACGTGCTGGCCGCGGCGAACGCGGGTGCGAGTGCCTTGGGCTTTGTGCTCTACCCGCCCAGTCCCCGCCATGTGAGCCCCGAGCGCGCCGCCGAGCTGGCCCGTTTGCTGCCCGCCTTTGTCACCCCGGTGTTGCTGTTTGTGAATGCCAGCCAAGCCGAGGTGGCCCATGCCGCCGCCTTGGTGCCTGGGGCCTGGCTGCAGTTTCATGGCGACGAAACCCCTGCGTTTTGCCACCAAGTGGCGAGTGGCTTGGGTCGCCGCTGGATTCGCGCAGCCCGCATCCCCAAGGAAACCCCTGCGGGCGGCCAGGTTTTTGACCTCGTAAACTACGCTGACACTTACTCACAAGCCGATGCCCTGTTGCTCGACACCTTGGTCGATGCGTATGGCGGCAGTGGCAGCACATTCAATTGGTCACAGCTTCCAACAAACGTCAATGCTCACCTCGTTTTGTCTGGTGGACTCACACCTGCAAACGTGGCCGACGGCATCCGCGCCGTGCATGCGCGCGGACGCTCGTTGGCGGTTGATGTGAGCTCGGGCGTGGAAAGCGCCAAAGGCATCAAAGACCACGACAAAATCCGCGCCTTCGTGGCAGCTGTGCACAGCACGACGCTCGCCTCTTGAGTCCCTTGGCTGCTCTGCAGCCCTTGAATGGATATTGCAACCATGTCTACCTACCAACAACCCGATGCCCGTGGCCACTTTGGCAACTATGGCGGCAGCTTCATCAGCGAAACACTGACCCACGCGATCGAAGAGCTCAAAGCCGCTTACGCCAAGTACCAACATGACCCAGCGTTCATCGCCGAGTTCAAAAACGAACTCGCGCATTTCGTCGGCCGACCCTCGCCCATCTACCACGCGGCCCGCATGAGCCGTGAAATGGGTGGCGCACAGATTTACTTGAAGCGCGAAGACCTCAACCACACCGGTGCGCACAAGATCAACAACACCATTGGTCAAGCCATGCTCGCCAAGCGCATGGGCAAGCCGCGCATCATTGCCGAAACCGGCGCCGGTCAGCACGGTGTGGCCACCGCCACCATTTGTGCCCGCTATGGCCTGGAGTGCGTGGTGTACATGGGCAGCGAGGACGTGAAACGCCAAAGCCCGAACGTCTACCGCATGAAGCTATTGGGCGCGACCGTGGTGCCCGTCAACAGCGGCAGCCGCACCTTGAAAGACGCCTTGAACGAAGCCATGCGCGATTGGGTGGCCAATGTCGACAACACCTTCTACATCATTGGCACCGTGGCGGGTCCTCACCCCTACCCGATGATGGTGCGCGATTTCCAAAGCGTGATCGGCGAAGAATGCATCGCCCAAATGCCCAACATGCACCATGGCTTGCAACCCGACGCGGTGCTGGCCTGCGTGGGCGGCGGCTCGAATGCCATGGGGATTTTTTACCCCTACATCCCGTTTGACAACACCCGCTTGATCGGCGTCGAAGCCGCCGGCGAAGGCATGGACACCGACAAACACTCCTGCTCGCTGCAACGTGGCGTGCCAGGCGTGTTGCACGGCAACCGCACCTATGTGCTGCAAGACGCGAATGGGCAAATCACCGAAACCCACTCGGTCAGTGCCGGTCTGGACTACCCTGGCGTGGGCCCTGAGCACGCCTTCTTGAAAGACATTGGCCGCGCCGAATACGTGGGCATCACCGACCAAGAAGCCTTGGAAGCCTTCCATTACCTGTGCCGCACCGAGGGCATCATCCCCGCGCTGGAATCCAGCCATGCGGTGGCCCATGCCATGAAGCTTGCCAAAACCATGCAGCCCACCCAATCCATCTTGGTCAACCTGTCAGGGCGCGGCGACAAAGACATCGGCACCGTTGCAGACTTGTCGCATGCCGACTTCTACTGCCGGCCCAGCTGCCAAGGCCAATCGGTCAAAGGCGACCAAACCGTGTCCTTGAGCCAGTTGAAAGGGGTCACCGCATGAGCCGCATCACCCCCGTCATGGCCGCGCTGAAAAGCCAAGGCCGCAAAGCCCTCATTCCTTATTTGATGGCCGGTTACCCCGACCCGTCACACACCTTGTCTTTGATGCACGCCTTGGTCCAAGGCGGCGCGGACATCATCGAGCTGGGGGTGCCCTTCAGCGACCCGATGGCCGATGGCCCTGTGATCCAACAAGCGGGCGAGGAGGCCCTGCGCCACCACGTGGGCATGCATGAAGTCTTGGCCATGGTTCAAGATTTCCGCCGCACCGACACCGCCACACCCATCGTGTTGATGGGCTACGCCAACCCGGTGGAGAGCTACAACCTACAACATGGCCAAGACGGCTTCGTCAAAGACGCGGCTGCCGCGGGGGTAGACGGTGTGTTGATCGTGGACTATCCGCCTGAAGAATGCGTGGACTTTGCGGCGGCGTTGAAGGCCCACCAGATGGACCTGATTTTCTTGCTCGCACCCACCAGCACCGATCTGCGCATGCAGCAAGTCGCGGCCATTGCCAGCGGTTATGTCTATTACGTCTCGCTCAAAGGCGTGACCGGCTCAGGCGCACTCAACACCGACGAGGTCGAGGCCATGCTGCCGCGTATCCGTCAGTTCGTGAACATCCCGGTGGGCGTGGGTTTTGGCATCCGCGACGCGGCCACGGCCCGCACCATTGGCCAAGTGGCTGACGCGGTGGTGATCGGCTCCAAGTTGATTCAACTCGTGCAGGCCGCCGCCCCCGGTCAAGCCGCGCATGAAGCGCAGGCTTTCATGCACGAGATCCGCCAAGCACTGGACGCATAATGGCAGCTGCCTGGTTGGCCCTGCGTGGCTGTTGATATTTCAGAGGAAAACACATGAGTTGGCTTGAAAAACTGCTGCCTTCCAAAATTCAACAAACCGACCCTGCGGACCGCCGCAGTGTGCCCGAGGGCGTGTGGGTCAAGTGCCCCAGCTGCGAAACCGTGCTGTACAAAAACGATTTGCAAGAGAACCAAAACGTTTGCCCCAAGTGCAACCACCACCACCGCATTTCAGCACGGGCACGTTTGGATGCGTTCCTCGACCCGGAAGGCCGCTATGAAATTGGGCAAGAAGTGCTGCCCATGGACCCCTTGAAATTCAAGGACAGCCGCAAATACCCCGAACGCCTCAAAGAAGCCTTGGAAAACACCGGCGAAACCGATGCCTTGGTGGTCATGGGCGGCTCGGTGCACAGCATCAACCTGGTGGCCGCGTGTTTCGAGTTTGATTTCATGGGTGGCTCGATGGGCTCGGTGGTGGGCGAGCGCTTCGTGCGCGGCGTGCACACCGCGATCGAACAAAAAGTGCCCTTTGTTTGCTTCACCGCCACCGGTGGTGCTCGCATGCAAGAGGGCTTGCTCTCGCTCATGCAAATGGCCAAAACCAATGCGTCACTCACCCGTTTGGCACAAAAAGGCCTGCCCTACATCAGCATCTTGACCGACCCGACCATGGGTGGTGTGTCAGCTGGCTTTGCGTTCATGGGTGACATGGTGATCGCCGAGCCCAAGGCCTTGATTGGCTTTGCTGGCCCCCGCGTGATCGAAAGCACCGTGCGCGTGACCTTGCCCGAGGGCTTCCAGCGCGCAGAGTTCTTGATGGAAAAAGGCGCGATCGACCTGATTTGCGACCGCCGCGACCTGCGCAAAACCGTGGCCAACACCCTGGCCATGCTGACCCGGCAATCGGCCGACTCGGTCAGCTGATTCAGCGGTAATACACCTCAACCCGCCCTTTGAGCGAGATCAGCAAAGGCTTGCCTTTGCGGTCCAGGGTTTTGCCGGCCGGCACCTTGATCCAGCCTTCGCTGATGCAGTACTCCTCGACATCGTTGCGCTCTTTGTCGTTGAAGCGAATGCCAATGTCGTGGTGGAACACGGCCTCCAGGTAATGGGGGCTGCGGGGATCGATCGACAAACGGTCGGGCAGATCGGGGCGGTTGGCTGCTTCGCTCATGGTGGGATGTGTGTAGGCAAGTGACAGCTTGCATTGTCTGCGAACTCTTAGAATCCTTGGATGTCCGAAAACACCCCCTCCCCTGCCGCGCAAGACGAAAACCAACTCATCGCTGAACGCCGCGACAAACTCAAGCACCTGCGCGAGCGCCAAGCCCAAGGTGGCCCGGTCGCTTTTCCCAACGATTTCAAACCCGCCCACCATGCCGCCGCGCTGCACACCGCACACGGTGCCAAAGACGCGGACACCTTGCTCGCCGAAAAGCACACGGTGCGCATCGCGGGCCGCATGGTCTTGAAGCGGGTCATGGGCACTGCCAGTTTCGCCACCCTGCAAGACAGCACCGGCCGCATGCAGGTGTATGTCAAGGGTGAAGAGATTGGGCTGGACCTTTACGAGGACTTCAAGCACTGGGACTTGGGCGACATCGTCGGTGCCGAAGGCCATGTGTTCAAAACCAAAACGGGCGAGTTGTCGGTGCACGTCACCAGCATCCGCATGCTGACCAAAAGCCTGCGCCCCTTGCCCGACAAATTCCATGGCATCCATGACCAGGAAATCAAATACCGCCAGCGCTACATCGACCTGATCACCGACGACACCTCGCGCCAACGCTTTGTGGCGCGCAGCAAGGCGGTCAGCAGCATCCGCGAGTTCATGGTGCAACACGGCTTTTTGGAAGTCGAAACCCCGATGCTGCACCCGATCCCAGGTGGCGCCAACGCGCGGCCCTTCGAGACGCACCACAACGCCCTTGACCAAGAAATGTTTTTGCGCATCGCGCCCGAGTTGTATTTGAAACGCTTGTTGGTGGGCGGCTTCGAGCGGGTGTTCGAGATCAACCGCAACTTCCGCAACGAAGGTATCTCGGTGCGCCACAACCCCGAGTTCACGATGATGGAGTTCTACGCCGCGTATTGGAACTACCAAGACCTGATGCAGTTCACCGAAGCGCTGATCCGCGATGCCGCCGAGAAAGCCGTGGGCACCTTGCTGTTGACCTACGACGGCAAACCGGTCGACCTCTCCAAGCCGTTTGCGCGATTGACGATCCGCGAAGCCATCCTTGCGCACACCGAGGCCGGCGCGCACGTCGATGACGCGGCTTGGCTGACCCTTGCCTTGAAAAAACTCGGCTTCAACGAAGAAAAACACAAGCTCGCCAGCCGCAGTTTGGCCAGCTTGCAGGTGCTGTATTTTGAAGAAACCGTGGAAGACAAGCTGTGGGAGCCCACTTTCATCATGGAACACCCCACCGAGATTTCTCCCTTGGCCCGCGCCAACGATGCCCGTCCCGAGGTGACCGAGCGGTTTGAGCTCTATATCACGGGGCGCGAATTTGGCAATGGCTTTAGCGAACTCAACGACGCCGAAGACCAGGCGGCGCGCTTTCACGCCCAGGTCAACGCCAAGGACAGCGGTGACGATGAGGCCATGTTCTACGACCATGATTTCGTGCGAGCGCTGGAATACGGCATGCCACCCGCAGGGGGTTGCGGCATTGGCATTGACCGATTGATGATGCTTTTGACGGACAGCCCCAGCATCCGGGACGTGATTTTGTTCCCTGCGTTGCGCCGAGAACACCCAAGCACCTGACCCCGAGAAAGCGGTTGAACCGCTTTCGGGCCTGTCAGGCCTTGGCTTCCTTGGTGGCTGCAGCAGCAGGTGCGGCGGCGGGTTTAGGGGGTTTGCAATCGTGGCAGAAGAAAGCCAAGCTACCAGCAAAACGCTGTTGGCTGCCTTGGCGGCGGGGTTTGTGCATGCCGCACTTGATACACGACATGGTTTCACCCATTTTCCCCATGCCTGCGAACGGGGAGCCATTTTCACGACTGGTAAAACGAAGACCGCTCTCGTCAACAGAGGTTTTGCCAGATTTGGTAGCCATGGAATTCCTTTTGCGTAGCCCTGTGCCCTGGTTGCCGGGGCGAAGAGGGTCTATTTTAACCGCTAATGGCCGGCCAAGAACCGGCCCCCAGCCAGCTCAGGAAACGCTGGGCAACAGAGCCAAGGCCTGCAAATAGGCCGGGCTGGCCATCAAAGCCTCCCAGTCCAGGGCGGGTGTGGCTGGCAACAAGGCGGTCCGACGGGCTTCGCTGCGGCCGGAAACTGTCCAATCGCCCCGCTGCTGGGCCTGAGCCAAGCCGTCCACCAACCGGTCCACCGCTTGCCCGCCTTGCGGGCTGTCGGGCGTGCTTTGGTTACACAACAAGACCAAATCACAGCCCGCGTTCAAGGCGGTGACGGCCGCTTCGGTGTAACTCACCTCGCGCCCGTCGATCAGGCGGGCGCCGGCCATGGACAAATCGTCACTGAAGACCGCGCCTTGGAATCCCAGGTCGTGGCGCAGGATGTCTTGCAGCCAACGTTTGGAAAACCCAGCCGGTCGGCCATCGACCTGGGGGTAAATGACGTGGGCGGGCATCACGCTGGTCAAACTGGTGTGGAGCCAGGCGTAGGGCAAGGCGTCGTCTTTCAAAATGGCCTTGAGGCTGCGGCGGTCAACCGGGATCTCGGTGTGCGAATCGGCTTTGACGAAGCCATGGCCTGGGAAATGTTTGCCACAGTTGGCCATGCCGGCTTGCAACAAGCCGTGCATCAGGCTTTTGGCCAAGAGACTGACGATGCGCGGATCGCGCGAGAAGGCCCGGTCGCCGATCACGCCGCTGCTGCCAAAGTCCAAATCGAGCACGGGTGTGAAACTGAAGTCCACGCCACAGGCCCGCAGCTCAGAGGCCAACACCAGGCCACAAGCGGTGGCCGCATTCATGGCTTGCAGGGCGCCACTGCCGGGCAAACCAGCCTCGTCCTCCCACCACAAGGCGGCGAGTTCGCGCATGGTGGGCAAATGGGTGAAACCGTCCGTGCGAAAACGTTGCACCCGACCGCCTTCGTGGTCGACGCAAATCAACAGGTCGGGACGCACGCGCTTGATGTCGGCACACAAGGCGCTGAGTTGCGCACGGTCCACCCAGTTGCGGCCAAACAAAATCATGCCGCCTGTCAGCGGGTGGGCCAAGCGGCGGCGGTCGGTGTCGGTCAGCGTGGTGCCGGCGATGTCCAAAATCAGGGGGGCGTGTGTCACAGCAGTCATGGTTCAGGCAGAGGTTTGTTCGACGATGACATGGCTGGTGGCGTAGTCGGTTTCGTCGCTTAAGGTGACATGGGCGCGCAAACGGCGGGCTTCAAACCATTCGCGCAAAGCGCCGTGCAGCACGATGGTGGGCTGGCCACTGGGCAACTTGCCCACCTCGCAATGCCGCCAAGTCATGGGCATGCGCATGCCCATGCCAATCGCTTTGCTGAATGCTTCCTTGACGGAAAAGCGGGTGGCCAAAAACCGGATGCCCCGGTCAGGCCAACGTTCACTGCGACTGTGGAAGGTGCGCATCTCGGCTTCGCTCAAAATCTTCAAGGCCAGGCGCTCACCGTGGCGCTCGTAACTGGCGCGGATGCGGCGGATGTCGCAAATGTCGGTGCCGATGCCGTAAATCTGGCTCATGGACGCAAACACGCTAAGTACGCTTGCACGGTATCGCTGTAGCCGCGCTCCAAGGCATCGGCCATCAAGGCGTGGCCAATGGATACCTCTTTGACGTCTGGCACGGCTTGCACAAAATCGCGCAAGTTCAAGAGGTTGAGGTCGTGGCCTGCGTTGACTTCCAGACCCACCTCCTGGGCTGCTCGGGCGGCAGCGACAAACCGGGCCAGCGCTTGCGACTGGTTGGCGTGGCCGTGGGCTTGCGCATAAGGCTCGGTGTAGAGCTCTACGCGGTCAGCGCCCACTTCTTTGGCAGCAGCCATGGCTGCAGGGTCTGCATCCATGAACAAGCTCACACGCGCACCCCAAGCCTGGGCCTGGGCAATCAGGTCTTTCAAGGCCGCCGCGTCCTCGGGAAAGCGCCAGCCGTGGTCGGAGGTGAACTGCCCCTGGCTGTCGGGCACGAAGGTGACCTGCTGGGGCCGCACCGCCTCCACCAAGGGCATGAGGTTGTGCAAGGGGTTGCCTTCGATGTTGTATTCCCGCTCGGGCCAGTCCTTGAGCAAGGCGGCCAGGTCATGCACATCGCTGTCGCGGATGTGGCGTTGATCCGGACGCGGATGCACCGTGATGCCATGCGCCCCCGCTTGCAAACACAAGGTGGCTGCGCGGGTCACGCTGGGGATGCCCAAGTGGCGGGTGTTGCGCAACAGCGCAACTTTGTTGACATTGACTGACAGGTGGGTGTTCATAAGGCTTGCAAATCCATCATCACTTGGCGGGTGCGCAAGCTGTTGACGCCGCAATGGTAGTGCAACAACTGGCGCAGCTGGGTTTGCAATGCCGCGCGGTCCTCGCTGGGCCACTCGGCGCAGATGCGCAGCAAATCGGTGAGCGGCTCGGCACCGTCGATCGCGGTTTGCAATTGCAGCCATTGCATGCCGCGCAAGCGCGGCCCGTCGGTCATGGCGCGCAATCCGCCCTCGGCCACCAAACCGTAGGCTTTGTCGGCTTGCAAGGTTTGCAGGGTCATGGTTTGCAACGTCAGGTCAGGCAAAAACCCCGTGTCTTTGAGCAGCAGCAACTCAAATGCACGCAACAAAGGCGCGGTGGTGTTGTCCAGCCCGCTGGCCAAGATTTGGATGGTTTGTCGGTACATGTCAAACAAAGCAGCGTGCGGGTCATCTCGGGCCAATAAGCGCAGCAGCAACTCGTTGACGTAGTAGCCCGAGAGCAAGGCGTCGCCACTGGGCATGACATGGCCGCCTGCCCATTCCGCGCTTTTGAGGGTGCGGATTTCGCCGTCGCCGCCATAGCAAAGCAGCAAGGGCTGCAGGGGCAGCAAGACCGGACGCAAATTGGAGGTGGGGCGTTTCGCACCTTTGGCCACCAAGGCCCCGCGGCCGCGGTGGCGGGTGAACACCTCGAGGATGCGACTGGACTCGCTCCAGTCGTAGTGGTGGATCACAAAGCCGGGTTCATCCAGCACCCGAAAGACGCTGGACCTACTCGTAGCCAAAGCTGCGCACCCGCGCTTCATCGTCGGCCCAACCCGATCGCACTTTGACCCACAGCTCTAAAAACACCTTGGCGTCCATCAGCTTTTCCAGCTCTTGGCGCGCCATGGTGCCGATTTGCTTCAAACGCTCACCCTTGTCACCGATCACCATGGCTTTGTGGCCATCGCGCTCGACCACGATGGTGGCGGCGATGCGCACCATGCGCGAGACGGTTTTGCCCGGCTCTTCGGTGAATGTGTCGATGATGACCGTGGAGGTGTAGGGCAGCTCGTCGCCAGTCAAACGAAAGAGTTTTTCGCGGATGATTTCGCTGGCCAAGAACTTCTCACTGCGATCGGTCAACTCGTCTTCGCCGTACCACCAAGGCTGTTCAGGCAGGTATTTCTCGCATTGAACCAAGAGGCGCTCGATGTCTTTCGGGTTCTTTGCCGACATTGGCACAAACTCGGCAAACGCGTGTTTGCTTTGCATCTCTTGCAACCATGGGGCGAGTTCTTCTCGGCGGTTGACTTTGTCGAGTTTGTTGGCGACCAGCATGGCGGGGATGTGTTTGCTCAAGAGCGCCATCACCTTGGCGTCTGCTGCGGTGAAACTGCCTGCATTCACCACAAACAACACCAGGTCCACGTCACCCACCGCACCCAAGACGGTTTTGTTGAGCGAACGGTTCAAGGCGTTGCCATGGGCGGTTTGGAAACCCGGCGTGTCGACAAAGATGAACTGGGTGGGTCCGTTGGAACGGATACCCGTGATGCGGTGGCGCGTGGTTTGCGCTTTGCGCGAGGTGATGCTGATTTTTTGTCCGACCAAGGCATTGAGCAAGGTCGACTTGCCGACATTGGGCTTGCCCACAATGGCCACCAGGCCGCAGCGTTGGGGGCTGTCGCCCACGGGGGTGTCTACAACATCGGTCATCAGGGGTTCTCTCGCAACCATTGCAACATGGCAGCCGCAGCGGCTTGTTCACCACTGCGGCGTGAACTGCCAATGCCGCGTTGCGTTTGTTTCAATTCAGGGATTTCGCATTCCACATCAAAGGTTTGCTGGTGTGCAGCACCGGTGGTGCCGACCACGCGGTAGACCGGCAGTTGCCAGCGCTTGGCTTGCAGCCATTCTTGCAATTCGGTTTTCGGGTCTTTGGCCGCGGCGGTCATGGTGGGCGACAAATCCACCTTGTCAAACAATCGCAGCACCAAGGTTTGCGCAACCTCAAAGCCCGCGTCCAAAAAGACCGCGCCAATCACGGCTTCCAACGCATCGGCCAGGATCGAGGGGCGTTGTTGGCCGCCCGAGCGCATCTCACCTTCACCCAAGCGGACCATGCCGATCAATCCCAACTCCAAGGCCAGGCTGTGCAAGGTGTCTTGTTTGACCAAGTTGGCCCGAACACGCGACAGGTCGCCTTCGGCTTGGTCGTGCAACGCGGTGTAGAGCATGCGTGAGACCGCCAGGTTGAGCACCGAGTCGCCCAAAAATTCCAGGCGTTCGTTGTGGTTGCTGCCAAAGCTGCGGTGGGTGAGCGCGAGCTCGAGCAACTTGGGGTTGGCGAAGCGGTGCTGCAGGCGTGCTTGCAACGCCTCGTGGGACTTGGCGTCACGCACCGCGCTCATGCTCAGTCAAAAGCACCCACACGCGAAGGGCTGGCGAAATTCATCCAGATGAAGAAAGCCTTGCCGACGATGTTTTTCTCGGGGACAAAGCCCCAGTAACGCGAATCCAAGGAGTTGTCGCGGTTGTCGCCCATCATGAAATAGTGGCCAGCAGGCACGGTGCACTCCAAGCCTTCCACGTTGTAGGTGCAGTTGTCCTTGAACGCAAAGTCGGTGATGCCGCTCACAAAGTTAGGCACGTTGTCATCGTTGAGCAAACGGTGGGCGCGCAGTTTGTTCATCTCGTCGGGGGTACTGCCAATGGGCAGGGCTTCCTCGAACTGCTTGCTGTATCGCATGGTGTCGGCGTCAAAAAACTCCGGGATGGAGGCTTTGCTGATGGGCTGACCGTTGATGGTCAACACTTTGTTGAGGTAGGCGATTTTGTCGCCTGGCACGCCCACCACCCGCTTGATGTAGTCCAGGCTGGGCTTGGGGGGGTAGCGAAACACCATCACATCGCCGCGGGCCACCGGGGTGCCATCGGTCAGTTTGAGGTTGATCACGGGCAAGCGAATGCCGTAGTGGAATTTGTTCACCAAGATCAAGTCACCAATGTGCAGGGTGGGGATCATCGAACCAGACGGGATTTTGAACGGCTCGAACAAGAACGAGCGCAGCACAAACACAGCGGCAATCACAGGGAACAGACCGGCTGTCCAGTCCATCCACCAAGGTTGGCGCAGCAGTGATTCACGGGTTTGCAAGGCAGCGCTGTCGTCGTCTTGCACGGTGATGCCCTGGTTGGCCAGGTCTTGCAAACGCTTGGCGCGCTCGGCGTCAAACAACAAGGCGGCTTCGCGGCGGCGTGGCAAGAAATACAGTTGCTCGGCCAGCCAGTACATGCCGGTGACCGTGGAGGCCAACAACAACAGCAAAGCAAACGAGCCCTCGATGGCGCCGCTGTACCAGGCACCGGCATAGGCCACGAAGCACGTCAAGATAAGGGCGGTCAGTGCGGACATCAATCTTCCACCTGCAATATCGCCAAAAAGGCTTCTTGGGGTACTTCAACCGATCCAATTTGTTTCATGCGTTTCTTGCCTGCTTTTTGTTTTTCAAGGAGTTTGCGTTTGCGGCTGATGTCACCGCCATAGCATTTTGCCAGCACGTTTTTGCGCAAGGCCTTGATGCTTTCGCGTGCAATGATGTTGGCACCGATGGCCGCTTGGATGGCCACATCGAACATTTGGCGGCTGATGATTTCGCGCATCTTGGCCACCACCGCACGGCCACGGTACTGAGACTGTGAGCGGTGAACAATGATGGACAAGGCATCGACGCGCTCGCCATTCAACAAAATGTCCACCTTCACCACGTCTGAGGCGCGGTATTCCTTGAACTCATAGTCCATCGAGGCGTAGCCACGGCTGACCGATTTGAGCTTGTCGAAAAAGTCCAGCACGATCTCGCCCAGCGGCATTTCATAGGTGAGCATCACCTGGCGGCCGTGGTAGGCCATGTTGAGTTGCACGCCACGTTTTTGGTTGGCCAAGGTCATGACCGCGCCCACGTAGTCTTGCGGCATGTACAAATGCACCGTGACGATGGGCTCGCGGATCTCTTCCATCTTGCTGGCCTCGGGCATCTTGGAGGGGTTCTCGACCATGATGACCTCGCCATCGGCCTTGAGTACCTCGTAAACCACGCTGGGCGCGGTGGTGATCAGGTCTTGGTCAAATTCACGCTCAAGACGCTCTTGCACGATTTCCATGTGCAGCAGTCCCAAGAAACCGCAGCGAAAACCAAAGCCCAGCGCCTGGGACACCTCGGGCTCGTAGCGCAACGACGAATCGTTGAGCTTGAGTTTTTCCAGCGCGTCGCGCAGCGCGTCGTATTGGTTGGCCTCTGTGGGATAGAGACCGGCAAACACCTGCGGCTGGATTTCCTTGAAACCCGGCAAGGCCTGCTCGGCGGGGCCCAGGTTATTGGGCAGCTTCTTTTCCAGGGTGATGGTGTCGCCCACTTTGGCGGCTTGCAACTCTTTGATGCCCGCGATGATGTAGCCCACCTCGCCTGCTTGCAGCGATTCGCGCGGCTCGTTGGCGGGGGTGAACACGCCCAGGTTGTCGGCGTTGTAGACCGCCTCGGTGGCCATCATCTTGAAGCGCTCGCCTTTGTTCAGGTGGCCGTCCACCACCCGCACCAACATGACGACACCCACATAGGTGTCGAACCAGCTGTCGACGATCATCGCGCGCAGCGGTGCGTCTGGGTTGCCTTGGGGGGGCGGGATTTTGGCGACCACGGCCTCGAGGATCTCTTCCACGCCCATGCCGGTTTTGGCTGAGCAAGGAATGGCTTCGCTGGCATCGATGCCGATCACGTCTTCGATTTCGGCCTTGGCGTTGTCTGGATCGGCGGACGCCAAATCCATCTTGTTGAGAACCGGCACCACCTCGACGCCGAGGTCGAGCGCGGTGTAGCAGTTCGCCACGGTTTGCGCTTCCACGCCTTGGCTGGCATCGACCACCAACAAGGCACCCTCGCAAGCGGACAAAGAGCGACTCACCTCGTAAGAGAAGTCGACATGCCCGGGTGTGTCGATCAAATTCAGGTTGTACATCTGGCCGTCTTTGGCCTTGTAGCGCAGCGCAGCGGTCTGCGCCTTGATGGTTATCCCACGCTCTTTTTCGATGTCCATCGAGTCCAACACCTGCGCTTCCATCTCTCTGTCGCTCAAGCCGCCGCAGCGTTGAATGATGCGGTCAGCCAGGGTGGATTTGCCGTGGTCAATGTGCGCGATGATCGAAAAATTTCTGATGTGGTTCATCAATGCAAGCAGTTAAGTGTTTGAATTTACAGAGGAGAAAGCCATAAAAAAGGGCGCGTCAGGTGATGACGCGCCCGGAACCAACAATCTATGGCAACTGCGATAGTTGGGACTTCATTGTAGGCAGAAAGCCCAAACCAAACACCCCCCAGGGGTCTCTGATCAGCCCGTTGCAGGTCCGCGACAGCATTTTTATACACAGCTTATTCACAAAATGAAAGGGGATTGACAGGGATAACTTGTGGGCGAGCTGTGGATCGATCTGTACAACTCCAAATCTCTGTCAAATTGCTTGTAAAAACCGGGTTCATATATCTGATTCAAAAGAATGGAGGCCGATCTTAGACGAATTTCGTCTGGGTTTCGATGTCTTAGTTAGCGTGCGCACACATCAAAAATATTTTTCCAAGGCGTTGGAAGAATCCATCACGGGGTGAAATCGAGGGTTAACCCTCGATTTCACAGGGCCATCAACGGGGACGTATCAGGATGTACTGGGCCCACTCGCCGCGTCTGAGCAAGACATTGACCGGCTTGGACTTGTCGAGTCGACCCACCAGCTGCGTGAAGGTTTTGACATCAGGCACTTCGCTGTTGGCCAATTGAATGATCACATCGCCTTCTCGGATGCCGGCACGCGAGGCGGGCTCGGTGACCGCATCGACACGCACACCTGCGCGCAACTTGAGTTCTTTTTTGAGCGCATCGGTCAGGTCACTCACACTCAATCCCAACATCTGGCTGGCCTGCGAGGGTGCGGGCTTGTCTGCACCGGGTGGGGTGGTTTTGGCGGCCGCCGATTTGTCAGCTTCAAATTCACCCACGGTGATGGCGTATTCCTTGGTCACACCGCGGCGCAACACGGTCACGCGGCTGCTGCTGCCAGGCTTGGTACCGCCCACGGCTCTTGGCAAGTCGGAAGATTTCTCGATGGTCTTGCCATCGAATTTCAAAATGATGTCGCCTGCCTCGAGGCCAGCTTTGTCGGCAGGCGAGCCCGCTTCCACGCTGTTGACCAAGGCGCCTTGCGCTTTGGCCATGCCCAAGGACTCGGCCACGTCTTTGCTGACCTCGCCAATGCCCACGCCCAATCGGCCGCGCTGCACCCGCCCTGAGGCGCGTAACTGCGAGCTGACATTGACCGCTTCGTCGATGGGGATGGCAAACGAGATGCCCATGAAACCGCCTGAGCGGGAGTAAATTTGGCTGTTGATACCGACAACCTCACCGCGCATGTTGATCAACGGGCCGCCAGAGTTGCCGGGGTTGATCGCCACATCGGTTTGGATGAACGGCAGGTAGTCACCGGTGTCACGCCCTTTGGCGCTCACGATGCCGGCTGTGACCGTGTTCTCCAAACCAAAGGGCGAGCCGATCGCCATCACCCACTCGCCGACTTTGAGGCGGTTGGGGTCGCCAATCTTCACAAAGGGCAAACCCGTGGCTTCGATTTTGACCACCGCCACATCCGTGCGCTTGTCAGAGCCCACGATGCGGGCGGTGAATTCACGCTTGTCGGTCAAGGTCACGATCACCTGATCGACGCCATCGACCACGTGCGCATTGGTCATGATGAAGCCATCAGCTGTGAGGATGAAGCCTGAACCCACGCCACGTGGCTGTTCATCGGGCTGCTGAGGACGGTTAGGGCGCCTTTGGCCCGGTGCATTGGGTTGGCCAGGGGCACCCGGCACAGGCACACCAAAGAAGCGGCGAAACAGCTCTTGCATTTCCTCGTCTTGGTTGTCGCCAGGCGCGCCAGCCACGGGAGATGAAGGTGCTTGTTTTTCCAAGGTGCGGATGTTGACCACCGAGGGGCCGACTTGTTCCACCAGGTCAGTGAAGTCAGGCAAGGCACGAACGGGTGCGGCGGGGGTCGGTGCAGCGGCGATGGCAGGAGACGAACCCAGTCCCACTGTGGCCATGCACACAGCCAAACAAACAGTCAACACTGATTGACGACGTCCTAAAGACTGAATCATCTTGTCACTCTCCCAGAAAAACGAATGTGCAGTTGTAACGCCAATCAACAGCCACACGACGACAGGCAGCCAGATCCCATGGTCTGTAGGCGGGCATTGGGCCCGATCAGAGGCGTTTGAAGACCAAACTGCCGTTGGTGCCGCCAAAGCCGAAATTGTTTTTCACAGCGATGTCTATCTTCATGTCACGAGCGGTGTTGGCGCAATAGTCCAAATCGCATTCGGGATCGGGGTTGTGCAGGTTGATCGTAGGCGGTGCTTTTTGGCTGTGCACGGCCAACACGGTGAACACACTTTCGATACCGCCAGCGCCACCCAGCAAGTGACCGGTCATGGATTTGGTCGAACTCACCACCAGGGATGGGGCATGGCTGCCAAAAGCGGCCTTGATGGCATGGGTTTCGTTGATGTCCCCAAGGGGTGTGGAAGTGCCGTGGGCATTGAGGTAGTCCACCTGATCGGCAGACACACCGGCATTGGCCAGGGCGCTGACCATGGCGCGGCGGGGGCCGTCCATGTTGGGGGCAGTCATGTGACCAGCGTCAGCGCTGCGGCCGTAGCCAATCAATTCAGCGTAGATGCGAGCACCACGCGCTTTGGCGTATTCGTATTCTTCGAGGACCACGACACCTGCGCCCTCACCCAGGACAAAGCCATCGCGGTCTTTGTCCCAAGGGCGGGAGGCCGTTTGGGGGTCGTCGTTGCGGGTGGACAAAGCGCGCATGGCGGCAAAACCACCCAAGCCCAACGGGGAAATCGTGGCTTCAGAGCCTCCGGCGATCATGACGTCGGCGTCACCGTACTCAATGATGCGGCCAGCTTCGCCAATGCTGTGCAAACCGGTGGAACAAGCCGTGGCAATCGCCAGGTTGGGGCCCTTGAAACCACAGCGCATGGACACATGGCCAGAGATCATGTTGATGATGCTGGCTGGCACGAAAAACGGCGAAATGCGGCGGGGGCCGCGCGCCATGAGTTCGTCGCGCATGTTTTCGATCAGTGGCAAACCGCCAATGCCCGAACCAATCAGGCAACCGATGCGGTGCGAGGCTTCCTCGCCCAGGGCGTCACCGGTGGGCAGGCCAGCGTCAGCCACCGCCTGCAAACCCGCCGCCACACCCAAGTGGATGAAGCGGTCCATGGTGCGGGCCTCTTTGGGCGAGATGTACTCGTCCAGGTTGAAGTTTTTCACTTCGCCAGCGAAATGGCAGGCGAATGCCGACGCATCAAAGTGTGTGATGACATCAATGCCGGATTGACCGGCCAGAATGCGCTCCCAAGACGCTTGCGCTGTGTTGCCCACGGGGGACACACAGCCCAAGCCGGTCACGACGACGCGACGGCGACTCATGCGAAACCTCGAAAAATCAAGCTTTTTTGTGGTTCAACGCGTAATCGATGGCGTTTTGCACGGTGGTGATTTTCTCAGCGTCTTCATCGGGAATTTCGATGCCGAATTCGTCTTCCAAAGCCATCACCAGTTCGACGGTGTCCAAAGAGTCGGCACCCAGATCGGCCACGAAAGCCTTTTCGGAAGTGACTTGGGACTCTTCAACGCCGAGTTGTTCAGCAATGATTTTTTTGACTCGTGATTCAATATCGCTCATGGTTCCCTCAGAGGGTTGTGTTTCGAAGTCCGCGATTTTAGCCGCGCGGACGGATCGGCTTGCTACTGGCAAATACTAAGGCCTTCAGGCCATGTACATGCCGCCATTGACGTGGATTTCTTGGCCTGTGACATACCCGGCGTGTGCGCTGGCCAAAAAAGCCACCGCGTGGGCCACATCATCGGGTTTGCCCAGGTGTCCCAAGGGGATTTGCGACAGCAAACCCTGTTGCTGTTCAGGTGAGAGGGTGGCGGTCATGTCGGTGTCGATGAAACCTGGGGCTACGCAATTGACCGTGATCTGGCGGCTGCCCAACTCTCGCGCCAAGGCGCGGGTCATGCCAGCCACACCGGCTTTGGCGGCGGCGTAATTGGCTTGACCAGGGTTGCCGGCGGCACCCACCACGCTGGTGATGTTGATGATGCGGCCATAACGCTGCTTCATCATGGGTTTCATCACGGCGCGACTGAGGCGGAAAACCGCTTTCAAATTGGTGTCCATGACCGCGTCCCAATCGTCATCTTTCAAGCGCATGGCCAGCATGTCGCGGGTGATGCCCGCGTTGTTCACCAGCACGTGCAAAGCACCCGCCTGGCTCACCACGCTGTCAACCACGGCCTGCAGTTGCTCGGCGTCATTGACCTGCAGCACCAAGCCTTGGCATCCGGCGTGATCAGCCAGGGCTTGGCTGATGCGGGCTGCGCCCTCGTCGGAGGTGGCGGTGCCGAACACCTGGAAGCCTTGGCGAGCCAGTTCGAGGGCGATGGCCGCGCCAATGCCGCGCGATGCGCCGGTGACCAGGGCCACTTGGGGAGAGTTGTCTGATGTGCTCATGGGTTATCTGGATGCAGGAAACAAAGCCAACGCCTCTGCCAAAGTGGCAGGGTCATAGACAGCGTTGGCGTTCATATCGGGAGCGATGCGCTTGACCATGCCCGTCAAGACCTTGCCGGGCCCACATTCGACCACGTGGGTCACGCCCTGTTGTTGCAAGTGCAGCATGGTTTCTACCCAACGCACCGGGCCAAAAGCCTGGCGGTAGAGGGCGTCGCGGATGCGGTTAGCGTCGGTTTCGGTGGTCACGTCGATGTTGTTGATCACGGCAATGGCTGGCGTTTGGAGTTCGACATGGGCCAATGCCTCCCGCAAATGCTCGGCGGCCGGCTTCATCAACGCGCAATGGAAAGGCGCAGACACGGGCAAGGGCAGGCAACGCTTGGCGCCTGCGGCTTTCAGGGCCTCGCTGGCGGCGGCCACCGCGGCTTGGCTGCCGGAAATCACGGTTTGACCGGGGTCGTTGAAATTGGCCGCTTGCACCACCTCGTGGCTGCCCGCCGGGTAGCTGCTTTGCACCTGCTGGCAAACCTCGATCACTTTGGTCGCATCCAAGCCGAGCACGGCTGCCATGGCACCCGCGCCCACGGCCACCGCGTCTTGCATGGCCTGGGCTCGCAAGCGCACCAATGGCACGGCATCGCTCAAGCCAAGCGCACCACTGGCGACCAAGGCGGAATACTCACCCAAGGAATGCCCTGCCAAAAACGCGGGGACGGCCCCCCCTTCAGCTTGCCACACGCGGTAAGCCGCGATGGCGGCCACCAACATCACCGGTTGGGTGTTGGTGGTCAGCGCCAAGGCTTCTTTCGGGCCTTCGTGAATCAGCTTGCCCAGGTCTTGGCCCAGCGCTTCGCTGGCTTCTTCCAAGGTGGCTTGCACCACAGGATGGTCGTTCCAAGCGTCCAGCATGCCCACGGACTGTGAGCCTTGACCGGGAAATACACAGGCGAATGTCGTCATATCAATAGCGCAACAGAACAGAACCCCAGGCAAAACCGCCACCCACACCCTCGAGCATGAGCAACTGGCCTGGTTTGACTTGGCCAGACCGTACCCCGGCATCCAGCGCCAAGGGGATGGAGGCCGCGGAGGTGTTGCCGTGCTCGGCCACGGTCAAGATGACCTTGTCCATGGGCAGTTTGAGTTTTTTGGCCGTGCTTTGGATGATGCGGATGTTGGCTTGGTGCGGGACCAACCAATCCAAGTCGGTGTCTTGCAACCCGGCTTTGGCGAGCACTGCGCGAGCGGTTTCTTCCAACACACCCACAGCCAGTTTGAACACACCTTGGCCGTCCATTTTCAAGACGGGGTGGCCAAGCACCTCACCGCCATGCACATGGCCGGGCACACACAACAGTCCGACGTGCTTGCCATCGGCATGGATGTCCGTGGCCAAGATGCCTGCTTGCTCAGAAGCCTCCAGCACCACCGCGCCAGCGCCGTCGCCAAACAAAACGCAGGTGGTGCGGTCCTGAAAATCGAGCAAGCGCGAGAACACTTCAGCGCCCACCACCAAGGCGCGGCGGGCATTGCCCGCGCGGATCATGGCGTCGGCCACGCTCATGGCGTAGATGAAGCCCGCGCAGACGGCTTGCACGTCAAAGGCTGGGGCACCGGCGATGCCAGCAGCTTCGGGGCTGAGCTGGGCCAGCTTGTGCTGCAAGATGCAGGCGGTGGAGGGAAACACCATGTCCGGGGTGGAGGTGGCCACGATCACCAAATCGATGTCTTGCGGCCCACGGCCGGCAGCATTGAGGGCTTGCTTGCACGCCTCGAAGGCCAAATCGCTGCTGAAGACGCCAGTGTCGGCAAAGTGCCGCGCTCGGATGCCGGTGCGCTCAACAATCCAATCGTCCGATGACTCGACGCCCTGACGGGCCAAATCAGCCACCAAGTCAGCGTTGCTCAAGCGGCGCGGGGGCAGGTAACTGCCAGTGCCTGCGATGCGGGAATAAAGGGTCATAAATGCGCTTAGGACGAGGGCTGATCCGCCAAAGACATGGCCAGCAGCGGGGCTGCATGGGCCAATTGGGATTGCACCCTCGCCAATAAATCATGGTCTGCCGCATCATACGCCCGGCTCAAGGCGACCAAAAAAGCCAGTTCGTCGGCTGAGCCATGGCTTTTGAAGACCAAGCCGCGCAGGCCCAGCAAGGCCGCGCCGTTGTGACGCCGATGATCGACCAGCTTTTTAAAGCCCGTTAATGCAGGATAAGCGAAGATGCCAGCCAATTTCGTGAATATGTTGCGAGAAAAGCTCTTTTTCAAGAACTGACTCACCATCGCCGCCAGCCCTTCGCTGGCCTTCAAGGCCACGTTGCCCACAAAACCGTCACACACCACGATATCGGTCGTGCCTTTGAAAATGTCATTGCCTTCAACATTGCCGTAGAAATTGAGATCGCCGCTGTTAGCAGCAGATCGCAGCAATTCACCTGATTTTTTGATGACTTCGCCACCTTTAATAGCCTCTTCGCCGATATTGAGCAGGCCCACAGAAGGTTTTTCGATGCCGCTCAACACAGAGACCAGGGCCGAACCCATCAAAGCAAACTGCAAAAGATGCTCAGGGGTGGAGTCCACGTTGGCGCCCAGGTCGAGCATGGTGGTGCCGCCACCCTTGGCATTGGGCATTTGACCGGCAATCGCTGGACGATCGATGCCGTCCATGGTTTTCAGAACATAGCGTGCGATAGCCATTAAAGCACCCGTGTTGCCAGCAGATACCGCCACTTGGGCCCGTCCGTCGCGAACTTGCTCGATGGCGACGCGCATGGACGAGTCTTTTTTGCGACGCAAGGCCACTTCCAGCGGGTCATCCATTTCAACCACTTCGGAAGCGGCTAGCACGGTGGCGCGGGGATGGGAAAAACCGGAAAGGGATTCAGGTAAGCCGACCAGCAGCAACTGGGCGCGGGGGTATTGGGCGAGGAATTGGCGACAAGCCGGCAAGGTGACACTCGGGCCATGGTCGCCGCCCATGCAGTCCACAGCGACGGTCACCACGGTAAATGCACCTGGGGGTTGTTCACTTGGGGGGGGTGGTGCCATCAAGCAAAAGGCCCGCGCGAGACAAGCTGCGACGGGCCTTGATGGCAAGCCTCAATCAGGCTTCGGATTTGGTTTTCAGCACTTTGCGGCCACGGTAAAAGCCAGTGGGGCTGATGTGGTGGCGCAAATGCACTTCGCCCGTGGTGGGCTCAACGGCCAAACCAGGCACGTTCAGTGCGTTGTGTGAGCGGTGCATGCCCCGTTTAGAGGGGGATTTTTTGTTTTGTTGGACAGCCATGACAGGCTCCTGAAGATCGGTGGTTCAAATGGGTCGCCCAAACCAGCTGTCAAGCCGTCGGGCAGAGAATCGAAGATTATAGCGGCATCTGCGCTTTTCACTGCTTGGGCGTCTTGAGAGACGCCAAAGCGGCAAAAGGATGGGGCAAATCGTCCTCCAGGGCCGCGCTCAGCGGCGCATGGCAGTCCAGATGACGCGGCACCAGCGGCATGGCCAGCAGCAAATCGTCTTCCAGCAAGGCCTGGGCGTCAAATTCATCGGACATGACCAGCAAATCTTCTTCGCAATCGTCGTCTTCGGCCAGGGCGGTGGCTTCATCGGCCACCAAACGGAACCAGCGGTCGACCTGAATGGGGATGTCCATGGGCTCCAGGCAGCGCTGGCAGGTTTGAACCGCGGTCCATTCGGCACGCAGGTGCAGCCAGGCCTGGCTGAGGCCCGCCACGCTGCGCAATTCGCCGCGCAACACCCATGGGCACAAGCGTTGCCCGATGTCCGGCACCGACAAACAGGCCTCCAGCACCCGCGGCAGCTGCGACAGCGGCGTGTCCGCCTTGAATTCGCCACCGAGGTGGGTGAATCGGTGCAAATCTAAGTGGGTGGCTTTCCAGTCGGTTTTCATCTCGACCAGTGTAAGAGAATGGTGCATGGCTTCCCTCACCCTCCCCCGCCCCTTGGTTTTGGGCTCCACGTCTGTATACCGCCGCGAGTTGTTGCAACGCCTTCGCCTGCCCTTTGAGGTGGCGCGCCCCGAGGTGGATGAAACCCCTCGCCCGCATGAAGCCCCTGCCGCCTTGGCACAGCGTTTGGCCATGGAAAAAGCCCAGGCCGTGGCCCTGCAACACCCGCAAGCCGTGGTGATCGGCTCAGACCAAGTGGCCGACTTGAACGGTGAGCCCTTGGGGAAACCAGGCACCCACGAGCGTGCCGTGCTGCAGTTGCAACGCATGCGCGGTCAAACCGTGGTCTTCCAAACCGCGGTGGCTGTTGTTTGCCTCGAATCGGGTTTTGCGCAAGGGGCACTGGCACAGGTCATGGTGCGTTTTCGTGCCTACAGTGACGAAGCCATCGAGTCTTACTTGCGGGCAGAAACGCCTTACGACTGTGCGGGCAGCGCCAAAAGTGAAGGCCTGGGCATTGCCTTGCTCGAGCGCATTGACAACCAAGACCCCACCGCCTTGGTGGGCCTGCCGCTGATTGAAACCTGCCGTCTGTTGCGCGCTGCAGGCATTCCTTTGTTGGATTGAGCCCGCCATGAACGCCACCGCCTTGGGCAAGCTGTTCCTCGTCCCCACGCCCTTGGACTTTTTGTGTGACACCCAGGTGCCGCTGTCGCAAGTCTTGCCGCTGGCCACGGTGCAAACCGCTTCACAGATCGACCATTGGGTTGTTGAAAACGCCAAAAGTGCCCGTGCTTTTTTGAAGCGTGTGGATGCGGTCAGCCCTCTGCGGGTGCCATTGCAGGCCCAACAGATCAACGAACTGCCGCGTTTGGTGCACAAAAAAGGCGACTGGGTGGCGGGCGTGGACATGCGTGGCATGTTGCAAGCCGCCTCGCAAGGCCATGACATCGGTCTGCTCAGCGAAGCAGGCATGCCCGCCGTGGCCGACCCTGGCTCATCCGTGGTGCGCGCGGCGCATGATGTGGGGATGCAGGTGCTGCCCTTGGTGGGCCCGAGCGCCTTGTTGCTGGCCTTGGCGGGCAGCGGCTTGAACGGTCAGCAGTTTGCCTTTGGAGGGTACTTGCCGCAAGACGCAGCCGAGCGAAGCCTGCGGCTGAAAGCGCTGGAACAACACGCTTTGAAAACAGGCGAAACCCAGGTGTTCATTGAAACGCCTTACCGAAATGCGGCCGTTTTGGCGGCTTTGCTGCACAGCCTGCACGACCACACCCGCTTGGCGGTGTGCAGCCATGTGAGCTTGCCTGAGATGCGCATCCAAAGCATGCAGGTGGCACAGTGGAAGCGGCACCCGCAAGCACCTGACAAAACCACCCCTGCGGTGTTTGCCTTCGGGCCTTGACCGGGTTCAGCGCAGGTGCGGCACCCAACTGAGTGACGTTTTCACCATGGCCTCGCCCATGGCCGCGCCAAAACGTTTGGCCAAGCGCTCGGCCACGTTGTCCTGTCGGGTGTAGTCGACGATGTCTTCGGCTTTCACCACGTCACGCGCCACCGAGTCCAAGGTGCCATAGCCATCGGCCAAGCCCAGATCGATGGCTTGCTGGCCACTCCAAAACAAGCCGCTGAACAGCTCGGGCGTTTCCTTCAAGCGGCTGCCGCGTCCTTCACGCACGACTTGGATGAACTGCTGGTGAATCTGGTCCAACAGGTTTTGCGCATGGGCACGCTGGGGTTTGGTTTGGCTGCTGAACGGATCCAGGAAACCTTTGTTCTCGCCAGCGGTCATCAAGCGGCGCTCAACGCCCACTTTGTCCATCAAACCAGTGAAGCCAAAACCGTCCATCAACACGCCAATGCTGCCCACGATGCTGGCCTTGTCCACGTAAATTTGGTCGGCTGACACCGCGATGTAGTAAGCCGCAGAAGCGCAGGTTTCTTCGACCACCACATACACGGGCTTGTTGTGAAGGGCTTTCAATCGGCGCACTTCATCGTTGATCATGCCGGCTTGCACAGGGCTGCCGCCAGGGGAATCGATGCGCAACACAATGGCTTGGGCGCCCTCGTCTTCAAAGGCTTGGCGCAAGGAGTCCATGACCCATTCCGCATTGGCGCTGCTTTCGCTGTCAATCTCACCTTTGATCTCGATCAGGGCCGTATGGGACTGCGGGTTGGAAGACGTGGCGGCCTTGTTGTGGTGATAGGAATACCAAAAACCAGCCACAACCACCAATGCCCAAAACATCCGAAAACCAATGCGCCAGCGTCTGGCGGCGCGTTGCTCTTCCAATTGCGCCATCACCAAGCGCTCGAGTGTTTCGCGCTCCCAAGTGGCGGCCACGGTCGACGTCGGTGCTTGGGTTGAGGGGGGATTAGCAGGTGAATCGGGGGTCATTTCAAAATTCCAAAGGCTTGAGGTTGTAAGCAGTATGCCAGTGGACCACGCCCTGGCTTTCGGACAGGGTGATTTTGACCAAACCGCCCCGGCAAGGACCGCCCACGCACTCGCCGGTGTCGGGCGCATAGGTGGCGCCATGGGTGGCACACATCAGCCAACGGCCTTCGAGGTCAAAAAAACGGTCGGGTTGGTAATCCATTTCCATGGCGACATGGGTGCAACGGTTGAGGTAGGCCTGCACCTGCCCTTCAAAACGCACCGCGAAAGCGCGGCAGGTTTGGCCGGCATACACCACATCGAACGGCACAGCCAAACCGCTGTCATGCAAATCGGTGCTGGCGCACAAGGGGATCAGCGCCTCAGCCATGTCCCATCAACCAGTCGTGCAGTTCTGGCACCGAGTGCACCACGGCTAGCGGTGACCAGCGCTCCAAGCCTTCCGCGCCATGCGCACCGTAGCTCACCGCCAAGCTGGCGCAACCCGCGTTTTGCGCCATTTGCAGGTCGTGGCTGGTGTCGCCAATCATCAAGGTGCGCTCCGGCGGCACGCCAAACTCGGCCATCAATTCATGCAGCATCAGGGGGTCGGGCTTGCCAGCGGTTTCATCCGCGGTGCGCGAACCGTCAAACATGCCGCGCATTTCCACTTGGTGCAAAGCATCGTCCAAGCCACGGCGGCTTTTGCCGGTGGCCACGGTCAAGACATGCTGGCGTTCACGCAAGGCTTGCAACATGGGCAAGACACCGTCAAACAAGGACAGGTCGTTGTGGTGTTTGGCGTAGTGGTGGCGGTAACGCTCACCCAACAGCGGGTACTTGTCTTTGGGCACATCGGGTGCCGCATGCGCCAAGGCAGGCATCAAGGCCATGCCAATCACATACCCGGCTTGTTCGTCCGTGGGTTTGACACCGCCCACGTCGGTGACTGCTGCTTGGATGCAGCGAACGATGATTTGGGTCGAGTCGTAAAGCGTGCCGTCCCAGTCAAAGGCAATCAGGTCAAACTGGCGCGGGTGGGGGTTGGACATGGTCAATGAATTGTTGAAGTTCGGGGGCCAAATCGGCTTGAACGGTTTGCGGTTTGCCGGCCTGAGGGTGCACGAACTGTAACCGCCAGGCATGCAAAAACATGCGTTTCATGCCCTGGGCGGCCAAGCGTTTGTTGAGCTCGAAGTCGCCGTATTTGTCGTCGCCGACGATCGGATAACCCTGGCTGGCCAAATGCACCCGGATCTGGTGGGTCCGCCCGGTTTTGATGGTGACCTCCAGCAAGCTGTAGTCCCCGACCAAGCGCGACACCCGCACCAAGGTGATGGCGCGTTGGGCATTGGCATCGTCTTTGTGGGCGATGCGCACCCGCCGCTCGCCCTCGCCTGTGCCGCTGGGCAGCAAGTAGCGTTGCAAAGGCAGGTCAATGACCTTCTTATTAGAGGGCCACTGACCTTTGACCAAGGCCAGGTAGGTTTTTCCCGTCTCACGGTCGCGGAATTGGTCTTGCAAGCGGGTGAGTGCGCTGCGTTTTTTGGCCACCAAGAGCACGCCCGAGGTTTCGCGGTCGAGCCGGTGCACCAGCTCGAGCATGCGCGCACCCGGCCTGGCCTGTCGCAACTGCTCGATCACGCCAAAGCTCACGCCGCTGCCACCGTGCACCGCCACACCCGCCGGTTTATCGATCGCCAGCAGGTGGTCGTCCTCGAACAAGGTGGGGAATTCGCGACCCGGCGCCACCGGCGCATCCAGCGCCGGGGTGGACACCCGCACGGGCGGCATGCGCACCAAATCGCCGGTTTGCACCCGGGTGTCGGCGCTGGCGCGGCCTTTGTTGACCCGCACCTCGCCCGTTCGGATGATGCGGTACACATGGGTTTTAGGCACGCCCTTCAAGTGGCGCAACAAAAAGTTATCCAAGCGCTGACCGGCGGATTCCTCGTCCACGGTCAGTGTTTTGACCGAGGCGGACTGGGGGGTGGCTTCTGTGTCTATAATGATCTTCACCAGTGTCAGGTTCTAAGTGCTTGATTTGAATAAGAGATTAGAGCACGTCCCACCAGCACTGAGAGGTCGATGCCCACCGTGGCCGCCGCAAGCCTCACCGCCTCATTGCGGTCTGCCCTGCGGTCACGCAAAGCCGATGCCTTGGAAAAACCCAGAAACGGAATACCCCAGTTGCAGGTTTGCCTTCAAACCTGCAACGGATACAAAGTGAGATTGTCGATACATGAACGTCGTGTTGGTTCTGCTGAAACTCTGCTTCTCCTGGTTTGCGCCAGTTGAAACGGTGCGTGTTTCCCAGCCTCTAACCCGTTCGCCAATGAACCCCATGGCCCTGTTGGTCATGCCCGTTCGCCTGCAACTCGCCCGCATCCACCCCCCGCCCCAGACGCACCGCCGCCGTTAAGTCGGCTCCAGCGCGTCCCCCTGCGGCATTCCCTTTCTTTTTTTCTGGCATTGGCTTTCGGCATCGTTGGTCCGACATGGACCTGTATGTTGTTAGCAAGTAAAGGAACGCATCATGAAACGGATGCTGATCAATGCCACCCAGGCCGAAGAACGCCGCCTGGCCATCGTCGACGGACAAAAACTCCTCGACTACGAAATCGAAATTGAAGGGCGCGAACAGCGCAAAGGCAATATCTACAAAGCCGTGGTCACCCGCGTCGAACCCTCTCTTGAGGCCTGCTTTGTCGATTACGGCGAAGAGCGTCACGGCTTCTTGCCCTTCAAAGAAATCTCCAAACAGTATTTCTCCAGCAACGTCTCTGCCTCCCAAGCGCGTATCCAAGACGTGATCAAAGAAGGTCAGGAGATGCTGATCCAGGTGGAAAAAGAAGAGCGCGGCAACAAAGGCGCGGCCCTCACCACCTTCATCAGCTTGGCTGGCCGCTACGTGGTGCTCATGCCCAACAACCCCCGAGGCGGTGGCGTCAGCCGTCGCATCGAGGGTGACGACCGCGCAGAGCTCAAAGAAGCCATGGACCAGCTCGAGTACCCCAATGGCATGTCCATCATTGCCCGCACGGCAGGCATTGGTCGCACCGCGCCTGAGTTGCAGTGGGACTTGAACTACCTCTTGAAGCTGTGGACCGCGATCGACGGCGCCAGCAAAACCAAAGGCGCTTTCTTGATTTACCAAGAATCCAGCTTGGTGATCCGCGCCATCCGCGACTACTTCAACCATGACATCGGCGACATCCTGATCGACACCGATGACATCTACGACCAAGCGCAGCAGTTCATGGCGCACGTCATGCCCGAGCATGCTGCCCGCGTCAAACGCTACCGCGATGAAACCCCGCTGTTCAGCCGCTTCCAAATCGAACACCAGATCGAATCGGCCTATGCCCGCACAGTCAACCTGCCCTCAGGCGGCGCGATCGTGATTGACCACACCGAGGCCTTGGTATCGGTGGACGTCAACTCGGCACGCGCCATCAAGGGCGGCGACATCGAAGAAACCGCCACCCGCACCAACCTCGAAGCCGCCGACGAAGTGGCCCGACAAATGCGCTTGCGCGACTTGGGCGGCCTGATCGTCATCGACTTCATCGACATGGACGAAAGCCGCAACCGCCGCGATGTGGAAAACCGCTTGCGCGACGCGCTGCGCCAAGACCGTGCCCGCGTGCAGTTTGGCACCATCAGCAAATTTGGCTTGATGGAAATGAGCCGCCAGCGTTTGCGTCCCGCCTTGAGCGAAGGCGCCTCCATTCCTTGCCCACGCTGCGGTGGTTCAGGCCACGTGCGCGATACCGAAAGCTCGGCATTGCAAATTTTGCGGATCATCCAAGAAGAGTCGATGAAGGACAACACGGCCGCGGTGCACGCCCAAGTGCCCGTGGAAGTCGCTTCTTTCTTATTGAATGAAAAACGCTCCGAGATCGCCAAGATCGAGTTGCAACAACGCACCAACGTGATGCTGATCCCCAACAAGGGATTGGAGACACCCAACTACAAACTCGAGCGTTTGAAGCACGACGATCCGCGCTTGGACAACGTCCAGGCCAGCTACAAGATGGCCGAAGAGATCGAAGACCCCACAGCGGTCACGCGTCGCTCACAAGAGCCCACCAACAAGCAAACGCCCGTCATCAAAGGTGTGTTGCCCGATTTGCCTGCCCCTCAGGTGGACCCGCGTGCCGCCGCCCGTGCCGAGCGCAGTGCTCCGGCACCCCGCGCCCCTGCCGCTGTCGCCACGCCCACGCCTGCTGACAAAGGCTTCTTTGGTTGGCTCAAAGGCCTGTTTGGTGCTGACTCGTCTGCCCCAGCCAGCGAAACGACCGCCCCACGCACCGGCAAACCGGGTGAGCGACGAGAAGGCGGCCGCGGTGAAGGCCGCGGTGAAGGCCGCGGTGATGGACGCCGAGGTGGTCGCCGTGGTGAAGGCCGAAACGCTGAACGTGGCGAAGGCCGCGGTGGTGAGCGTGCTGATCGCCCTGAAGGCAAAGCGGCTGAAGGTCGCGGTGAAGGTCGCGGTGAAGGTCGTCACGCTGAACGCGGCGAAGGCCGCAACAGCGAGCGTGGTGAAGGCCGTGGCCGTTCAGGCCGTGGTGAACGCGGTGAAGGCCGCAACCGCAGCGAACCCCGCACCGAGGAACCGCGCAACCTGGACGCCAGCCTCAGTCCTGAAAC
>CAJBOO010000066.1 GCA_903956845.1 uncultured Burkholderiales bacterium
ACCCGCAACGGCCCCGTGGTGTTCGCGCAAGAAATGACGCCCCCGCCCGAGGTGTTGGCCGAGATGGCGGCCTCTGGCGCGGTGTCGGTCGATTTGCTGCCCGACCAACCCGAACCGCAAGACAACGAAATTGAAAGCATCATCATGCTGGCGCAAGGCATGCCGCACTTGCCGCCAGAAGGCATCTCTTTGAAAGACCGCCTGGCAGAAATAGAGCGCAACATCATCGAGCAAGCTCTCGAGCGCTCGCAAGGCAATGTGTCTCGCACCGCCAAACTGCTGAACTTGCAGCGCACCACCTTGATCGAGAAGATCAACAAATACGAGCTGCGAACCGCTTAAGGCCTGGACGATCGGCGAACACCGATCCTTATTTCGGATCTTGGTTGAGCACGGTGATGCTCATGCGCCGGTTGCGTGGGTCAAACTTGTCTTTCGGGTTGAACGGGTCGGTATCGGCCACGCCTTCAATCCGCTTGAAACGCTCTTCCTTGATGCCTTTTTTCTGCAGCACTTGACGTGTGGCTTCCGCACGCTCAGCGGACAAGGACCAGTTGTTTTTGCCTTCAACGTTTTGGAAAGGCACAGCGTCCGTGTGTCCGCGGATGGCCACTTGGTTGGGCATGCCCGCCAACGAGGCGGCTACTTCCCCAATCAGGGCAGAGGCTTTGCCTTGCATGCCTGCAGCGCCGCTTGGGAACATGGCGAAGTCGGCGTTGTCAATGATTTCAATGCGCAGGCCATCCTTGTCGCGGCTGATCGCCACTTTGTCTTTCAGCGACTCAAATTTTTTGTTTTCGGACAGTTTTTCTTTGAGTTCTTGCTCGAGTTTTTCAAAGTTTTCTTTGTCTTGTTGCTCGGCAATCGCTTTGCGTTCGGCTTTGCTCAATTTGTCGGGGTCGCTGCCGCCCTCGCCCTGTCCGCCCTCACCCGAGCCCAGGCCCTCGCCTTTGCCGCCTTTGGACGGGTCTTTGGCTTCGTTTTCATTTTCAGGACCGGGGTCGGTGTCGGGGTTGGGGCCACCTTCCGACTTGGGCGTCAAACGCTCCAGCAAACCGGTTTGACGTGCGGCATAAGGAAAGGCATCGGGGTCGATGATGGAGCGGCCACCCAAGACACCATTGGAACCAGCCAACTGGCCGACCGGGACCAGGCTGTGGGACGTGGGTTTGAAATAGTCGGCAATGCTTTTGCGTTGGTCGGCATTGGATGCGCCCAACAACCACATCAACAAGAAGAACGCCATCATGGCGGTCATCATGTCGGCCAGCGCAATCTTCCAAGCACCACCGTGGGCACCACCGTGGCCGTCTTCAATTTTCTTGATGATGATGACCGGGGCCAGGGCCTCGGCCGCAGGCGCAGCACCATCCGCTGCAGGCGGCGCCTCAGGCGGCGCGTCCGGGGCAGCGTCGGCAGAAGCCGCAGCAGCGGCTGCTGGATCTTCCGTGGCGGCTTTCTCGTCAGCCATGGTTACTTGCCTCGCATGCCGTCAAAAATTTCACCGAAGGACGGCTTGTTGTGGTGGTTGATCACCGATCGGGCAGCCTCAATGACCAAGGGCATAGGGTGACCATGCAGGTTGGCCACAATGAGTTGCTGCACGCATTTCAAAATTTCACCGTCTTCGTCGATGACTTGGCCAATGCGAATGGCAAAGGGGCCCGCCACACCATAGGCCAACAACACGCCCATGAAGGTACCGACCAGCGCAGAACCAATCAAGGCTCCCAGCACCGGTGGAGGTTGGTCAATCGCACCCATGGTTTTCACCACACCCAACACACAGGCCACAATGCCCA